>JAGYII010000029.1 GCA_018402725.1 Candidatus Izemoplasma sp. | reverse complement strand
TGTTTGATGTCATCAGGCAAGTCTGACGTCATTTCGGTTTCGATAAATCCAGGGGCCACCGCATTGACAGTAATGCCTTTTTTAGCGACTTCCTTCGCCAAGGCTTTGGTAAAGCCTTCGATTGCAGCTTTCGAAGAGACATAGTTGACCTGACCCGGATTACCAAGGGTGGCAACGACACTAGAAATATTGATAATGCGCCCTGATTCGTTTTTGATCATCGAACGAATCACGGCTTTAGAAAGATTATAGACACTCCCTAAATTGGTTTGGATCACCTGCCAAAAGTCTTCTTCACTCATCCGCATAAAGAGTTGGTCTTTAGTGATACCCGCATTATTAACAAGGACCTCAACAGGCCCTAAAGAAGAAGTAATGTCTTCAATGAGTTTTTTAGAAGCTTCTAAACCGGTTAAGTCAGCTTGAAAAATCTCGGCGTTTACTCCGTTTTTAAGACACGCCTTTTTTAGTTCTAAGGCTTTATTGGGATTTGAAAAGGTGTGAATCGCGACATCATAACCAGCTTTTGAAAAAGCAAGGGTCATGGCTTTCCCAATCCCACCGGTGGCACCGGTGATGAGGGCTACTTTAGACATATGGTCTCCTATGTATTTAAGGCGTGGATAGAATCTAAATCGGTCACTGAGATGACGGTGACACTAGGATTGATTTGTTGAATCGTTTTTGAAAGGATTGAAGAGGGAGCGATTTCAATAAAGGTATCAATACCGCGATGAATCATCGCTGCAATGATCGGGTAAAACTGGACGGGTTTGATCAAGTGGTCTAGTAAACTTTCTTGGGTGATAGTCAAGGCTTCTTGACCCGAGACATTTTGATAAAGACTAAGCTTAGGGGGATGCATCGAAATGTCTTCAAAGGCTTTTTCAAATAAATTCACGGCTTTTTTCATGTAAGGCGTATGAAAGGCGCCTTCCGTTTTTAAAGGGATCAGTCGTTTGATTCCTTGAGGAAGTTCTTTTACGTTTTCAAAGGCCTCAGGAGTGCCCCCAATCACTGCTTGATTTGGGCTGTTCAAATTAGAGACATAAAGGCCATCGATTTTTAAGAGTTCATTTAGATTTGAAAGATCGCCTAAGGCGGCTTTCATCATGGTTTTTTCTTCAAGCGCTGCCGCCATCGCTTCTCCCCGCTTAACGACTAATCTTAAGGCTTCTTCAAAGCTTAATACCTCTGAAGCGATCAAAGCGTTGTATTCTCCTAAGGATTGTCCAGCAACCGCTTCTGGGGTGATGTTGATGAGACGTCTTAATGATTCTTGAACCAATAAGATCAGGGGTTGAACATATTGGGTTTGAGATAAGAGGATTTCATCAGAAACAGCCTTTTGAAAATCAATCCCCGTGATCGTTTTCGCTTGATCCCATAAGGTTTGAATGGAAGGATTTGATAATAAATCAAGCCCCATGTTCATCACTTGCGAGCCTTGACCCCCAAAGATGAAGGCGGTCTTAGTATTCAACAAGGACGCCTCCCCAAGTTAATCCGCCCCCAAAGCCGACCATCACGACGTTATCTCCGCGTTTAATCATGCCTTGTTCAAGTGCTTTTTCAAACGCAATTGGCACCGAAGCAGAGGACGTATTTCCGGTGTATTCAAGGGTTGAAACCAGTTTAGCAGTATCAATGCCAAAATCTTTAGCCGCTTTATCTAAAATTCGTTGGTTGGCTTGATGCAGGACAAACGCTCCTATATCAGAGGATGTGTATCCGGTTTGATCCAGTAAACTTTGAATCACTTTTGGCACCGCATCCACGGCAAAGCGGAAGACTTCTTTCCCTTGCATTTGTAAGAAGGGCCACGCACTTTGCGGGGTGAGTAGATTTTCTTTTAAAGGATAGCTTTCTAAAGCAAGCGAGTCCACCACCCCATCGGCGTGGATATCGACCGCTTTAAAATGGGGATGGGTGGAGGCTTCTAAAATAAACGCCCCAGCGCCATCTCCAAATAAGACACAGGTATTGCGGTCCGTAAAATCAATGATTTTCGTAAGAACTTCGGCCCCAATCACCAAGCCTT
>JAGYII010000028.1 GCA_018402725.1 Candidatus Izemoplasma sp. | reverse complement strand
AGGTCCTCCAAATGCAGACAGCGAGCATATGAAAACATCTTTTAAGAAGGTTTTTATCATGAGCATAGTATAGCCTAAAGTCTGTTAACTGCGGGTTAAAAAAGACCCCCATCTTCAAGATTTTAGTCAAATTTTTGGTATACTATAAAAAAGTTATGGAGGTCTTATGAACGCATTAAAACCTGAAACCCTCAAGCGCTTTACGCATTTTGGAAAACTCACCGCATCCCCGCTAAAAACCCGCTTTGCCGTTTTAGCGTCGAAAGCCAATGAAAAAGAAAATACCTACCATCATCAACTCATGGTCGGTGATTTAAAAGAACTAAAGACGGTTTTAAACCTCAAAGAAAGCACGCAATTTATCTTTTTAAATGACGATGAATTGTTGATTGAAACTGCGCAAACCAAGTCAGAAATCAAAGCTTCCAAAAATCAAGAATCCTTTGCTTTATATACGTACCATATTCCTTCTAAAAAACTAAAAAAAACGGCCGAACTTCCGTTTAAAGTCTCATTCCAATCAGTCTTATCGAGTGACTTAATCCTCATCACTTTACAAGCAACCCCGACCACGGTCAAACGGGTATTGATGACCCTAAAAGAACGTAAAGCGGATTTAAAGACCCATCTAAAAGATAAGCTTTATGAAGACATCAACCAACTTCCTTATTATTTTAACGGATCTGGATTTATCACTGAAAAACGAACCTATCTTGGGGTCTACCAACTTAAGGATGGATCGATCAAACTGATCACCCAGGATGATTTTGATGTGGATCATGTGTCAGTGAATCCATCTTTAGATACAATTTATTTCACGGGTCAACCCTTTAAAGATTTCGGCCAACCCGGCAGTCAACTTTACACATGTTCAGTCAGCACTTTAAAACCGAAGGTCGAAGAGGCTTCCTTAAATTATTCGATTCGTGATGTATGGTTCTTAGGGGATAAGCCTGTGGTCTTAGCGACGGACCGAAAAACTTATGGTAATAACGAAAGCTCACAACTATATACCTTAGAAAAAGGATTGAAACCCTGGCTAAATCCTGATCTTTCCATTGGGAATACCATCGGGTCAGACGTCCGGTATTTAGGCTCAAAAAAAGTCATCCAAGGACCGACCATTACGTTCACAGTGACTGAAAAAGATCACAGTGCCCTGTATCAACTTAATCATGAGGGCCTAAAAAAAATCCAAGACGTTGAAGGGGCTATAGACGGGTTGATTGAAGTGAACGACCAATTCGTTGCGGTGTATTTAGGCATCACCACGCTTCAAGAAGTCGTCACCTTTAAGCCTCATCAACCGATGAAAAACCTCACCCGTAAAAATGCCTTTTTAAATAAAGAATTTAAACCTTTCACCCCTACTCCGGTTACGGTTGATTTAAAGACGCATCAGGTCGAAGGCTTTATCATCCTCCCGGATACAAAAGGGAAAGTCCCCGCAATCTTAGATATTCACGGGGGCCCTAAAACCGTATATGGGGCGGTCTATTATCATGAAATGCAAGTCTGGGCTTCTTTAGGCTATGCTGTCTTTTTCTGTAACCCGAGAGGCTCTGATGGCAAAGGAGATGCCTTTGCGGATTTAAGAGGGCAGTACGGTCAGATTGATTATGAAGACTTCATGGCCTTTACCGATCACGTTCTCAATCATTATCCCATTGATAAAGATAAAGTCTATATCACGGGGGGATCGTATGGAGGCTTCATGACCAACTGGGCGATTAGTCAAACCCACCGTTTTAAAGCGGCCGTCACGCAGCGCTCGATTTCGAATTGGCTTTCGTTTTATGGGACGTCTGACATTGGGTCAACGTTTGGCGTGGACCAGACCGGTGGACATCCCTTACATGACCGCGATAAACTCTGGGACCAATCGCCATTAAAACATGCCTTAAAGATCAAAATACCCCTCAGGTTTATCCATTCTGATCAAGATTATCGGTGTCCGGTCGAACAAGCCCAACAACTTTACGCTGTTTTAAAAAATAACGGGGTGGATACCGATTTAGTATGGTTTAAAAATGAAAATCACGAACTTTCAAGAAGTGGAAAACCCCATGCACGAATTAAAAGGTTGTATGCGATCCAAGACTGGTTTAAAAAATATGGAGGCCACCGATGAAAATTCCGATGTCTGTCCGTTATTACA
>JAGYII010000027.1 GCA_018402725.1 Candidatus Izemoplasma sp. | reverse complement strand
TTCCTTTAATAGCACTAATTGATGCTTGTTTAAGTATTTCACTAATACCACTTCCATAAAAAATATTATCACCTAAAATCATGGCTACACTATCTTCACCTATAAATTCTTCACCAATAACAAATGCTTGAGCTAGCCCGTCAGGGTTAGGTTGCTCTGCATATTCTAGATTGATTCCAAATCTATCTCCACAACCCAATAATTTCTTAAAACTAGGCAAATCTTGAGGAGTTGAAATGATCAATATATCTTTTATGTCAGCCAACATTAAAATGGACAATGGATAGTAAATCATGGGCTTATCATAAATTGGAAGCAGTTGTTTACTTAATACATTTGTGAGTGGGTAAAGTCTAGTGCCAGATCCCCCTGCTAAAATTATCCCTTTCAAGTAGGCCTCCTTTAATATCAAGTGTATTCTAACATATTATAGTTCGATGATTTTTACTTCGCCGGCCCCAAGATGTAAATCCAGGATGTGTCCGGTAATTTGGGTGTAGTCTCTGGGGCTTTCGTGCGTTGAAAAGAGAAGTTTTGGATTTTTTGAAGGCGTTTTTAAAACCTTTTCTAAGGATAGATTTAAGTACGTATCGCCGTAAGGATTTAAGTTTGAAAGAACCAAGAGCCGCTTGGTTTTTGATTTTTCACTGACATAGCCAATAAAGAACGGTTGATCACTTTCAAAATAGGTGGTTTTTTTAGGGTCCATTAAAGCGTCTTGATACGTTTCTTTTAAAGGTTTCAAGAAAGAAAGCATGTTGTAGATATCAAAACGTTGAGGGTGAAGGTAATGGAGTTGATAGCGGTCAAATAATGCGAGTTTTCCGTAAAAAGGATCGTCTTTTTCAAGCCGGTATAAATCTTCGGAAGAACTATCAAGCCCTAGATTAATCGGTTGAGGTTCATATACTTCTAAGCCTGTATTGAGAAAGAAGACCCCGTTCGGCATGAAATAATTTAATAGCGTTAAAGTATTGGCTAAGACCCGTCCCCCATCTCTTGAAGAAATGCGAGGAGTGTCGTGGGTTTCTGCCGCCGCAAAGACCGGTAAGGGTAAGTCTTTGGATTCAGTAAAGAATTGTTTGGCTTTACCCTCAAAAACGCGGGGCTGCATGATAAAGCCATTAGAAATGATTAAGTTATAGCCTGCTTTTAACGCGGTCGCTGCATTTTTCGGTTGAAGTTCTTCAGCGATAAACCCAAAGTCAGAATCAATCTTTCTGGCTTTAGAAATAATCATCTCTAAGAGTTCATGGGGTAAGGCATGCCCCATATCAATCCGGGCCCCATCAATTCCAAAGGTCTCTTGGAAATAGGGGATAATCCCTGACAACATCTCCCATAACGGAAGGTTTGGTTTTTTCCCCGGGTAAAGATTTGATTTAATCGAATCAAATAAGATGTAAGGCGGTTGGTCTTTTTTAACAAAAGCTTGGGCTTCTTTAGGATGATCGAGATACAGTCTAAAAAACGTAATGTCCGTCCACGGGGGCTGAGGGTCATTGATATGATCACTAAAGGCGGGGGCGATTTTTAAGCCATAGGCTTTTTCAATCGCATCCACTAACGGAACTTCTTTTTGAACCTTTTCCCATTTTTTAGGATCGGTCGTTTTTGGGTCATTTCTAAAGCGGGCTAAATGGGCAAGTACTTTTTTATCCTTGTACATCGTTTTAAAATCTTCAGGCCGGGGCTGAGTCAGCGGCGGGATGCCTGCAACGGGCGGGGGTGCATACTGTTTAAAGCTTTTCGCATCGACCCAGTAAAACCAATCGGGATGGTCTTTAATAAAGCTTGAATCCACCGCATTGGTTCTTGGGATGATATCAATCATGACCCGCATATCTAAAATATGACAGGCTTCAACAAAGGCCGCAAATTGCTCATTGAGGGTTAAATCATCTTCGACCATCGGGTCAGAGAGATGCGGATCGATTTTAAATAAATCCTTAATTCCGTAAGGAGAACCCAGTTCTCCTTTTTTATCTTTTAAAGAGTATTCCGTAATCGGAAGAAGATACATCGTGTTAATACCCATCGCTTTAAGTCGCGGGAGCAAAGCGATCATTTTTAAGAAAGTTCCGGTTTCTTTAAAGCCCCCGATATTAGAATCTTCTAACGCTCCACTCCGGTCAGCATCCCACGCAGAGGTGGCTCTGACTAAGGCGGAATAAATATGCGCAGTCTT
>JAGYII010000026.1 GCA_018402725.1 Candidatus Izemoplasma sp. | reverse complement strand
AACCCAGCAGCTTGTAAACGAGCCACTTTAGGCGCTAAGGGTCCCCAATTGTAAAGATATTCTAGGGCTGACATATCATTAATTCGGCCTAAAGACATCAAAAGTCGTGCATATGTGTTCGTATCAATTAAGATGCCATTTTCAGGGACACTTGAATATCCACTAAAGTAAGCCACATAATCGGTGCCGATTATTTCGTGAGAAGGATCTAAGAACGCTTCTCCGATAAAATCATACGGGAAGTCATTATCATTATCTCTAGAAGCAATATATACCGTTAGGCTGTAATAATTCATCATCACGTCGATGGCTTCTTCATAGGCCTCATAAAAACCAGAAGCCACCACCACGCGTGAATATAAAATATTATTACTATTATTAAAAGCCAACACACTGGCTTGCTCCCCGCGTAATTGCGTTTCATTTAAGCCATTTAAATATAAATAGTCTTCATAATCAGTCGCAAGGATACCGACCACTTTAACCGTTTTAAAAGGAAGTTTTAACGTTGGATTTGAATTTAAGTAAGCCTCTAAGGTCGTGGTCTTTAATTGTTCAGCTACATAATCAGTGATCATCACTTCATCATCATTAAGCGGGAACCGTCCAAGTTCTAAATCTAAATTCATCGCTCGCAAGGTTTCAATTTCTAAAATCCCTTTTATTTGTTTCGCTTTAACGAGTGTATTGTCTTGACTGTTGCCTAATGAAATGGGGGCTGCAAATTCATATGTATACCCAAACGGTAAGTTTGTCTGGGCTCTAAGTTCATTGGTTTCAGACTTAAGGAAAATCGAATTCACATTCTCTGTTTCGCCCCAAGGTTGAAGCACTTCGATTTGTTTAGATAACAATACCTGATCCGTTCCTGACTCTAAATATGAGAGCGAAGAAGCCATTGGGAAATCAAACCGGGTGACGGTTCTTGAAAAGCCAAATAAGCCAATGGCGGCAATAAATAACACCACCACAAAAAGAAGTTTGAACTTTTTCGTCCAAATCGAGTTTAAAGCCATCGAAAAACTATTATGGAAAGGAAGTTTTGATTTGATTAAGTGGAAGGCCCCTTTAATCGTGTAATCAAGTTCAACCGCGGTCGAAGAATCCTTTTGACTTTGGGCGGTGAGGACTTTTTGATTGATAACGGCCGCTACAGAAGGGTCTACACTGGCAGTTAGGTAGATGTTTTGAGAAGGATTTTTACGAATCAACTGATTGATGGCGTCAACGGTTTCTTGCGTTAAAGAAGACCCTTTGGGAAGCTTAATAGCGGTCTCATCTTTATTTCGTTCACTTTTAAAAGTTTGGATGCTCTCTTGAGTCTTCACCGAGCGAGATTCATCCTTAATGATATTCCCATCTCGCATTTCAATGACTCGGTCGCCATAATCATTTGCGAAATCTAAATCATGGGTGACCATGATGACTAAGCGCTCTTCAGCTAGACGCTTTAAGATGCTCATAATGATGGCACTGGTCTCACTGTCTAAATTTCCAGTCGGTTCATCAGCAATGATGATCTCTGGATTTTTTACCAGTGCTCTTGCAATCGCGATCCGTTGTTTTTGGCCACCCGATAATTCATTGGGTTTCCGGTCAATCAGTTCCCCAGCTTCAACACTCTCCAAGATTTCGATGGTTCTTGTTTTGGCTTCGTTGGCTTTAACGCCTTGAAGTTGTAAGGCTAAAGCAATGTTAGCGCCAATGGTGTAACTATCGATGATATTGAAATCTTGAAAAACAAAGCCCAAATAAGTATTCCGGTAGGAATCCCACTCTTTAGACTTAAAGGTTTTGGATGATTTTCCTTTGATGAATATTTCACCCGAATCATAACGATCAAGCCCACCCAACACATTAAGCAAGGTTGACTTTCCAGATCCTGATTTACCGATGATAAAAACAAAGCCCTTTGTTGGAAAATCAATGTTCAATCCTTTAAGGGCGTGAAAGTCCTCTCCTTTTTTACTTCGGTAGTGCTTTTGTAAGTCTTTAATACTTAACATAAACGCCTCCCACAATGAACTTTTAATTGGAATAATAATGAATATTACCATACATTTAACCTAGGGCCAAAAAATTCATTAATATTTTCAAAATTTAACACTTTATAGCCCGTCGGATGAGAGGTCGAGTTTTCATCTAAACGAAAACCAAACTAATAATCAAGAAAATATCGAATCCGTTTCAAAAGGTGTATATCTATT
>JAGYII010000025.1 GCA_018402725.1 Candidatus Izemoplasma sp. | reverse complement strand
TGTCTAAATCAGCATCTTTAGAAGACCCCACTTTACGGGTGATTTGGCCTTTAAGATGATCTTTTTGATAACTATAGATTTTCACTTCGACGCGGTCTAAATGATGATACCCTTCGGTGTGTTTAAGTTTAATCTTAACAGGGAGAGGCGTTGACTTATCAAGCGGTTCAACGTAGGCAGCTTTCGGTTTAATGATCAGCGTTCCAATCATATTTTGGTAATGACGCTTGATGATTTTAATGACGCGGCCTTCGACGCGGCGCTGGAAGTTTCCTGATATTTCAACGAGGACGATATCTTTATCCATCGCTCCTTCAGTTTGACCGGGCGGAATATAAATATCATCATAACCTTCAGCTTCTGGGAGTAAAAATCCATAGCCTTTGGCTTTTAAATCAAGCGTCCCTTTAAAGACTTTACTCGGGGTGAGATAGCGATATTTAAAATCAGGCCCGAGGGCAATTAAATAATCTTCTTCCATTTGATTCAGGGTTTTTGCTAAGGCCTTATAATCATCCGCATTCACGAGTAAAAGCGCTTGATAAAGCGCGTCCATCGACATTTTTCTTTGTTTGAGATGCTGAATGATTTGGTCTTGCATAAAACTCCTTAAGGATAAAAAAAGACACTTTTTCAAGTGTCTTTAAGATAATTATAAACCTGTCATGGCCCAAATGGCCAAAATGATAAATAGTGCGCTCGCACCCAAGGTGATTCGCGAAAGCATCAGTTCAAAGCCTCGTTCTTTTTTATTTGAAAAAAGATCTGACTTTTCACCACTGAATGCATTCGATGCATCATCTTTAGAGTTTTGAACGACGACAAGTGTAATTAACACAATCGACACAATAATAAGTAAGACATCGGCAACGCCCATTGAAACCTCCTAAATTGAAACCCACAAGTAAAGCATGTACGTCAGTACAATGCTTCCGGGGATGAGATAGTACCATTTTTTATTGGTGCTTCTTTTAAAGGTAAGAGCAACGAGTAATATTATAGTGTTTAATACCCCTAAAAGCAAGAGCCAAGTCATATTTTCTAACGTCGCAGCATCCTGGGTCGCTTCTAACCAAATATCTTTATTAATCACCGCAAAGTCGGTGAGCGCAATGATTAAGAAGTTAAAGAGGTTTGAACCAATGATATTCCCAAGCGCAATCGTATAACTTTTTAGTTTAAATAAACTAATCACCGTGGTCAGTTCGGGTAAACTGGTCGCGGCGCCTAATAGTAAAGCCCCCGCAAACGATTTAGATAAACCATACGTTTCAGCAAGCTCATTACTAAAGATAGTGAGGCCAATACTGGCCGCTACGACCACAACCGCAAAGAGACTAAATAATAAGACCGGTTTTTTAACTGAACTAACAATCACGTCATCTTTCGCTTCATCAAAGGTCGGTAAGACACGCACCGATAAAATATAAAGCCCTAAAATCACGAGGCTCGCGACATTAAAACTCGCCCCGAATGAAACGGTCCATTCTCCTAAATCAACCCACCCTAAATAATTAAACAAGAGCGGGATACTGAAGGCCATGTACATCATGAATAAGTAATGCAAAGGCTCTTTCGGATATTTCACTTTTTCAAAAAAGAGATGTTTGAAAAAGACAATATCGACCCCCGCAATAATCAGGACATTAAATAAGTTAGAGCCCCATACATTCCCAAAAGCCAACGCCCCTTCATCTAAATAAAGAGCGCCCGTTAAAGACGTAATCAGTTCAGGAAGACTGGTAATGGCGGCTAATAATAACCCGCCCAAAACGGCGCCGGAAATTTTTGTTTTTTTATCAATGATATCCAGTTGAATACTGAGTTGATGGGCTGAAAATACAATCACCACCGCCAACACTAGATAACTTAAAATCAGCATAAAACTCCTTTAAAGTGAAAAAAGAGGATGGGTTCCTCTTTTTATTTTAAATTATAAAAGACTTTTCTTCCGAGATAAATGGCGGCATCCCCTAATTCATCTTCAATTCTTAAGAGTTGGTTATATTTCGCAATCCGGTCAGTTCTAGAAAGGGATCCTGTTTTGATTTGTCCGGCGTTCAAAGCGACCGCTAAATCCGCAATCGTCGCATCTTCTGTTTCGCCTGAACGGTGAGAAATGACGGCGGTATAATTCGCTTGTTTGGCCATTTCTATGGCGTCGATGGTTTCAGTGATGGTGCCGATTTGATTAACTTTGATGAGAATCGAGTTGCCAATCCCTTTTTCAATGCCTTCCGCGAGTTTTTTCGTGTTCGTCACGAATAAATCATCGCCCACGAGTTGGACTTTTCTACCAAGTTTATCGGTCAGGATTTTCCAGCCCGCCCAGTCATTTTCATCAAGGCCATCTTCAATCGAGACAATGGGATATTTTTGCGTGAGTTTCGCATAAAAATCAA
>JAGYII010000024.1 GCA_018402725.1 Candidatus Izemoplasma sp. | reverse complement strand
TGGTTTTTGGTTGGCATAGAATTCATTTTTAAACGGGGGTTCGGTCCCGTTTTGTTGCGTCACATAAAATTGCATCGGAGTCAGTTTTTTCTTTAATTCATTTTTATCCATCATACACCTCTTACTCTATTATAAATGAAACGAAGATTTCTTAGTCTTAGGTGCCTAAAATATCATTCAAGACGTTGTTAAAAAGTCGGTTTAGATTCCAGTTCAGTGAAGGCGATAACCGCTTTAGCAACGATAAAATAGACCGTCATCACGGCGATTCCTTTGAGAATATTAAAAGGCGTGTAGACCACCACAATCGTCGCTAAGTACGACCCGGTTCCTGAGAGCCCAAAACTAGATAAATTAAGCCATTCTCTGACACCTAAATAGGTCCAAGATCCAAAGTAAATCGGAGTCACAAAGAAATAATTGACAATCACCATGACGCTGGTGACCAAGCTAATGATCAAGATACCTCTAAATATAGACGGGGTTTTAACGAGATACTTTAAGACCAAGGCGAGGCCTAAGACATAACTCATTGAAGCCATAAAGGCACTGATTTGACCAATCGCAATCGGTCCGACGGGGCCTAAGACAAGGGCATTGACTAAGGCCTTTAAAAGACCGACAAACGCCGCTTCTTTCCACCCGTAAATTAAAAAGGCAAGCAATACCACCACGTCTGAAAATTCAATTCTTAAAAAAGGGACCGGAGGATAGGGGATTTGAATAAAGGCCATTAAGACCGCTCCAAGACCTGCTAAGATACCAATCAGTGAGATTTTTTGAACCCGGTTTTGGGGATTTAAACGCATGATTTCCTCCATAAAAAAAGCGATGAACATATCGCTAGGCAAAATGAAAAAAACATCTTCTTCCATCCAGACTTTACGGTCGGTCAAGGAATTACACCTTGTCATGCGTGCGCTCGCGGACTGTACCGCCGGTCGGGAATTACACCCTGCCCTGAAGATATGTAACATCCTTATAGTAACAAATTGGGCGCTATTGTCAACGCGAGGCACGGTTTTATGCTATATTATTCAATGAGGTAAATATGAAAAAAATAGCGATTGTTGGAGCGGGTCCTGGCGGTTTAGCAGCTGGACTTCTCTTAGCATCTAAAGGTCACTCAGTGACCATCTATGAAAAAGATAACGTCATTGGGGGTCGTTCTAAACGTTTGAAAGTGGGCGACTATATGTTTTCCCAGGGCCCTTCTTTTATTGTTTATTTATCAGCCTTTAGAAAGCTCTTTGAAAAAGCGGGCCTTGATTTTGATGCCTTAGTTCCAATGAAACGCCTTGATCCTATCTATGAACTCAACACTCCTAATCACCCTTGGCAATTGTCGGGGGACTTTGAAACACTCGTGAAGCAAGTGGAAGATAAGTTCGGGGAAGGCGATGCTTACCGGGCCTTCATGGAACGAGAAACCATCATCTTTGAAGCGATGCAAGAAGTCATGTACCGGCCCTTTAATAAAACCACGGATTTACTTCAAGGAAACATGGCTGAATTTGGGAAATATGTAGGCCTGTCCTCAATCCGTAAAAAAATCAAAAAACGGTTTAAAGCTCCCTTACTTAAAGACTCAATGCAGTTTCAATCTAAATACTTAGGGATGACCCCCGATGAGACCCCTGGGTTTTTTACCATCCTATCTTATTTAGAACATGTTGAAGGCATCTATCATATCGAAGGTGGGGTCCCTGCACTTTTAGATGTGATGGCTGAAGAATTCAAAAAAATGGGCGGTGAAATAAAAACGGCTCATCCGGTCGACAAAGTCATCACCGAAGGAAAAAAAGCGACCGGCTTAATCGTAAAAGGAAAACCAATTAAAGCGGATATCGTCGTCGTCAATGCCGATGTCCCGACGATGGTAGAAACCCTCATTCCTTCTGAAAATCAAAAGAAATATACGCCTAAAAAAATGGCTAAAAAAGGCTACTCTGTCTCCGCTTATATGTTGTACTTAGGACTCAAAGAAAAACTCGATTGGCCCGTCCATACGCTCCTTTTATCAAGCGATTATGAAGGCTACACTAAAGACTTAAAGAAAAATAAAATTTTATCCGATGACATGAGTATGTACTTATATCATCCTTCAATCGTTGATGATTCTTTTGCCCCCAAAGGCCATAGCTCACTGATGGTCTTAGTGCCGGTTCCTAATACGGCTTCTGGCATCAACTGGGACCTTGAAGAGGACGCTTATAAAGCGAAAATATATAAACGGCTTCAAGAACGCCTTGGCTTTGATGTCAGTCAGATTGAAGTTGAGAAACCCTTTACCCCCGTTGACTGGGAAAAAACCGGAATATATCGAGGCGCCACCTTCGCCTTAAAACATACGCTCTTACAACTGCTTCACTTTAGGCCACATAATGCCTATCAAGACGTCGATGACTTATACCTTGTCGGGGGTTCGACCCACCCAGGTTCTGGGCTTCCAATCATTTTCCAGTCCGCCATCATTAGTGCTGAACTCATTGAAAAAAAACACCTTTAAACCATTAAAAAAGCCGGCTTAATAAGCGGGC
>JAGYII010000023.1 GCA_018402725.1 Candidatus Izemoplasma sp. | reverse complement strand
AAATCTGGTCTCTTCAATCTATGTGGCGCTTGATGAAGCATCAAAAAATAAAGGGGTTTTAGTCGTGATGAATTACGAAATTCACGCGGCTTCAGAAGTTACGAAGACCCATACCCTTAATGTGAATACGTTTCAATCGCTCTCATTTGGTCCCCTTGGCGTCATTGATGCGAGTGATGTTATTTATTATCGTTCAATGTCCAAGCCTCGCTATCACTTCAATAATGAAATCGCTCCTAATGTCCCGATTATTAAAACCTACACTGGCATTGACGCAGGTATCATTGATTACTATGCCTCCCAACACATTGATGGATTAGTCATTGAAGCGATGGGCCGGGGGAATGTTCCACCGAACTTGGTAGCTTCCATTGAAAAAGTGATTCATCAAAATATTCCTGTTTTAATCAGTTCAAGAGTTCCAAGCGGCCGGGTCTTTGGGACCTATGGTTATGATGGGGGCGGGAAAGATCTCGTGTCTAAAGGCGCCATATTAGCCGGGGATTTAACCGGATTAAAAGCTCGCTTGTTCTTGATGGTGGCCCTGGGAAACCATCTATCGAAAGATCAAATTATGACTCATTTAACATAAAAAAGGGACATCGAAGGATGTCCTTTATTTTGCGATTTTTCTTAAAGCAAGCCTTACCAGCGTAGCCGTGTCTAATGAAGTATCTAAATCATCCGTCAGCTTTTGAATCTCTTTGGCTTTGTACCCTAGTGAAGCCAGGGCACTTTCGACCTCTTCTAAACGTGAAGACGATTTGATTTGAATACCATCATACGTCAGTTTACCTTTTAAATCTAAGATAATCTGTTGGGCGGCTTTGGGACCAATCCCTGGAAACCGGTTTAAATATTTGGTGTCTGCGGTTTCAATGGCCCTAATAATATCTTTAACTTCTGCACTGGCCAAAACGGCGAGAGCACTTTTGGGACCAATGCCTTTAACACTGATGAGATCTTCAAAGAGGGTCTTTTGTTCGGAGGACTTGAACCCGTAGATAAGGGCGATATCTTCACGAACATAATAATACGTGTAAATTAATACTTTTTCGTCAATCTTGAAGGCATAAGGATTGGGGGCAACAACTTGGTAGCCCACATCATTTACATCTAAGGTAATGCCTCTAGCATCAATGAACTTAATCGTTCCCTTGAGATAATTAAACATAATCTCTCCTATCGTTCGTCGTCAAACTATTAATCCACAAACTCAAAATTAGAACCACATATCCGCACGGTTTCGCCGTGTTTAACGCCTTTTTCACGAAGCGCCTCATCAACGCCTAAAAAGCGGAGTTGACGGGCAAAGCGTTTGACGGCTTGATCGTGTTCGAAGTGCGTCATTTGGAAGATACGTTGGAGTTCTCCCCCATCGACTTCATAGACCCCATCATCACCTAAGCGAATTTCAAAAGGAATATCTTCTTTGGGATCAAACTTATAATGTTTGAAGTCATCGGGTTTATTTTCAACAATCGGATGGGCGATTAATAGACTATCAATCGCATACAAAAGTTCATCTAAATTAGTTTTTTGATACGCACTAATGGGAATAATCGGGATGTCTTTGACATTTTTCTTAAAGGCTTCAAGTCGCTCTTCAGAGCCTTCAATGTCCATTTTATTGGCCGCGATAATCATGGGGCGGTTCGCGAGATCTTCATTATACGCTTTTAGCTCTTTATGAATCGTTTGGAAAGCCTTATAAGGATCGCTCACATCGGTAGGTGCCATATCCACCACGTGCACCAAAACCCGGGTGCGCTCAATATGTCTTAAGAATTGGTGCCCCAATCCTTGGCCTAACGCCGCCCCTTCAATCAGTCCGGGCATATCCGCCACCACAAAGGAATGACCATTAGGGACACTTACGACGCCTAAATTAGGGACAAGCGTGGTAAATGGATAATCCGCAATTTTAGGTTTGACCGCACTGATCACACTAATGAGCGTGCTTTTTCCGACACTGGGTAATCCAATTAAACCCACATCCGCTAAGAGTTTAAGCTCAAACGTGAAATCAAGGGTGGTCCCAGGTTCGCCTTTTTCAGCTATTTTAGGAGCGTTGTTGCGGGCATTGATAAACTTCACATTGCCACGGCCTCCTCGGCCGCCTTCAACGAGGATAAACTGTTCTTTATGTTCTTTAATGTCGCACACCAAAAGACCTTGAGGATCAAAAACCTGCGTGCCAAGTGGAACTAAGATAATGGCATCTTCACCCGTTTTTCCGTGGCGTTTCTTGCTGAGACCGGGGCCTCCTGGAAACGCTTTGAAATGTTTTTTGTATCGAAGGTCTAATAAAGTAGAGAGTCCTTCATCCCCTTCAAGAATAACATGACCTCCTCTGCCCCCATCGCCCCCATCGGGGCCGCCTTTAGGAACATAGGCTTCACGTCGAAAAGCGACGGCTCCATCGCCGCCTTTACCGCTTTCTACAGTGATACTAACTAAGTCTACAAACATAGGTTCTCCTAAAGGGAATCAATAAACTGATTTAAACTGTCCCGGCTTTTAAAGATAAAGGTGTTCTTGGTGGGTTCCACTTTTTGAAGAAT
>JAGYII010000022.1 GCA_018402725.1 Candidatus Izemoplasma sp. | reverse complement strand
TTGATTATTTAAATACGATTGGCTATGACACGATTCATACCCACACTCAGGCGCTTAAACAAAAAGCGTTAAAGGCCTTAAATAAACGAGAAGACATTAAAATCTACAACCCTAACAGTGAAGGCTCGATCATTTTATTTAATATCATTGGGGTTCATCCCCATGACGCGGTGACCGCGTTTGATGAACATCATGTCGCGATCAGAGCGGGCCATCATTGTGCGCAGCTTTTGATGAAATGGCTTGAAGTCCCGGCAACCCTAAGAGCCTCGTTTTATATTTATAACACCGAAGAAGATGTCGATGCGTTTATTAAAGCCCTAGATGAAGCTATCATTTTTTTTAAGGGGGCTTTTAAATGACCCAACTTAAAACGCTCTACCGTCAAATCATCTTAGACCACTATAAAAAACCTAGAAACCTGGGAAAACCCACGGATTCTTCTTATACCATCATTCACCAAAATAATCCAAGCTGTGGCGATGATATTACCATATCCATTAAAGTAAAGCATGGGATTATCGAAGATATCAAACAAGAAGGATCCGGCTGTTCGATTTGTTGTGCCTCAGCCTCAATCATGAGTGAGATGGTCAAAGGAAAAACCACCGAAGCAGCCAAAGACCTATCCTTAGAATTCTCTAAAATGTTACTCAATCAAACGATCAACACAGAAAAACTGGATGAGGCAATCGCCTTTGAAGGGGTTAAAGATTTCCCTGCAAGAATCAAGTGTGCTACCTTAGGCTGGAAAGCCTTAGAATCTGCGATTAAAGAGGAGGACTAATCATGGCTGAAAATGATGCAACTAAAAGAGAGATAGAAGAGATTGTCGGGGGAGAGTATAAGTACGGTTTTAATACCATCACCGAGTCGATTTTTGATACCGGAAAAGGAATTAACGAAGACGTTGTTAAAAGCATTTCAAACATAAAAAATGAGCCTGAATGGATGTTAGAATTCAGACTCAAAGCCTTAAAAGCATTCTTTGAAAAGGAAAACCCAACATGGGGGCCTGATTTGTCGGGCATTAAATTTGATGAGATCACCTATTACCGCCGTTCCACAGAGCGGAATGAAAACTCATGGGATGATGTTCCAGATGAAATTAAAGAAACTTTTGAAAAACTCGGGATCCCTGAAGCTGAACGCAAATTTTTAGCAGGGGTAGGGGCGCAGTTTGAGTCAGAAGTTGTATATCATTCTGCGATCAAAGAACTTGAAGAAAAAGGCGTTATCTTTACCGATACCGATACGGCTTTAAGAGAACACCCTGAGCTTTTAAGAAAATACTTTGCGCAAAGTGTGCCGCTTGATGACAATAAATACGCCGCTTTAAATAGTGCAGTATGGAGTGGGGGTTCTTTTATTTACGTCCCTAAAGGCGTTCATGTTGAAAAGCCTTTACAATCTTATTTTAGAATTAACTCAGAACAAATGGGTCAATTTGAAAGAACATTGATTATTGTTGATGAAGGCGCTAAAGTCAACTATGTAGAGGGTTGTACCGCTCCTGTTTACAGTAAAGATTCCCTTCATGCCGCGATTGTTGAAATCTTTGTGGCGAAGGGGGCGCATTGTAAATACACGACGATTCAAAACTGGTCAAATAATGTTTACAATTTAGTGACTAAACGGGCCATCGTTGAAGAAGATGGTCATATGGAATGGATCGATGGTAACATCGGTTCTAAAGTTAATATGAAATACCCTTCATGTATTTTAAAAGGGGACCGGGCTAAAGGCACCACGATTTCGATTGCCTTTGCGGGCAAAGGCATGGTGAATGATGCCGGGGCTAAAATGATTCACCTCGGTAAAAACACCTCATCAACGATTATTTCTAAATCGATGAGTGCTAAAGGTGGGAGTGTCAATTATCGTGGCTTAGTCCGTCATGAAAAATCAGCGATTGGGGCAAAAAGTAACATTGAATGCGACACCATCATCATTGATGGCATCTCAACCTCTGATACCTTACCATATAATATCGTCAGAAATGACTATGCGACGGTTCAACATGAAGCGAAAGTCTCTAAGGTCTCAGAAGAACAACTATTTTATTTAATGAGCCGTGGACTCTCAGAAGAACAAGCGACTGAAATGATTATCATGGGCTTTATTGAGCCTTTTGCAAAAGAACTTCCGATGGAATACGCCGTTGAACTGAATCAACTGATTAAACTTGAAATGGAAGGTTCCATCGGTTAATTCATGCCTTAGCACTTGGGTGCTAAGGCTTTTCTTTTGAAGTGAAAAAAGGATGATTTTAAGGTATAATGTGAACGAATTAGGTCAATTTCAATAAGGATGGAATGGTTCATGAAAAGTATTGATGCATTACGATTTTTAGGCCTAGATATGGTTGATGAGGCCAACAGTGGTCACCCTGGGATGGTCTTAGGGGCCGCCCCCATGGTTTATCAACTCTTTGCTAAACATATGCATGTTGATCCCAAACACCCCGCGTGGTTTAACCGCGACCGTTTTATCTTAAGTGCAGGTCATGGTTCCGCGCTTTTATATGCCCTTTTACATCTATCAGGGTTTGATTTAACCATCGAAGATCTAAAAGCCTTTAGACAAGTTGGTTCTAAAACGCCGGGTCACCCCGAGTTTCATGACACTCCAGGGGTCGACGCAACAACAGGCCCATTAGGTCAAGGGACCGCTCACGCGGTCGGCATTGCGATTGCAGAATCCTTCTTAAGAAATAAATTCAATCAACCGGATTTCTCCGTAGTCGATCATTATACCTATGTATTAAGTTCAGATGGAGATCTTCAAGAAGGTGTTGCCATGGAAGCCTTAGCGTTAGCGGGTCATTTAAAATTATCTAAACTCATCATTTTAATGGATTCAAATGACGTTCAACTTGATGGACCGACTTTAAATAGTACATCGACAGATATCAAAAAACTAATCGAGAGCTTTCAGTTTGATTATCAATACGTTGAAGATGCAAATGATTTAGATGCTTTAGAGACGGCGATTCAAGCGGCTAAAGCCTCGGATAAACCGAGTTTTATCGAAGTCAAATCGATCATTGGCTTCCAATCTTCAAAAGCCGGGACCTCTGCGGTCCATGGCTCACCTTTAGGTAAAGAAGAAACAGAACGTTTAAGAGGCGTCTTTGATTATCAAGAAGGCCGTTTTGAAGTCGCAAAAGACGTCTATGACGATTATCAAGTGAATGTCATCGAGCGAGGCCAAAAAGCCCATCAAACGTGGCAGTCATTATTTGATCGCTATCAAAAGGCGTATCCCGCTGAAGCGAAACTTGTTAATATCATTGAACAAAAAACACCGTCTAATTTAGCCGAAGTTTTAAAGTTAAAACCCTTAGAAGGTTCAGAAGCCACCAGAACTTCCATCGGTGTTGCCTTAGAAGAACTGAGCGCCGTATACCCTGCTTTAATGGGCGGTTCAGCGGACTTATCAGGATCGACCAAAGTCAAAGGAGCCGACGGGCCATTTAGTAAAAACAACCGGACCGGACGTAACCTTAATTTTGGGGTCAGAGAACACGCTATGGCCGCGATTGTCAACGGGATGAACTTACACCATATCCGCGGCATGAGTGGCGGTTTCTTTACGTTTTCTGATTATATGAAACCCTCGATGCGCTTAGCGGCCATCATGGGTCTCCCCTCCCTCTTCATTTTTACCCACGATTCAGTGGCTATCGGGGAAGATGGACCCACCCATCAACCGGTTGAACACCTCGCTCAGTTTAGATCCACCCCAAACATGCAAGTTTTTAGACCGGCGGATGCGAATGAAACCCGGTTATCCTTAAGACTCGCTGTAGAAACGCTTAATCAACCCAGTGTCTTGGTCTTAACCCGCCAAAATCTTCCCGTAGTCACTTCCCCTGGGTATGACGCTTTTAAAGTTGGTGGCTACCTTTTATCAGAAGTCGCTGAACCAGAAGGCATCTTAATTGCTTCAGGCTCTGAAGTCAGCCTGGCTTTAGAAGCTCAAAGTCTTTTAAAAGAACAAGGCATTCATGTGAATGTCGTCTCAATGCCTTCTTTAGACCGCTTTGTCAGACAACCTAAAGCCGTCCAAGAAAAAGTCTTACCTAAAGAAATGACGAAGCGTTTAGCGATTGAACTGGGAAGTCCTGGTTTATGGTACCAAGTGTCATCAGAAGTCATGGGACTGGACCGTTTTGGGTTGTCAGGACCTGATCATGAGATCTTAAAAACCTTGGGCTTTACGCCTGAAAAAGTGGTAGAGCGTTACCTTAAACTATGATTGAAACTCACCTTTATCTATCCCTCAAAAATCCTCAAGATATCTTGATTGAAACGCTCCAAGAAATGGTTCATCCGTTAGTCATTGTTGATGAAGCATCTTATAAGGGGTCTTTTGTGGTGGATGAAAGTGATATCCTAACGCCGTTAGAAGTCTATGAATTAATCGCCCAAGACTTTGACCCTGAAGTCACGGCACTTTCACTCCCAGTCGACATTGATTATCTCAATGATGAATGGATCTTTGACGCTTTAGCGCTGATTAAACCGAACTTTTATACGCTTGAAGCCTTTTTATATCAAGCCGTATTAAGAGCCCCTCAGCTTGCTTTACCTTTAAAAAAACGGTTAGAGCCACTCCTCGATGAAGAGCTCATCAAAACGATGATTGCCTATGCAAACAATGAGATGAACGCTTCCTTAACCGCGAAAGCCTTATATATTCACCGCAATACTTTTCAGTACCGGATGAATCTTTTTGAGAAGAAAATGAAACTGAATCCAAGACGTTTTGAAACCCTTGCTTTACTTCACGCCCTCTTCGCATAAGCTTGTGCACTGTGCCTAATGCGAAAAGGGCTTTTTTTCGCTACAATAAGGGCATCTTATCAATTAAGGGATGTGAATGTATGGCCACGCTAACATTTAAAAATATCGATAAAGTGTATGACAATAACGTCCAAGCTGTCTTTGACTTTAACCTTCAAGTTAAAGACAAAGAATTCATCGTCTTTGTTGGACCTTCAGGCTGTGGAAAGTCTACGACCTTAAGAATGGTCGCCGGACTTGAAGAAATCCCCGCCGGTGAACTTTACATTGACGATGCCTTAGTGAATGACGTCGCTCCAAAAGACCGTAACATTGCGAT
>JAGYII010000021.1 GCA_018402725.1 Candidatus Izemoplasma sp. | reverse complement strand
TCCTTTTTTTATTATTCGTTCTTGTTAAACCTATCGCTTGAAATAATTTAATAAGAGGTATAATTAATTTAGGTTATAAAATGATAAATACATCTTTTCTCATTTCAAATCCAAATGTGGTTATCTATCAAAACCAACCCACCCATCCTCGGTTTGGTCTTTTCATCATTCATGGAATGGGTGAACATGGACTAAGGTATCAACGGTTCATGGATGCGCTTGAAAAACAAAATATTCTAGTGTGCACCATGGACTTGAAAGGCCATGGAAAGTCATTAAGTGCTTCTCAAGCCGTCGGTATTTTAAGAAAAGAAGATAATTTTGAATCTATTCTCAAGGATTTAAATCATTGGACTGAAGACGTAATGAAAAGCTATCCAAACGTTTCTTTTACTTTAATGGGCCATTCGATGGGATCGGTTTTTGCACGTCGCTACGCATCTTTATATCCGGAACAATTTGACCGCATGATTTGGATGGGATCCCTGCCTTATTTTGGGGCTTTAAAAATTAAAGCGATAAAGACGCTCACGGCTTTTATATCTATCTTTTACCAAGAGAAAAAAAGAAATCAGATACTATCGAGTTTACTCAATCATCCCCTTAAAAAGAAGATTCCAGGGGCTGAATTTAATTGGTTGAGTCAAAATTCAAATAACGTCAAGACTTACGAAAGCGATCCCTTATCGGGTTATGCGTATAATTCCTATTTTTATCAATTCTTTTTTAAACTGATTGAAGCGACTAACCAGCCTGCATCATTTGAATCGACTCAGTTATCATCGGTATATGTGATTGCGGGTGTTCATGATCCGGTGATTGAATCAGAAGCAGCACTTAAATCATTACTAAAGCGTTACCAAGACATTCATCCCACCATGAATGTTTCTTATTATTTTGTCCCAAATGCCCGTCACGAAGTTTTACATGAAGGCATTCAAGAAGTCGATGATTGGTTGATTGAGGTGATTAAGCATGAACGGTGAATCCTTTAAACCCTATCACGAAGATAATCTATTTATCTTAGGACGCTGGTTTTCAAGGGAGCGTAAACATCGAGGTTATTCAACCCGGGGTCTTTCACGGGCGTCTAATATTACGCCTTCACTCATCAGTGATATTGAAAATCAAAAAGTCAGACCTCACATTGAAACGCTTCAACAACTTTATGGTCACTTAAAGCTTTCGTTTATCACGGAGATGGACCGTCTAGCCGCCATCCAAGAAAACATTTTAAGTCTTTATTACGCCATCTATGATCAAAACTTAGATACTGTAAAGACATTTTATTCGGGTATTAAAGCTCAAAGTGAAGTCTTAAAATACTCTCCGATTACGATTGATATTTTAATCATCGAAGGCTTGATTCCTACCCTCTTACAAGACCAAACGATTCCTCCCGCTTTTTATGCGTTAAAGAATCATTTACCTTATTTATCCACCATTCAAAAAGAACGTTTTTTCATTTCACTCGGTTATCAACAATTTAAAGAAGCTAATTATGATGAGGCCTTAGCCTCTTTCATGCAGGCCATCAGTTTTAACCGGGAAGGAAGAGGCTACACGGCTTCTTTAGAAATGATTGCGGCCATTTATTCAAAACAATTTAAACCTTTACTCGCCATTGAGTATGCGTCAAGAGCGTCTAAAATGTATGCAAAGTGGAGCAATATCATCCGCAAGATTCAATCGGATTTTATTCAAATAAAAGGGTATATCGAAACCAATCAGTTCGCTCAGGCAGAATCCTTGATTCGCAATTTATCGTATGTGTTAGTCGAATCTGATCAGCGACAATGGTATGAACTGAAGGCATTTGAGGCTTATTTAGCCTATAAAAAAGGCCTTCATCAAGAAGCCATTCAAAATATTGAAATTATTCCTGTTCGCCATGTTTATTTAGATTTGTTACTTTTACATGTGTATATTCAAACCGAAAACGAGAAGGCTCAAACCCATTACGTGTCCTTAATCACTAATCACCCCGCCTCAACGTATCCAGTTCTAAATGCCATTATCCAATTGATTCAGCACCAAAAAACCAAGGTTCCCCATCCCCTCATGGATGAAGCGGTTGAAGTGGTATTAAACCACATTCACCAAATCGATGAATACGATGGTTTAAAAGAGGTGGTGGCTATTGGGGCCCACTACGCCGTAATAAAAAATGACATTAAATCATTAGAAAAATGGTTTAAATTAAATCATAAGTTATTGAATTTTAGTAATATATTCGCTTAACTCTTAAAGCAGCTCTCATGTAAACTAACAGTTCAGTCTTGAAGATTAAAGGCCACTCCTTCATAATATAGTTATGTTTTAAGAAGTGCATAGCTTACAGGGAAGGGGCTGTGTACTAACGTTAAGACACTTCTTCTGAAGTGTCTTATTTTTTAAACTTTTGTTGTTTACAATCTATCAAAAAATAGATTTAAAGTTATAAACTGCTTCATAAAACTGCATAAAAAAAATGATCAATTAATCAATAACTTTCGAGGGAATCAGTAAATGAATGAGACCTATCAGCAATTTATAGGATATTCTTTGCGATATGAACGACTTAAAGCGAACCTTTCTTTAAGGGTCTTGGCAGAAAAGTGCGACGTGTCCCACACTGTCATCGCTAACACCGAAAAAGGAAAGACACCCCTTTCAGCGTCTTTATCCCATCGTTTTGAAAGACTTTTTGGTTGGTCCTTTGAGGAAAATCAAGCGTCCTTTGACTTGCTTCAAGAAATAATACAGACCGTTTTGAATGGGGTATTGTTTCATGATGAAAACGTCCTTAAGAATATCCGGATGACCCTTGAGAATACTGATCGCTTTAAAAATAGTGGACTGATATTTATTAGAGATTTGATTGATTATGTCGCTCAGATTCATGATTATCTTTTGGTCCATCATGTGGCGGCGGCCGACATCGATATTTTTGAAAAGATGTTGGACGATTTACCGCCAGCGCTTCAATTTTTATTAAACCTCACCATCGCTTTATATGACCGTTATCATTTCAAGTTATCTCAAGCGAAGAAGCGATTATTAAGTCTCTCAAATACATACTTGAATCCTCATCACAAAGCCTTGGTCTATGACCGATTAAGTGATGTCTTTTATCACACCTTTGACCGATCTAAAGCGATTCAATACGCTACAGAAGCGAATCAAATCTATCAAACGTTTCACAATACCAACCGAGCAGTTTTAACGGAAATAAAAATGCAATTATACGGAAAGAGGCAACATCAATCAGAAACCGAACTGGCTTATCAAAAGTGGATTGAACAAGCCACAATCTATAAACTGACTGAAGTGATTAATGATATCAATTATGTTCATGCTCTCAGAGTTTTTAGATTTAATAAATTTGATGAGGCGATTCGTCTTTTAGAAAAACTTGATTTATCACATCCCCAGTTTTATCACTATTATGTGATTGTATTATTTGGGTCAAAACGTTATAAAGCCCTCAAAACCTTTTTAGATCACCAGCCCTTAAGTGCCCCGATGATTAACGCTTTTTTACCGGCGCTTAATTACGTTAAAGCAATACTTCAAGAGGCCGATGATAAAGTCTTAGAGAGGGAATTAAACACCTACTTAGAAATTACTTTAAAAGAAGAGCTTTATGGTGAAAGTCGCTGGGCAGAGACCCTGTGGATGGATTATTTACTATCTAGACGCCGTTATAAAGAAGCGACCCTTTTAAAAGAAAGACTTATTAATCTTATTTTGACATAAAAACGAGCTCAGCTCGTTTTAAGTTTTAAGGGTGCAGGCGGTATTTTGAATCCGTCTTAGGACAAACGCAACGCCCAGTCCCATTAGAGATAATAAGATTAACTTCATACCAGGTTTCCAAACGGAAGAACAATCGGTGTAAACGCGATTCCAATGACAATTTAAGAAGGTAATCACACACGGCGCACAGCCAAAGGTTAAGAGTCCAAAAATGAAAGAGAAGAAAGGAATGGTGCCACTCTTTTTGGCGTTCTTCTTCGTTAAGATGTTGAATTTGGCTAAACGATAACATCACTGAAACAATAAATGCAATGATGAGATTGGTAAGCTGATGAATCACCACCAGCCCAGGGCTCAATGTTTTAGCATTTCTTGAAACGATCCATACTATAAAACGTCTAAGAAAGCATATAAACCATACATAAAGGTCCACATAATAATAAAAGCTGAATAAATTTACGTTCTTTTTTTGTTTTTGCCATACAAGTGCACATATTTTCACCTAATCAAATTTTAACATACCCCTGATAATTCCAAACACTTTGCTTGAGAGGAACCGGATGATTTCACTGTCACAGTTTTTGAGATACCAGCGTCAATTAAAAGGTTTTTCACTCAGCCAAATGGCTGAGAATTCAGCAACATTTCAAGAACCTATCAAAAGTTAGAACACGATGAACTTGTTCGAGTCTCGGTTTTAAATAGCGTGTTAGCCACCACCCAATTTGACGTTTGGGATCAGGCTGCAGTACTTAAAGAAAATAAAAAGTTACTTGAGACTTTTTTTAGGCATATTTTATATGCTCAATATCAAGCGGCTGAAGCCACGGCTAAGACTCTTTTAACGAAGGCAGATGAATATTTGAATTCACCTTTAGTCATTCCGTTTATTCTTTATATGTGGTCCTACGTGATTCATACGCAAAATCCAATCATTGACGTAGATGTCTACTTAAAGCACCTAGAAATTCTTGATCAAGCGATGGAAGATTTTGACCAAGAACTATATGCCGTTGAGAAAACAGGATATTATTTTATCAAAGGGAATCTCAAACAATCTTATGAACATTTTGAGGTCATCCTTCCGACCATCACGGATAATCATCTTAAAGCGCTCAATTATTTTTTAGTGGGGGCTTCAGGGGTCAACGAGATTAAAAGCTTAGATCAGTCGATTGAATACTTAACGCTTTCGCATACTATTTTTAATGAGTATGGAAATTATTTAAGAGCGAACCGTTGTAAAGCCTTCTTACAAATTGCCTACTTACATGCCCGTCGTTATGATGACTTCTTGAATCTTTATGCCCAGAAAGAACAATACCTAAAACACAACGAAGAAGTGCCAAGGATGGATGCGTTCATTGAAGGTAATCTCGGTCGGTATTACGTGATGACTAAAAATTATCCCAAAGCCTTAGAAGTATTAAGGGCCATTATATTTCCGCTTTCAACGAATATCTTCTTACACATGGTCGCTGCTTATCAGACGGGTCATCCTGATTTAGACCAATTATTAAACGATCCTTCGATCGAACCTCAACTCCTTAATGCCCATCACCGGCTTTTTTTTCAAACGTTAAAAGCCTATCAAGCCCATCAAAAAGTCCTTCCGTTTATGGAAGGACTGAAAAAAGCAGTGATAATGTCTGAAAAAGCGAATGATTATATTGCCTATATCAGTTTAAATCCTATTTTGGTCGATCTTTTAAAAACCCATAAAAAATATAAAGAAGCCTATCAATGGGTCAGTCAGGAACTGGATTTATTAAGACAATATCACTAAGCTTTAAGGGCTTTTTCAATGTCTTTTATCATCGAATTTGGACTCACTTGTGGGGCGACTCTTTTTAAGACGTCGCCTTTTTTACTGACGAGAAACTTCGTGAAGTTCCATTTGATGTCATCGCCAAGAAGGCCTTTTTTCTCTTTTTTTAAGTGG
>JAGYII010000020.1 GCA_018402725.1 Candidatus Izemoplasma sp. | reverse complement strand
CTTTCAAGGGGTGCTTATTGAGTCTTAATAATGCCGTATGAGCCATCCTTTCTTGTGTATGCGACCGATACTGTTTGGGTGGTCGCATCTTTGAAAATATAAAAGTCATGATCTATGACTTCAAGCGCGGATATCGCCTCATCTGGGGTTAATGATTCAAGGGTAATTTCTTTCGTTTTCACGGGGCTAAACGCTAGTTCTTTTTCTAAAGCTTTAAAATCAACATCACTGTTTTCTTTAAAGAGTTCTTTAAAGCCTTCTCTTTTTTGAAGGGAGGCATTGATTTTAGTTTTATGTTTTCTAATTTGAGCTTCTAATTTATCGATCATTAAATCAATAGCTGCGTACATATCTTCATTTTCGACTTCTGCCCGCATCGTAAATAACTTCGTGGGGAGGGTGACTTCGACTTTATGGTGATCGTTGTAGACTTTACACAAAACATGAGCCGTAAGATTTTGATTGAAATAGTGATCAATCTTTTGAAGCTTTTCATCCGCATACTTTTCAATAGCGGGGGTGATGGTGAATCCGTTTTTACCTCTGACTTCAACGTTCATGAATGGCCTCCTCGAGTTTTAACATTCTAATCATGCCTCTTTTTGAATCATAAATCGCATAAGCAGTCGGATAACTTTCTAGTTTGTGTTTGGCTTCTTCTAAATGCTGAGCATCGGTGATGACACGACCTTCTTTGTCCAGCAAAATAAACCGGCGCATATTCATGGTTATCACTCCTCAAACTGGGTTTTACCACACTTTTATTATAGCACATCTGGATTTCTAATTTCGATGATGTTCAGGGCCTGATGGTGCTCTAATATTTCCATATCATCGAGACTTAAATATCGCTCTAAAAAGATGATAGACTCGAGGTTTAAAACGAGCCCAATAAAATCTTCAGTGGTCATTTCAATGATCGGGATACCCATTATGTATATAGAGCCATTATTAATTTCATGAACAAATAATTGATGGTCTAAGGGCGCATTCAATTTTTCTTCATACATCACTTTTAAGGTTTGATGGTAAAAAGGTATTTCTTTAAATAATACTGGTCGATTAATTTTGATTTGACAAGAACGACATAACTTATGTTGGATTAAAAAATCCGCCCAGCTTCGGCGGATTTGGGGTTTCAAACAAATCATACAAATCACCGTATCACCTCATTTAGATAATACGATTAAATTAAGATTATTACTTTAAATCGGTTTTACTACGATATTAATGAGTTTATCTGGAACGATAATCCATTTGAGGATGGTCATATTATTTAGATTTTGTTGGATTTTTTCTTGTTTAAGAGCCAAATCTTTTAACACATCTTGACTCAACCCTTTAGCCACTTCTAACTTGTCTCTCACTTTTCCGTTAATAGAAATTACGATGGTAACTCGAGAGTCTTCCATTAATGACTCATCAGCTTTTGGGTAAGGCTCGTAGACAAGGGATTCACTTGAATAACTTGAATACAGTTCTTCGGCTAAATGAGGCGCAAATGGATTTAATAGTTTTAAGAAGGTCAGAAAACTTTCGATGCTCAGTTTTCCAAATTTTCCAGCCTCTTTGACAAACGTCATCAGTTTAGCAATCGCGGTATTATATTTAACAGCTTCGATGTCTTTAGATACCGCATCAATCGTTTGGTGAAGCAGTCTAATGATAGTATCATCGTCTTTAACGTCACTGATGATATCTTGAAGTCGATATACTTTATCTAAGAAACGGCTCGCTCCCTTAACCCCGGATTCTGACCATGGGGTGGCTTGCTCATAATCTCCGATGAATAAAATATAGACTCTGAGCGTATCAGCCCCATATCGGCTGACCACATCCATCGGATTGACGACATTCCCTTTGGATTTGGGCATCTTATCACCGTCAGGTCCCTAAGATGAGGGCCTTGAGCGGAGCGCTTTTATACGATTCAGGAGTCGGGACGTGGCCCTGATTAATATAAGAAACGGTGCCAGAAGCGTGGTAAATTCCACGTGACGAGTCACGTGTTCCATACCCCGTTATACCAATCGACCGGTAACCAATATTTAAGTTTCTCAGGGTCGGCGAATTGCGATTGGTTGTGAGGATCAATGTATCTTAAAAATACCAACTCGACCCTGCCCATTGAGGCATGGTGTCGGTTTCAAGTCTTCCTTTAACGCCATTTTCATCATACTTAATCCAATCTTCTGCTTTGACTGAGCGATTCCCCTTCGGCGGAAGGTTTAAATCGTCTAGAACAGGGGCTCTAGGGGTAGAATCTTCTTCAGGGTAAGGAATCATGTCGTTTTCCAGTATGAATAACAGGGATGGGTTCACCCCAATAACGTTGACGGTTAAAAGCCCAGTCTTTCATTTTTATATTGAATGGCTTTTTCCCCTTTTGATGGGATTCTAACCATTCAATGATTTTTCTTGGCTTCAAAAACTGATAGTCATTGAGAATATCACTGTTAATTAACGTTCCCTTTATCGGTATCGGTATAGGCTTCTTTAGAGATGTCACCCCCGCAATGACTTCAATGATTGGGAGGTCAAACTTCTTCGCAAAGGCGTAATCGCGTTCGCATCATGATGGGGACGGCCGCCAATGGCCCGGGTATAAATCCCATCATGACATAATCAGCAACAAAAATCGGAATGGTCTTTTGATTGACGGGATTAATCGTAGCCCTTCAATTTTGATCCCCGTTTATCTTTGGCCATTCCACTCTCTCAAAGGCTGGTTATCTTTGGCTTTCGTTTGATAGGTTTAATGGCGTCTAAATTGGCGTCGATGCTTGATGCGATTTTAAGGTCGAATGTTCAGGGGCAATCACCATGAAGGTGGCCCCAAATAAGGTATCAGGCGGGTCGTAAAGACATCTAAAGCTTCTTGGTTTTAAAATGTCAAAGGTGACTTTACAGCCCCACTGATTTACCAATCCAATGTTCTTGTTCGGTTTTGATGCGGGGGGAGTGTTTCTAGGTCTTTAAGACCTTCCCAATAATTTTTCAGCGTAGGCCGTAATTCTTAAAACCAAACATCTTTTTCTTTTGAATGACTTTCTCACCGCAGCGGTCGCGGGCTCGCCTTGGGATTCTTCATTGGCTAAAACAACGACACGAAGGGCAATAATTGACATACGTCTTAGACCATTAGCAAGACCGGCTTTAAATAATTTTATAAAAATCCACTGCGTCCAATGATAGTAATGAGGATCGGTGGTATCAACGATCCGGTCTCTTAGTGAAACTAAACCCGACGGTTTTTAGCTCATGGGTGAAATTTTTGATGTTTTGATCGGTGACGATTCGAGGGTGAATGTTCTCTTTGATCGCGTAGTTTCAGTGGGCAGTCCAAAGGCATCAAAGCCCATCCGGAAATAAGACGTTAAACCCTTCCATCCGGCGTTTACGAGGCAATGACTTCAAGTCCCATAAGCTCTAATATGCCCCACATGCATCCCAGACCCCGAAGGATAAGGAAATTCGACAAGGGCGTAATATTTAGGTTTATCAGAAAATCAATGGCGCTTTAAAGGCCGGAATTTTCCCAGATGGCTTGCCACTTCTTTCAATAAGGTGTGGTTGATAGTTTTTAGCTGAATCTTTCATTCTTCTTTACCTAAATCTTCCAGGAATGATTTCGTTCATTTGAATGAGGAGCGCAAGTGAGGTTCTTCCTAAGGGGCATGAATGATGAGAATTAAAAAAACAAATAGAACCCAAGGAGACAAGGCATCAAATCAAATCAAGTAAAGTCCGGTTGAGGCATAACCATTAAGACAAAAGCTCTTTAAAGGTGAGGTTTCTTTATTCGAGTTTGATCAAGGCACTATTAATCAGCACAAAGATGATAAAGATGAGTAAAGAACTGAGGACACTCACACCATAAAAACCGGAATCCATAAATTCCCATTGTGGATAAATCACCGCATCTAAGGAGGTTTAAAAGAAAGCATTACTTTGTTGAATCTCGGTTTCCATTAAAATCGAGAGGTGTCCCAAAACTTAAGGTTTGATAGGGGACCTCACTCACCGTTGACCCTTCGTGATAATTAAGATTTTTCTTTACTAAAACCACACATCCGTTAAGAGAGAACGCCTGCTTCATTAAGAGGTGCTTTAGTTATTTAAATCCAGGGTAATTCTTAAGTGGTCATTTGATAAAAGGGTTTTTTACTTCCTCTTCAAGGCAACTTAACTCATCATTTATCAGCGTACACCCTGTTGGTAGCGTTGGGCCTGATTCAGGCGTTTAGCGAGATAACGCAGATAAGTCTGGTACGTCACAGTCCATCCACTAAGGTCCAAACGGCGGTTAAGACCACCAGAACAACATATACAAAAAGACCTTGAGTAAACGGTCTTTTTTAAAGTTAATAGGCTTGCTTCAGAAGAGTAATTAGAGCCGTTTTAAAATTTATTCATCAAGCTAGCGTTTTTCAGGCTTTATTTTAGTTTTCGCCATGTTTCTTAAGCCGTAGTCTTCAAATTCAGATGAATAACGAAGATAAGCGGTCTAAGATATAGAGGTTCAAAGTAATCTTTAAACTCAAGTTGTAGAAACTCTAAAAACTCTTTTATGGGTGAGTTCTGTTTTATAGTTCTAGATTGGCGTAGATTTCATAGACTTCAGCCATCAAGATGATTTAACCTTCTTGGCTTCTTTGGACCGTTTCATCCGTTCTTTTTAAACTCAGGCGTCACATTTTTTTTCAAAATGAGCCCTGACGATGTCTTCTGATTTTGATTGAGTTGAAGGCGTTTAATGATCACTGAACCTAAAATGGTTTTATCTCTGATTTCTGAATAGTCATCTTCGGTGAGGACGTCTTTCGCATCATAATCTTCAATCGATAAGTCTTCGGTCCGGTCCACGTGAATCCGAGAATATTCATAAATCTCCGTACATACATTCGGTGATAGTCCTAAGACATTACCGAGTCTTGAAGCAATCTCCGCAACCCGTGTGGCGGTATCTAACGCTTCATCGGCGCGGTAGGATTCACTATTAAATACGCCAATGACGTCAAAGACATCCCCAACCACGGCTTTAAAATCAGTCTCCATATCCCGGCGCTTCATGAGTTCTAGTTTACGTTTATCATTCATCATCTGACCAATGGCCACCGATGAATATAGAGCAATATTAAACACAATAATTAATAGCGTCCGAAGTAAGATATCGACCGATACCTCAGGATGAGTAACGACTAAATACGTATACAAAGATTCTAAAGAACTCGCATAAGCATACAAAGGATACATAATCGTGACATGAATCACAGTCATGATCACTAAAACCCATTTAAATAAGATTCTTAAAAGCCGTGCATCTTGATATAAAGCCACCACGACTAAGGCAAAATAAATTAGAACATATCCAGCCTGGGTAATGGAGAATAAATTAAAGATGGTTTCATTGATTTCCGCATTGGACGCAGGGTCTAAATTACCCGCACCGACTCTGAGTTTAATATAAACCGCTAAAGAGGCAATGAGAATATACACAGAAGCGATGTACATCGCCATTTGTTGTTTTAAAAGGGTTCTTGGTTGTTCTTTAATGATCCGTTTTAACGTTGTAGAGATCGCAAACATCACGATCCAGAATCCAAAAATCAAAATATAATTGGGGTTTTGTGAACCAATGAGGGTAAAGATCAAAAACACGATGTTGGTGATCCGGATGATATTACGAATGACTTTATTTCTTCGGTACAAGACGCTCGTATCATCAAGAATATCGACGCCTGCTTCAAAGTTAAATTGTTCACCGATTTTACCGAATATGAGTCCAAAAAACTCACCGAGTTTTTGACGAAACTCTGATTTAGGCTTTTTCGTAGTTTTAACAGGGGATTTCATCCGTGAAATTGAGTTCGTAAAAAAGAGCGCTAGTTTATCAAGGCGCGTTTCTTTCGTGGGGGTTTTTGATTCGATACTGGAAACGTAGGCCTTTAAATCTTCAGGTTCAGGCGTCCGTTCATCAAAAAAGTCTTCAAGACTTTTTTTAGTTTTTGCCATAAGGCTCCTTATGCGTCAAAATCAAATGTAATTTCTTTATACATGGGATCTTTTCTTGCT
>JAGYII010000002.1 GCA_018402725.1 Candidatus Izemoplasma sp. | reverse complement strand
TTGAGACGCTTTTCCTTTTGCTCGGGTTTCAAGGTACTTCCCAATCAAATGAAAGGTCATGATCGTCGCTGCCATTTCAATGAACGTGGTGATGGGGAAAAATAAACCCATAAGTCCAATCAAATAAGGAGGTAAAGAACCCATCGAGACCAACACGTCCATGTTGGGTTTCTTATTTCGTAATGATTTATAGGCGGCTTGATGGACAGAGAGCCCTAAAACAAAAATAACCGGAATCGCCATGACCGCAATGATAGGCGTATAAAACGGAATCATCACCACAAACATATGGATGACCATCATCGTCATCATCACGGCGGTAATGCTTCCTGCGATGATCATTTTTTTCTTCGCTTTCGCCATTTTTAGGGCGTCATAATCAACGGTCTCATCCAGGTCTTCTCTCAGCATTAAAGAATATCCGGCTTTCATCACAGCGTCTTTGAGTTGAGATATTCTTAGTTTTGAAGGGTCGAGCGTGACCGTTAAAGTATCCGTCGCCACATTGACATGATGATCAAATAATCCCGCAAAGTTTTCAACCGCCGATGAGACCGCGAGGGCACACGATGAACAAGTCATCCCGTCGACTTGAAAGGTGAGGGTTTGGTGATCGTTGATGACCTTTGCCTGATAACCTGACTGTTCCACCATCTTAAGGATGGCAGTGTCATCGAGAATCGCGGGGTCATACGTCACGACGCCGGTGTCATTCATGATGTTGACACTGGCGGATTGAACATCGGGATTTTCATTCAGTGTAGATTCGATATTATTGACACACGAGGCACACGAAATACCTTCGATTTTGAGTTGGATGGTTTTCATTGTTCACCTTTTTCTTGACCCCCCTATATGGGGGGTACAATTATAATAGGCTTTTTAAACGCACATGTCAAATCATATGTCACCAATAAAAAAGAGGTTGCCTTTAGCAACCTCTTATCCTTAAGATGAAAACAATGATATCCAACCTGCAATCAAGATCCCTCCAATTGCGGTTGGAACCACATACTTAATTAAAACATCAAACCAAGCTCCGAGTTTAAGTTTTTTGGAATCTTGATTAACCTCTAACCTTAGTTTAGAGCCTTTAAGGACATAGCCCACAAATATCGAGGTTAATAAAGCTCCAATGGGAAGGAGGAATCGTTCCTGGAATAAATCTAAGAAATCGAAAAAACTAATTCCAAAAATCGATATATCAACAGCCCCAATACTTAAACTTGCTGGAATCCCTAAAATGAAAATTAAAATGGCAATTCCAATCGTCGCTTTAAAACGGGTTATCCCTTTTTCATCGACCATCCAAGACACCACGATTTCTAACATTGAGATGGCAGATGTTAATGCAGCAATCGACAACAATAAGAAAAATGTAAAGGCGAATAAGTTACCCAGTGGCATGGCTGCAAAGACGGCAGGCAATGTCACAAAGGCTAACCCCGCTCCCACAGAAGGGTCAAAACCTAAGGCAAAGACGGCAGGAAAAATGGCTAAGCCTGCAAGTAAAGCAATCCCAACATCTAAAAAAATTACCCATACAGCTGAGCTTACCACATCATCACCTTTTTTCAGGTAACTCCCATAGGTCAACATCGCCCCTGCCCCTAAACTTAGAGAAAAGAAAGCTTGACCGGTTGCAGAAAGTAAAGAACCAAAAGTAATTTCACTAAAATCAGGTTGTAAATAAAATCTGACTCCTTCTAAAGCTCCCTCTAAAGTCAACGCTCTTACAACCAACATTAAAAGTAAAACAAATAACGCGGGCATTAAATATTTGACACTCCGACCAATCCCTTTAACCACGCCTAACGTAATAATTATCGTCGTTAAAACCATAAAAATAAAATGCCACAACACCGGTTGAAGTCCTTGAGTAATGTGACCTACAAAAATCTCTTCAGTATTTGATACTGTAAAAACTCCTTGCAAAGTCTTTAAAACATAAGCAAGGCCCCATCCAGCAACAACGGAATAAAACGACAAAATGACAAATCCACTTAGAACCCCCATAGCACCCACTAACCACCAAGGTGTATCGGGGGCTAAGGCTTTGAAAGCTCCCACCGGGTTTTTTTGAGTCATTTTCCCTAAAGAGATTTCACTAACCATTAAAGGAAAACCAATGACTAAAATAATGATCAAATAAATGACCACAAAAGCAGCACCGCCGTTTGTCCCAACAACATAAGGGAATCGCCAAATGTTTCCTAATCCAATCGCCGAGCCTGCCGCGGCTAAAATAAACCCTGCTCTAGAAACCCAATTTTCTCTCATAACATTACGTCCTCATGATTTAGTCTTTAAAAGATAATAACATATTTAATAAATCAAGTAGAAAAAATCTCAATCGAAATGTCCACTTAAAAAATAAAAACACTCAAGCGAGTGTTTTTAATCTAAACAGTTTTAATGATTTCAATCATAATCTCTAAGGCTTTTTCCATTTGCTGGATGGACGCAAATTCAAAGCGGCCATGGAACTGAAATCCTCCGGTTCCTAAGTTCGGACAAAGAAGGCCTTCATAGGTTAAGCGAGCCCCGTCAGTTCCGCCTCTAATTGGAGAAGAAAAAGGCGTCACGCCGCAGGCTTTAATCGCGGCCAAGGCTTGATCAATAATATCCATTCTCGGTTTGATTTTTTCAGCCATATTAAAGTAACTATCAGTGATCTTTAGTTGGACGGCAGGATAACCATACTGATCGTTCATAAAGGTTTGAATCTTTTGAAAGGATGCTTTTTGATCTTCAAATAACGCCATCTCATGATTCCTAATGATGTATTGAGCATGGGCGTTTTCCACCGACCCTTTCATTTCAGTTAAGTGATTAAATCCTTCATATCCATCTGTGATCGCAGGGTCTAAAAACCGGGGTAAATGATGATGAAATTCCATCATCAAATGAGAGGCATTGATGAGTTTATTTTTGGCCGTCCCTGGGTGAATACTTTTACCGCTAAAGTTTAAGACTGCGGTGGCCGCATTAAAGTTTTCGTATTCGATGCCACCCACCGCAGACCCATCCATCGTGTAAGCGTAATCCGCTTTAAAATAATCATAATCAAATAAGTCCGCCCCTCTACCGATTTCTTCATCCGGGGTAAAACATAAATAGATATCGCCATGAGGAATGGATGGGTCTTCTTTTAAGCGCTCAGCAAGTTCCATCATTAAAGCCACGCCGGATTTATCATCGGCGCCTAAGAGCGTCTTCCCGTCGGTGACAATCAAATCATCTCCAATGACTTTTTTTAAGGCTGGAAATTTAGACGGTTCCATTTCATAGTCAGAAGAAAGCTTAATCAAGGACCCATCATACTTCTCAATGATCCTTGGATTTACCGGCCCTCCTGGGGCATCTGGGGACGTGTCGACGTGGGAGACAAACCCAATCGGTGTTAAGCCTTCTTTGGTTTTAGGAATCATGGTATAGGTATAGCCATGGTCGTCCATGAATGCGTCGTAGCCCATCGCCTTTAATTCTTCCACCAATAAGCGACTGAGATTCTTTTGTTTATCGGTCGATGGACAGCTTTGACTTTTGGGGTCTGATTGCGTATCGATTTTGACATAGCTTAAGAAACGTTCAATGAGTCGATTCATAGTCACCTCTTTTTAGTATTGTATCAAATCTGAGATCAAATCAATGGTAAAATGAATGCCATGAAACCTTTGTCGAAAACCCAACTAAAAACAATAAGTTGTCCCCTCTGTCATCAAGCAGGGACTTTTTATCTGGCCTTTAGGAACCTTGATTATTACCAATGTCACACCTGCAGCGGGGTTTTTATGGACCCTGCTTGCTATTTAAGCTTGGAAGCTGAAAAAGCCCGCTATGAAGAACATAATAATGACACATCTGATCTTCGCTACCAAGGATTTGTAAGACCGTTAGTGGACGCTATCATGAGGGATTATCCAACGACAAGCACTGGACTTGATTATGGGTGTGGGACCGGACCCGTCATCAGTAAACTATTAACCGATGAAGCCTACACCGTTTATCTTTATGATCCTTTTTTTCAGCCCATTAAAGAAAACTTAAATAGGACGTATGATTATATTGTGGCCTGTGAAGTGATCGAACATTTTCATCATCCCGATCGTGAATTTCAACGGCTCAAAGATTTACTCCATGAGAAAGGACGTCTTTATCTTAAAACCTCTTTAATGGATGAGGTCCCTTCTTTTTTAGATTGGCGCTATAAAAACGATCCGACGCACGTCTTTTTTTATCATTCGAAAACTTTAGATTGGATAAAAAGGACCTATCACTTTAAGCATCTTAAGGTTCATTTCGATCATATTGTTTTAACCCAATAAAAAACATCACCGTTACAGTGATGTTTTAAGCCTCATAATGGGTCCACATCCGAATGATGATGACCGCATGCTGGTCATCATCCACTTTATAAACGAGTCGGTGCTTCAAATTAATTCTTCTTGAATAAAGCCCCTTTAAATCCCCCACTAATTTTTCATAAGGAGGTGGAGATTTAAAGGGATCTTGACGAAGATGTTCAATCAATCGTTTGACCCGTTCATCAAGATGAGCAGCTTTTATTTTAGAGATATCTTTGCTGGCGGCTTTGGTATAGCGAATCTCAAAGGATGTTTTTACCACTCCACATCATCTTCAGATAGGGTATCTTCAAAATCAGTGTCACGGCCTTTGATGAGAGATTTTTTTAACGATTCATTTGCACTTAAATGAATCGTTTCAAGGAGTCCACGGTACTCCTCTTCTGCAATCATCATCACATTCCCTTTTTTCGTATTAATGTTGATTTCGGTTCCATTTTCTAAAGCCATCTCCGCAAGCTTATATAAGTCTTTGCGAGCATTGGTGATATTTGTATAATAAGACATGATTTCACCTCACACCTATCATAGCATACGCTTTTACGTACGTAAATAGATAAACCCATAAAAAAAAACTGACAAAGTCAGTTTTTCTTTTTATCTGTGACTTGTTTTAAAGATGTCTCTTTGCCTTGGATGATGTTAACGATATTGATGCGGTGTTTATATAGTGAAATGACCATGAAGATGAGCATGAGCCAAATGGCCTCATTACTGAAGGGCGAGAAATACAAATAAACAGGGGTCACAAGCGCTGAAACAATCGAAGGAATGGCAATGAACTGCGTCGTAATGAGTAAAACGACAGAGACTGAAAATAAGATGGCCGCATATAAAGGGGCAGCGGTAAATAATACCCCTATTAGGGTCGCCGTGCCTTTTCCCCCTTTGAATTGATATAAAGCTGGAAAGATATGACCGATTAAGACTAAGAGTCCCGCTAAGAACCAAATCGCATCGTTATCTGGATATAAAAGTCGTGCGACTAAAACGGGGATGACACCTTTTAGGATGTCTAAAATTGCGATTAAGATTCCGTATTTAAAACCTAAGGTAATGGTCACGTTGGTGGCCCCAGGATTTTGACTATTGAGGCTTCTTATATCGACCCCTTTTTTAATTTTGGTAATGATGATAGCCGGGTTAATATTCCCAAATAAATAACTGCCTAAACTAAGTAATAAAATGTCCATAAAACCTCACTATATCGTTTTCTCATACATCATTATAACACTTAAAAAGTCACCCTAAAGGATGACTTTAATCACGGTTTAATTGACGTAAAATACTTTGCGTTTTTCCTTCTATAAAGGAAGATAAGTTTCTTGGTCCAAAGGGGGCATTGATTAAAGAAACTGATACTTCTTTTTCATAATAAGACTCAAAACGAATGATCTGTTGGTTAAAGAATTGAAAGCTGAAAGTCTCAGATTTAACTACGTCTAAAAGCATCGCTTCATACTGATTTCTAAACGCATCCATTTTAAACAAGTGCTCGATCATAGGATGTTCTCTTTCACCCCCGGATAGATGTTCTAAAAGCTCCCACCGATGATACAACGTTGTATTAATTAGTTGGTCTTGAAACACCGGTTCGCCGCCCCACCCCTGTCCTAAACTGTGGTCTAAATCGTAAGGGATGATGTAATACTTTCCTTGAAGCGGCGCATGATATAAATAATAGTTATTGCCCATTGACCGAAAGTCATCGGGATTTCCTAAGGCGAATGAAACCGCGAAATACCGTGCCAAATAATCCATATCAAAATACGTTTCAATCGCTTCGTTCACAAATAAAGCATCGGGGTGATTCAAGGCTTCCACTAAGGATTTTAAAGCGAGATGCGTCGAGGTGTTTTTATTGGTTTTTAAATCATACCCCGGTCTAAAATTGGTTCCAACATCTTTAATGCCATAGCTGCCTTCATGCAAGGAAGCGAGGGTGGAAGGGCCGGATTGTTGCCACAAGACTTTATATAGATCACCGTTGGCATCGGCCCCTTCAAAACGGCGGGCAATGAACCACTCATCTACGGGTTCAAAAGCCGTCATTACACCGATTGGAATGAGCGTGTCATCAAGTTTTAAATAAACGTGGACCAGGGTGGCTTTTTGCGCATAGACCTCAAACGCTTCATACAGTTGGAGACTTCCAAGCTCATTGAGATAGGTGGGGTCATAGTTACGGTTATATTTTAAATCCAGTTCTTCAAGCCCAAATAAATAAGGGTTCCTTGAGATGTTTTCAAACGAACGATTGAATTTAAGTTTGAAGTGATTAGGGATTACTTCGCCGCGTTCATTAAATAAAGGTCTTCGAGATAAATTTCCCCGCGTTCTGAAGGCCACATCATCCATCGCGATGACTCCTAAATCATCTTGATACGTGACATTTGATGGAATGTATTCATCGTCTTTATAAGATCCAAACTGCATATAGTAAGCTTGCATGGACTGATTTAAAGCTTCATAGTCTGAGCGCGTTACTTCAATCGTGAGGGTTTTTTTAGACTCAAGCGAAAAAAGACGATCATAATTTTGATCTTCTAATAATAATTCAGAACTTGCTAATGGGATAGGTTCTTTGACCACACTGGTTAAAGGAACATCACACCCTGCAACAAGACTTGAAAAAGTGATAAAGATTATAAATAGCGCTATTTTTCGCATGTAGGTTATCCTTTGTTTTCAACCCCTAGTCTATCATATTAGGGGGGGTTATGTTAAAATAGCGTTAACGTAAACCGTTACGAAAGGGTTAACTATGACTAACTTCTGGGTCTTGAATTTAGAACCCGTCACTGTGCAAACTTTACTAATTATTCTTGTCATCGTCACCTTACTTGGGGGCGTCTTGGCTTTAGCCTATATCTTTACCCACCGAAAAGATGGTTATGACCCCAGCATGCTATTTACCTTACTGATCATGCCCTTAGTCGTCAGCGTGATAGTGATGTTAGTTTCTAATAACTTAGCTCGAGCTTTCAGTTTAGCAGGAGTATTTACTTTAGTCCGGTTTAGGTTAGCAATGCGGGATGCGAGTGATCTCGCTTATATCTTAGCTGCCGTTGGGATTGGGTTATCGTTAGCTTTAGGGTATGTTTTACTCGGTATCATCATTACCTTCTTCTTGTCCATCGTCTTGACCTTGTTTTCATCCCTCATTTTGTTTAAAGGAAATCCCTACGGAAAACTAGTGTTAGACATCCCAGAAACCCTTCATGATAAAGGTAAACTCGAAGGTGTCATTCAAAATTATACCCGCACTTTCAAGTTAGACCGAATTAAAACCCAAGAAGGTGGCAGCCAATATAAAATCACGTATAAAGTTCAACTAAGTCCTAAAACCGATTCTAAGACGCTTATAGATGCTGTGAAAGAAGTCAATGGCGGACTTGAAGTTAGTCTGCAAGAAGATTATAAAAAATAAAACGAAGATCAATATTTAAAAGTCTCCCTCTTTAACAGAAGGAGACTTTTTTTGATCTGAATTAGTACAAACGACGAATCGTTATGATTCCGTTATTATGGAATTCTAATCGAACACCAAAGAAGTCTAAATGATAACCCGGATATTGGACAATACTTGGAAAATCACATCCCGGCTGGCCGTAAACAATGCCCCGGTCACAAACGAGTGTTTCAGAAGCGTTCCTTAAATATCGGGTGTAATTAGCAAACTCCATCCGCAACGGTTCACACCAGTCACACCTTACATACTCACCATCGACATCGATATAATAGGCTGTAAAACCTTGGAATTCAGGAGATAAATTGCTATAAGGTCCATCCGTACGATATTCAACGACCACAATCTCAAATTCACCTACGGGAATCATTATAGACTTAATCCCAGGAGCGCCACCTGTTTTGTCGAGCGATTCCAACTGAATATGAATCGGTTCTTCAATGGTAAGCGGATCGATACAAGCAATCTGTTGTTCATCAAAATGACCCATTAGGAACGATTCCCACGACAATAAAGCTTTGGATTCACCATGCTGATCCATCATAACACTATAAATACCACCATTTAAAGGGGCATGGCCTATAAGACCTTGTGGGTGAAGAACTTCATGAGCCACCCAATCCCACAAAGTACGGTGTTTAGGGTCTGGACTATCGGGTCGGAATTTTTCATTGACCCCGGCCCATGCCCAAAAATTGACAGTGCCTGCTCTTTGAGATTGCATATTGAATCCAGGTCCTTGTAAATCAGCTGAGTATTTAGCAGCCCCAATTGGGAAAACAAACTGGACCCACTCAATATTCCCCCAATCGACATAGGGGTCTGTCACATTAACGAGTTGTTGGAGACTATCTTCTAGGGGTTGCCCCACCATTGCTTCTGGACGTGTTAGATCAGGGGATGATCCTCCCATTCGAGTGTAATAGCGGGCCTCTCTAGGAGCCGTAATCCACCGATCTGGGAAAACAATATTGTATTTCATTTTTCCCCCCGAAACAAAATCAGACCACGCCTCTAAGATTTCAACTTGACTTAAATATATCGGTAGATAATCTTCTTCTCCTGGAATGTCTGGAAAATCAATCGCGATGATGGCTATATTGATTTCTCCTATAGGAACACATTCGATCGAGCGGAAATCCTAGGTTAGCATTGGTATCGGGATGACCATGAGGACTGATGGGACGATTGGTTTGTTGGATACGACAAAAATCAATGGGTGAAACAACATTAGAAAGCGGAGTTAACTCCCCTTGGAATGCTACATCCCTAGGGGTAAAGGGTCGGCGAGTGAAATTTAAATTAACGCCTCGATACAAGGGACCGCCTACTTGAAATGCATTTGTGACCTCCTGACTATTTAGACGACCATTGATTCCCAGTACTTCATCGCTTAGGAAAAACCATTCTAACCGCTCACCAAATCTTTCTCGAACTAAAATGGTTCTAATTCCATCGTTATCCGTAAAGCCCTCAATATCACCTGGATTAAGTGATTTACCAAAACGGCTTGGGGGAACCCCAAGATCATGATCACGAGGATAGATAATCAATCTTGTATCTAAGTCAGCTTCGAAAAAAGCGGTGGGATCATTAAAGATTTGATGGGTCCCTCTCGGTAAAAAAGGGGCTGATCCATTCACAGGTGCAAAAGAAGTTAAAACCCCAACTTTTCCATATTTTTGCATTCTTGGGTATAAATTTTCGATGATTGGGTCTAACGGAATAAAATTGTCCCCAACTTGACTTAATAGCTCCGGCGTTAAAGCATTCATAAAGGCCTCAGTCTGTTGATCGACTCCGGGGTATATTAAGGTGAAGCGTTTATCTTGAAACTCTCTAACTGAAACATCCATGGGGTTTAATTGAGCAACCCCAAAAGCTATGGGGGCGATTTGTTTTAATAATTCTTCATTATAGATAATCACCACATGGCTTGCAGGCATTAATTGGGTGATATTGAATTCTTCAAGCATTACCCATTCATCAATACCGAATAATCGTTTAATTTCTTCGTCTGGAATTGACACCGTTGAGACAATCACCGTACTACCTTCAGGAATGACAAGAATAACTTCTTCCTCTTCAGGTTCTACGATGGGTGGTTCTGGTTCTTCTTCCTCTTCAGGTTCAGCAACTTCATCGATGGGTGGTTCTGGTTCTTCGACTGGGTCTTCAACCACTGGTTCTTCAATCACTGGTTCTTCAGTTTCTTCTTCTGCTGGTGGTGTTACTTCTGATACGGGTGGTTCATTTTGAACATCTTCTTCAGTAGGTGCAGTACATGATGCTAATAACAATAATAAAAATCCTAATAAAAATATCTTTTTCATTTTACATCCCCCTTTTTTGTATTTTATCAAACTTTTATGACAAATTTAATAAAAAAAGATAAGGAATAATCCTTATCTTTAATATTAATTTCACTTATTTATCTCATAATGACGCGGTTAAATTTACCGTTCAGATGCCTCACTGGGGTCATCGTAATAAACGCTTCAGGGTCGACTCCAACAATGAGCTTACGGATGTCATACACTTCATGGACTTGCATGACCATCATCAAGATATTACGGGGTTGATTGGTGTAAGCGCCGATGCCTTCTAAGATTGTAATCCCCCTGACTGAATTTTGAATGAGGATGGATTTAATTTCTTCAGCTTTAGTCGTAATGATGTCTAATCGAACCCGCTTATATGCGGTATGAATCCGGTCTACGAGTTGATTGGTCACAGCAAACATTAAAAGCGTATAAAAAGCAATTTGAACATCAAAGATCAATAAGGCAATCACTAAGATGCCGGTATTGATAATCAGGCCAATATAACCAATGCTCATTTGGAGTTTTAAAGCGAGGTACTGCGTGAGGATATCCATCCCCCCTAAAGAGGCTCCGGATTTTAAGGCAATGGCTGCACCAAGTCCAATAAAGACTCCACCCAGTGTACTATTCGCTAAGAGGTCTTGGCCAAATAAACTTGGGTTTTCACCCAGCAGTCCTAACAAAAAACTTTGTAAGACAATCGAGTAAATCGAATAATAAACAAATGTTTTTGAGATTCCTTTAAGCCCTAATATCATGACTGGAATATTGACGATTAAAATTACCAATCCAATGTTTACATTGAGCCCTAGTATACTTAAACCATATTGAATTAACGTCGCAATCCCCGTAAACCCGCCTGGGATCAGTTGAGCAGGTAATACAAAAAACGCAATCCCTAAGACAAAGATGATGGTGCCTAGTGTCACGAGTAAAAGTCTTTTAATTTCAAATTCTAAGCGCATGTTGACCCTTTCTACACCGTGGAGGGCGATTGAATGACGTTCATGAAAACAATTAGTCTTTATATTTATCAATGGTACATTCATTGTATCAAAAAAGTAAGGGGTCTACGCTAAATATCCCATGGGATTGAAGCATATTTAAAGCATCCATTCCCCGTTCAAAAAAACCATAATGAGATTAACTAAATAAGGAATGTTTTAAGACACAGTTTCTTTCCTAATTTTGATAAACTAAAGCTAAGAGAATGAAGGAGACGTAATCATGCCTAGTATTGATATTCTAGTCCCGCTTTTATTTGTAATCTTTTTTATCGCTTACCGTTTTATCATCGCCTCTAGAACCATCACTTACTTAGTGGGGGTTCGGGTTTTATTGGTCACCCTCATCATTCATTTAGCACTGCGTTCATGGGTGTGGATGATATACCCTTTGTTTATCGCGATGGCGTTGATTATCTTACTGGGGTTACCGCATCTTAAAATAAACACTGAAAAGACCTCTTCTTTGCTTCGTAAGGTACTGTGGGGGTCTGCGTTTACATTATCTCTTTTATCGCTTATTTTAACGGCTTTTTTCCCGATTCGGGCGCTCCCAGAACCGACAGGAAATTTAATCGTTGGAACGATGGCCTGGGATATTCATACTGATCGGTTAGAACTTTATACCGATGAAGTCGGGGCGACTCGGTCGATTCGGGCTCAGGCTTGGTATCCGGCGTCTTCAACCACTGAAAAAACACGGTGGTTAAGTGATGGCCCTTTCACTTCTCAAGGGCTCGCGATTGATTTTGGTTTTCCAGGTTTTATTTTTAATCACCTTAGACATGTCGATTCCTATGCCTACTTAGAGGCCCCCGTTTTAGAAGGTTCTTATCCGCTTGTTATTATCTCCCATGGATGGTCAGGGTTTCGTCAACTTCATACGGATCTTGCCGAAGAACTCGCCAGTCAGGGATTTATTGTCATCGGGATTGAACATACGTATGGCTCTGTTGGAACCGTGTTTGACGATGGGACGAGATTATCTGTCAACCGTGAGGCTCTCCCTCCCCGCTCAACCACCCCCAACTTCTTAGACTTCGCGAATACCTTAGTGAATACGTATGCCGGAGATATCATCAGCGTATTAGATGAAATTGAGTCCTATGAAATAGTAGACTTAAGAGGCGATATATTTAAAAACTTAGATCTATCTTCAGTCACGGTCGTTGGACACTCTACTGGTGGGGGCGCGGCGGTTAAAGTCGGACTTATCGATGCCCGGGTCAAAGCGGTGATTGGATTAGATGCTTGGGTGGAGCCTCTTATAGAAAGTGAACTTAAACAAGGGTTAAGCATTCCAAGTTTACTGATACGGAGTGAAGGATGGTACATCTCTTTCAACAATTCTTATTTAAAGACGCTCATCGAAAGTAGTCCAGTCACTCCAATAGCTTTTCAAATGAATGGAACGACTCATTATGACTTTGGGATGGTTTACATGTTTAGCACCTTAGCACCTTTTATTGGCTTGCAGGGGCAGCGTGGGATGCAGATGCCGCTCGATCAAAATCAATTAGTATTGAATTATCTAAATGCGCTTCAGCAAGGCCTTGAAGCAGATTATCAGTGGCAAAATATCCCCGATGTTGAAACGCTAGTTTTTCCTTAAAAACGTCTTAATCTTTAGACTTCATATGATAAAATTAACCCTGAACTAGGAGGATGTTATGCGGAAGTGGATGTTAATCAGTTTAATGAGTGTGACCGTACTGGTGCTTGGCGCTTGTCAAGGCAGTGGGGTTGAAAGTGTCAATGCCGATCAAGCCCTTGAATTATTGGCCAATGATCCCAGTATTGTTTTATTAGATGTGAGAGAATACAGTGAACACATTGAAAAACGGATTGAAGGAAGCCAACTATTATCGCTTTCTGTGATTGAGGTATTATTAGAAAATCAATTCCCGAATAAAGAAACGACCTTTATTGTCTATTGTCGTTCAGGAAGACGCAGTGCTGAAGCCATTCAAATCATGTTAGAAAAAGGCTATCAAAACATTTACGATCTAGGGGGCCTCAATGATTGGCCCTATGAAACCATTTCAGGACGTCCTTCCTAAATACTATGTTATAAACATCGAAAGACCCCCCAAAAATTGGGGGGTCTTTAATTTTTTAGCCTTTCGAGGTTACTCTTCTCGCAGTTGAAAAAAGGTAAAGGCCAGTGGGAATGACACAATCATCACTGGGTCTAAGTTGGTGACTGGCCACGGGATTCTGAGACCCGTGAATGCGCGTGCTGTAAGGCGCATGTGAGTTAAGCCGCTTCTCCAACGGGCCATAAATGGCGCCCCAACTAGGACTCGAACCTAGGACCCCTTGATTAACAGTCAAGTGCTCTAACCAACTGAGCTATTGAGGCCACAAAAATATTACAAATAAAAAACCTAAATTAAAGAAAGAGCCTGGCAACGTCCTACTCTCGCACGAATGTACTACCATCAGCGCTGAAGTGCTTAACTTCTGTGTTCGAGATGGGAACAGGTGTGACCACTTCGCTATCGTCACCAGGCGAATCTTTCAAAACTGGATAATGAAATTTTGTTGAAAAGTTAAGTCCTCGATCTATTAGTATTAGTCAGCTTCATGCGTCGCCGCACTTCCACACCTAACCTATCAACCTCGTAGTCTACAAGGGATCTTACTCATTTAAAATGATGGGGAATCTCATCTTGGAAGGGGCTTCACGCTTAGATGCTTTCAGCGTTTATCCTGTCCATACGTAGCTACCCAGCTGTAGACCTGGCAGTCTAACTGGTGCACCAGTGGTATGTCCGATTCGGTCCTCTCGTACTAGAATCAGCTTTCCTCAAATTCCCAACGCCCACGACGGATAGGGACCGAACTGTCTCACGACGTTCTGAACCCAGCTCGCGTACCACTTTAATGGGCGAACAGCCCAACCCTTGGAACATGCTCCTGCTCCAGGATGTGATGAGCCGACATCGAGGTGCCAAACCTCCCCGTCGATGTGAACTCTTGGGGGATATCAGCCTGTTATCCCCGGGGTAACTTTTATCCGTTGATTGGCAGCCTTTCCATACAGCACTGCCAGTTCACTAAGTCCTACTTTCGTACCTGCTCGACATGTACGTCTTGCAGTCAAGCACCCTTATACCTTTACGCTCTTTGAATGATTACCGACCATTCTGAGGGTACCTTTGAGCGCCTCCGTTACTCTTTAGGAGGCGACCGCCCCAGTCAAACTATCCACCAGACACTGTCCCCCTGGCTACACGCCAGCGGGTTAGATAACAAATGTTCGAAGGGTGGTATCCCAAGGATGACTCCACCGAAACTGGCGTTCCAGCTTCAAAGTCTCCCACCTATCCTGTACATCGAACACCCATTATCAATATCAAGTTATAGTAAAGCTCCACGGGGTCTTTCCGTCCTGTCGCGGGTAACCTGCATCTTCACAGGTACTAAGATTTCACCGAGTCTCTTGTTGAGACAGTGCCCAAATCGTTACGCCTTTCGTGCGGGTCGGAACTTACCCGACAAGGAATTTCGCTACCTTAGGACCGTTATAGTTACGGCCGCCGTTTACTGGGGCTTCAATTCAATGCTTTGACCGAAGTCTGACATCTCCTTTTAACCTTCCAGCACCGGGCAGGCGTCACCCCATATACATCACCTTACGGTTTAGCATAGAGCTGTGTTTTTGATAAACAGTCGCTTGGGCCGATTCTCTGCGGCTCCGAAGAGCCCCCCTTATCCCGAAGTTACGGGGTCAATTTGCCGAGTTCCTTAACAAGAGTTATCTCGCGCGTCTTTAGATTCTCTCCTCGTCTACCTGTGTCGGTTTGCGGTACAGGCACCATAATAATTAACCATAGAAGCTTTTCTCGGAAGCATAGATTCACACGAGTTACCTGGTCACGCCTCAGCCTTCACGTGATGCGGATTTACCTACATCACAGCCTAAACGCTTCAACCGGACATATCCACTGACCGGCTCACGCTATCTTTCTCCGTCACTCCATCTGTTACTACGGTGGTACAGGAATATCAACCTGTTGTCCATCGGCTACGCTTTTCAGCCTCACCTTAGGTCCTGACTAACCCAGAGCGGACGAACCTTCCTCTGGAAACCTTAGACTTTTGACGGTAAGGATTCTCACCTTACTTTTCGTTACTCACACCGGCATTCTCACTTGTCAACGCTCCAATAGTCCTCACGATCTATCTTCACCGCATTGACAACGCTCACCTACCATTCAAATAAATTTGAATCCGCAGTTTCGGTATTATGTTTAGCCCCGGTACATCTTCGGCGCGGAGTCACTCGACTAGTGAGCTATTACGCACTCTTTAAAGGGTGGCTGCTTCTAAGCCAACCTCCTAGTTGTTTGTGCGACTCTACATCCTTTTCCACTTAACATAAATTTTGGGACCTTAACTGGCGGTCTGGGCTGTTTCCCTCTCGACCACGGACCTTATCACCCATGGTCTGACTGCCGAGCATATAAGTATGACATTCGGAGTTTAATTGATATCAGTACCCCTTGATGAGGCCATCAACCATTCAGTGCTCTACCTTCATACCACTTAATCTCGACGCTAGCCCTAAAGCTATTTCGGTGAGAACCAGCTATATCTGAGTTCGATTGGAATTTCACCTCTAGCCACAAGTCATCCAGACACTTTTCAACGTATTCTGGTTCGGTCCTCCATTAGGTTTTACCCCAACTTCAACCTGCTCATGGCTAGATCACTCAGTTTCGGGTCTACAACATCATACTCAATCGCCGATTAAGACTCGCTTTCGCTACGGCTCCACCCCTTAAGGCTTAACCTTGCATGATATCGTAACTCGCCGGTTCATTCTACAAAAGGCACGCCATTACCCATTAACGGGCTTTGACTTGTTGTAAGCACAAGGTTTCAGGATCTATTTCACTCCGCTCCCGCGGTTCTTTTCACCTTTCCCTCACGGTACTGGTTCACTATCGGTCACTAGGGAGTATTTAGCCTTACGAGATGGTCCTCGCATGTTCCGACAAGATTTCTCGTGTCTCGCCGTACTCTTCGTCTAACGGAGGTTTTAAGTTTTCGCTTACGGGACTCTCACCCTCTATGGTTGGCTTTCCCACGCCATTCAACTAACTTAAAACTTTGTAACTCCAATGTTAAACACGGGCTGGTCTCATTTCGCTCGCCACTACTCTGAGAATCGCTTTTGCTTTCTTTTCCTGCGGGTACTAAGATGTTTCAGTTCTCCGCGTATACCTCTCGATAAATCGAGTACCAAGTCTTCCACTTGGTGGGTTCCCCCATTCGGAAATCTCCGGATCATCGCTTACTTACAGCTCCCCGAAGCGTATCGTCGTTCGTCACGTCCTTCATCGGCTCCTAGTGCCAAGGCATCCACCTTGCGCTCTTTGTTACTTAACTTTTCATTTCATTATCCACTTTTCAAAGACCTTCTTTAACCGAGGTTAAAGTTTAAATAGAGAAAAACATGTCCCCATAAAAAAATGGGTGCATGGTCTCTCAAAACTGAATAGAACATCCTTACTTTGAAAATTTCTCTAGAAAGGAGGTGATCCATCCCCACGTTCTCGTAGGGATACCTTGTTACGACTTTACCCCAATCATCCATCCCACCTTAGGAGGCTCCCTCTTTACAGTTAGGCCACCTACTTCGGGTGTTACAGACTCTCGTGGTATGACGGGCGGTGTGTACAATCTCCGAGAACGTATTCACCGTGGTATGCTGACCCACGATTACTAGCGATTCCAACTTCATGAAGTCGAGTTGCAGACTTCAATCCGAACTGAGACCAGCTTTGAAAGGTTTGCTCCACGTCGCCGCTTTGCATCTCGCTGTACTGGCCATTGTAGCACGTTTGTAGCCCTGGTCATAAGGGGCATGATGATTTGACGTCATCCCCACCTTCCTCCAGTTTATCACTGGCAGTCTCGATAGAGTCCTCAACTAAATGTTAGCAACTATCGATAGGGGTTGCGCTCGTTGCGGGACTTAACCCAACATCTCACGACACGAGCTGACGACAACCATGCACCACCTGTCACTTCTGCCCCGAAGGGAAATCCTATCTCTAGGACGGTCAAAAGGATGTCAAGACCAGGTAAGGTTCTTCGCGTATCTTCGAATTAAACAACATGCTCCACCGCTTGTGCGGAGACCCGTCAATTCCTTTGAGTTTCAACCTTGCGGCCGTACTTCCCAGGCGGAGAACTTAATGTGTTAACTTCAGCACTGGGTTACCCCAACACTTAGTTCTCATCGTTTACAGCGTGGACTACCAGGGTATCTAATCCTGTTTGCTCCCCACGCTTTCGTGCCTCAGCGTCAGTTCTGGTCCAGTTAGCCGCCTTCGCCACTGGTGTTCCTCAATATATCTACGCATTTTACCGCTACACATTGAATTCCACTAACCTCTGCCATACTCTAGCATGCCAGTTTCGAATGACCCTCCACAGTTGAGCTGTGGGATTTCACATTCGACTTAACATACCGCCTACGCACTCTTTACGCCCAATAATTCCGGATAACGCTCGCTCCCTACGTATTACCGCGGCTGCTGGCACGTAGTTAGCCGGAGCTTTCTGGTTAAGTACCGTCAAATCAAAAGCATTTCCTCTTCTGATAGTTCTTCCTTAACAACAGAGTTTTACGATCCGAAGACCTTCATCACTCACGCGGCATTGCTCGGTCAGGCTTTCGCCCATTGCCGAAAATTCCCTACTGCTGCCTCCCATAGGAGTCTGGGCCGTGTCTCAGTCCCAGTGTGGCTGTTCAACCTCTCAGTCCAGCTAAGCATCGTTGCCTTGGTAGGCCGTTACCCTACCAACTAGCTAATGCTGCGCAAGGCTCTCCCAAAGTGGTGCAAACGCACCTTTAAATAAAGAATCATGCGATTCAATATCCTATCCAGTATTAGCCACAGTTTCCCGTGGTTATCCTCGTCTTTGGGGCAAGTTCCTTACGTGTTCCTCACCCGTTCGCCACTAGAGTACAAGTACTCTCGTTCGACTTGCATGTATTAGGCATGCCGCCAGCGTTTATCCTGAGCCAGGATCAAACTCTCCATAAAAAATGTCTATATAAATATAGAAATTATAAGTTGGTTTGATTCTGTATACTCAAAGTAATTCTGTTCTATTCAGTTTTCAAAGACCATACGTAAACACTCAAAATTTGGATGAGTGCTTTACTATCTTATCTCATTTAGTAGGACGTGTCAACCAAAAATGTCCTTAAAAATGCGATTTTCATCGGGTTTTTCGAGGCCCATTTAACCAGCCTTTTCTTAACGCGACAAAGATGATTATAGACAATTGAAAGTAAGGTGTCAAGGGTATCTCTACAATTAGGTAAATAAAATAAAAAAAACCGCCGAAAGGGCGGTTTTAGGCGTTCATGGCTTGAGCAATTTCTTGGTCTAAATCGTTTAAGGCAACCTCTTTTTTAATGCCTAAGGCTTCAAATTCAACACGGCCTTCACTAAAGCCTCGTCCACAAATCACTTTGATCGGGATTCCAATCAGTTCAGCATCATTGAATTTAACCCCAGGACGTTCATCTCGGTCATCGATTAAAACATCATACCGGGCTTTTAATGATTCATATAAAGCCTGAACAGGCGCGTCTACAGGGTTTAATGGGATGAGGTGGATGTCAAAGGGGGATAAAGATTTGGGCCAAATTAAACCTTTATCCGTCGCGTGTTGTTCAACGACGGCCATCAAGGTCCGGCCGATCCCAATCCCGTAACTGGCCATGAGAATCGGTTGACGTTGGCCTTGGTCATCTTGGAAGAAGGCATTCATCGAGGCTGAATACTTGGTGCCAATTTTAAAGGTGTTTCCAACTTCGATGCCTTCTGCAGATAAGACCACTCCACCCCCCTCACAAGGGTCACCGGGTCTTAAATCGGTGGCTTCGATGTTGTAGGCTTCTGAAGAGTTTTCACAATACACCACGGTGTCTTCACCGACTTCACTCATCACCATGAACTCATGGGCTTCTAAGCCCCCAATTTCGCCGGTATTAGAGGCCACTATCTTGGTTTCAAGGCCACACCGGTCAAAGATTCTTGAATACATGGCTTTGACATCTTCGTACCATTGATTCAAAGACGCTTCATTGGCGTGGAAGGTGTAAAGATCTTTCATGATAAATTCACGGCCACGCATGAGGCCAAATCGAGGCCGCATTTCATCTCTAAACTTGGTTTGAATTTGATAAAGAGCCACCGGTAGTTTTTTATAGCTATTTAAATAATCTCTCACTAAGGCCGTAATGACTTCTTCATGGGTAGGACCTAAACAAAATTCCCGGTCTTTACGATCACTTAAACGCATCAACTCAGGACCATAAGCCCCCCAGCGGCCGGATTCTTCCCAGAGGTCTTTCGGTTGTAAGGCGGGCATCAACACCTCCGAACATCCGAGTAGATGATGTTCGTCACGGACAATCGCTTCAATTTTCTTTAATACTTTTAAGCCTAAAGGTAAGTAGGTATAAATCCCAGCCGCGGTTTGTTTAATCATGCCAGAACGAATCATCAAGGCATGACTTTTCGCTTCTGCATCTTTCGGGGATTCTTTTAAAGTGGGGATATAAAAAACAGATTGCTTCATACCGTTCTCCTAGTTGAATAATCTTAAAATGTCGTTAAATGCGATAAAGATAAAAAATCCAATCAGTAAGAAAAACATCATTAAATGTAAATAATTTTCGACCCGGGGGTTCACTTTTCTCCGGGTCACCCCTTCATACGCTAAAAAGACCAAGCGGCCCCCATCAAGGGCGGGGATCGGGAGTAAGTTTAGAATCCCTAAGTTCACTGATAATAGACCAATCCAGTTTAAAAAGACGACAAGCCCTTGCGCTAAAGCATCCGAGGTCAAGGTGAAAATACCAATCGGACCCGCTAAGTCACCCACCCCCACTTGCGAAGAGTTAAATAATAAACTGATTGTATCAAAGATGAGTCTTGAGGCTCCGACCACACTTAAAGCTCCGCTCCTAAAGCTTTCAAAAAAGCGAAACTCAGTGGGGGGTGAGACCCCTATAAAGACATCGACCGCTGGCACGGATTGGGTATCTAAGATGGCTTTTTCATAGGGTCTAATTTCTAAGGTTCTTTCTAGATTATTGCGAAGCACGGTAAAGGTCATTAATTGACCGGTTTGATTCGCTTCTAATCGATCAATCAAATCGGACCAGGTATCAATCGGTTGTTGGTTGATTCGAATGATCACATCGTTTTCTAAGAATCCAGCTTGATCCGCTAAGGTGCCATCCACCACGGAACCTATTCTTACTTCATCGGTGGTTTCTGGGTGGGAGTTAAATCCAACACTATAAAAGAAAAGTCGTGGAGTTAAAGAGGTGGTGAAGACTTCACCTTCTCTTATTCCTGAAAGTTCAAATTGACGAATCGAAATGTCCTTACGGATGGCGGAAGTAAATGCCGCCCAATTCGGAGTGGGTTGACCATTGACCGCAGTGATTTCATCCCCGACTTCTAAAACGGCTGCAGCGGGAAGATTGGGATTAAGACTGCCAATTTCTGCTTTATCTAAAACCGGAAATCCTGCAATAAATCCAATGATCACAAAAATGATAAAGGCAAGGACAAAGTTCATGAAGGGCCCTGCAAAAATAGTTAAGAACCGTTCGAAAAGGGTTTTTGATCCGAATGAACGTTCAAGTGGGGCAATTTGAATCTCTTTCCCACCGATGCTAACTAATGCCTCAGGCAGGACTTTAATTCCGTTTAACTCAAGGTCGGTTGAAGCCCCCGTTAAGTTCACACTCACGACTTGCGTGGCCTCAAGATTTTTTGCGTCAACGACGCTGATTTTAGTAATCAGGTCTGCCTTCATTTCGGTAAGGACATAATCCCCGACTTTCACTAAAGAAGATTGGACTTCTTCTCCGGCCATTGAGACAAATCCACCAATTGGAAAAGCCCGAATCGAATACCGGGTTTCACCGATTTTTTTAGAGATTAAAATGGGGCCCATTCCTAGCGCAAACTCATGACATAAAATACCCGCCCGTTTCGCCAGTAAAAAGTGACCGAGCTCATGGATTACAATCACGAGTCCTAATACAAAGATAAATCCAATTAAGTTGACTAAAAACATGATTTCACCTAAACCTTTAAACTTATCCTATCATAATGAAAACAATGACAAGGATGAAAGACGCAAATAACGTTGAATCAAAACGGTCTAAGATACCACCGTGACCTGGGAATATATTCGAAAAGTCTTTAATGTCATAATCTCTTTTAATTTTAGAGGCAACTAAATCGCCCAGCTGTCCCGCCAAGGAGACAAAAAATGAAATGATGATTATCGCAAAAATCGACAATGGGGGATCAAAGGGAAATGGCACATCAATAATCCATACATAAAGCGTAGCCACTGACACCGCACCTACAATTCCACCGACTAATCCTTCAATCGTCTTTTTCGGACTGACTCTTGGGGCCAATTTATGTTTACCTAAAGGGACCCCGACGAGATACGCAAAAACATCACTTAACATGGTCACGAGTAATACATATAAAATCACCGTGGTTCCTAAGCTTTGAATAAAACTAATCGACCCAAAGGCGATACTAAAGAAAATACTTAAAATCAAAGCACTCCCAAAATAAGTAAAGGAATGAACGCTAAAAACACTATAGGCCATCACTAAACCAATCGATAACAATAACCCATTCACAAAAAATAAGCCCGTAATCACCCCATTTAAGTAAAGAATAAAGCCGGCATAAATGAGGCCGTTAAACCCTGCGTATAAAAATAGATAAGCCGGGTGAAGGGGGTAACGAACTTGAAGCATTTTAAAAAGCTCATAGGAGGCAATGAGTAAAAAGCCCCCGACGACTAAACTAAATAAGAGCGCGTTTAACCAGATCAGGGGAAGCAAGATAATAACGAGAATGATTGAGGTATTAAATCGCTTAAGCATCTTATACCTTTCCAAAGCGTCGATCACGACTCTGATAAAAGTGATAAGCCTCTTCAATCACTGTTTGATTGAAGTCCGGCCAATAAAGATCCGTAAAATAGATTTCAGCATACGCCGCTTGCCACAACATAAAGTTAGACAACCGCTTTTCTCCCCCAGTGCGAATCAATAAATCAATCGGGGGAAGTTCAGGTTGATACAACCAATCTTCTAAGTGGTCAGGGGTGAGGCTCTTAATATCCAAGTGGTTTTCAGAAACCGCTTTAAGCGCTGACTGAACCACATGAACCATTTCATCTTTAAAGCCATAATCTAAACACACATTGACCGTAAGGCCTGTGTTGTTTTGACTGCTGGATTCAAAATGTTCAATTAGTTTTAAATTTTCTTTGGATAAACGATCTTTTCGGCCTGAGAAGAGGACTCGAATACCATCTTCTTGAGCAGCGAGTTCATCGATGTCTTTTTTAAAACGTTTAGGCAGGTTCATCAAAAAAGCGACTTCCGATTTAGGTCGTTGCCAGTTTTCAGTGGAGAACGTAAAAATCGATAAGACTTTTAAAGACTTACTTTTTAACATCTGAACCACTTTTTTGAGGGTTCTAGCCCCTTCAATATGGCCTTCAGTACGACTTTTCCCTTGAGCAGTGGCCCATCTTCCATTGCCATCTAGGATGATCGCAATGTGTTTAGGATCATCATGTGTCATCCTTGTTACCTCACTTTAAGCACGTTTAATTATACACCATTTTGAAAGCAGATTAAAAGACAAAAAAACCACCCGGAAGGTGGTTTTATACGGTCATTAAATCTTTTTCTTTGGCATTGGCTTTTTCATCCACTTTAACAATAAATTGATCAGTTAAGCTTTGAATTTCACCTTGATAGAACTGAGAGTCATCCTCTGAAATCTCAGAATTTTTCTCCGCTTTTTTGATGATGTCGTTGAAGTCACGACGAATATTGCGGATATTTACTTTGGCGTCTTCACCAATTTTTTTGGTTTGTTTGACCATATCTTTACGGCGGTCTTCAGTCAACGGGGGAATTTTGATTCTTAATTGGTCCCCTTCGTTTTGAGGATTAATCCCTAAACCTGAAGATTGAATAACTTTTTCAAATTCTTTGATTAAACTACGGTCATATGGTTTAACGAGTAATTGACTAGGTTCTGGAACTGAAATATTACTGATTTGATTAATCGGAGTAGAGGTTCCATAGTAATCGACAAAAACGCCGTTAAGCATTTGGGGGTTGGCCCGTCCCGTTCTTACTTTTGATAATTCGCTAGATAAATGGTCTAAGGCAGATTCCATTTTAAGTTCGCATTGCATTAAAGTCTCTTCCATTGCATCCCTCTTTATTTAATGTGCGTGCCGATTTTATCGCCTTGAGCAGCCCGCTTAATATTTCCTTGAATGTTCATGTCAAAAACAATAATTTCGATTTGGTTATCTTTACAAAGGGCGGCCGCGGTTGAGTCCATCACGTCGAGGTTTTTTTCCAAAACTTCATGGTGCGTGAGTTTATCATATTTCACGGCGTCACTGTAAAGATTGGGATCTTTCGAATAAACCCCATCAATACCATTTTTCGCCATCAAGATGGTTGAGGCCCCTATTTCAGCAGCTCTTAAGGCACTGGTCGTATCCGTTGAGAAATATGGATTTCCCGTTCCGCCTCCAAAGATAACAATCATCCCTTTTTCCAAATTGCTGATGGCTTTACGACGAATATAAGGTTCCGCTACTTGAGGAATATTTAAGCTCGTCATCGTTCGGGTTTCAAGACCGAGCATTTCAAGCGCATTTTGAAGGGCTAGCGCGTTAACGATCGTTGCTAACATCCCCATATAATCCGCACTGCTTCGTTCCATTCCCATTAATTCTGCGGTCGTCCCACGCCAAATATTACCGCCACCTACAATCACTCCAATTTCAAATTGGTTAAGATCGTAAGCCGCTTTAATCTCGGCGGCTATTTCTTGGACACGTTTCGGATCAATGCTGTGGTTAGAACCACTCATTGCTTCACCCGAAAGTTTGATGATCAATCTTTTTTTGGCCACAGATGCCTCCTTGTTTAGCCTTGCATTTGGGCTTTGACTTCTTCGGCAAAATCACCTTGTTTTTTCTCAATACCCTCGCCCACTTCTAAGCGGACGAAATTGACTACACTTGCCCCTGCTGCTTTCACAAAATCACTAATCGTTTGATCAGGGTTTTTGACAAAAGGTTGATGAACCAAGCTTAATTCTTTAAGCGTCTTATTCAAGCGACCTTCAACCATTTTATCGACAATGGCTTCTGGCTTACCTTCGTTTAAGGCTTCAGTTCTAAGAACTTCACGCTCATGAGCGATGAAGCTTTCACTGATTTGGCTTTCATCTAAATAAAGCGGATTTTGAGCAGCCACATGCATCGCAATATCTTTAGCTACTTGTTCACTGCCCCCTTTAAGAAGAGCCAATGAAGAAATCCGTCCGCCCATATGTTTATAAGCCCCAAATACTTGGCTTGAATCTTTTGTTAAAAATTCAACGCGGCGTAAGTTAATTCTTTCCCCAATTCTTGAAGTCGCGCTAACCACTAAATCAGCCAATGTGCCTTCGCTTGAAGGAAGGGCTAAAGCTGAATCTAAGTCAGTTGCATGACTATTAATTAAAATTTTACCTACGGTATCAAGGAGCGCTAGAAACTCTTGGTTTTTAGCAACAAAGTCCGTTTCTGAGTTGATTTCAAAGATAACCGCTTTATCTCCAGAAATTTCATAACTGGTTAAGCCTTCTGCAGCTATGCGGTCGGCTTTTTTGGCGGCCTTAGCAATTCCTTTTTCTCTTAAATAGTCAATTGCTTTGTCAATATCTCCGCCCGTTTCTTCGATTGCTTTTTTACAATCTAACATACCGGCGCCCGTTTTTTCTCTTAATATTTTTACTAATTGAGCATCAACTGCCATGGATAAAATCCTCCTTAAGTTAATTGTATTTTACCACACGAAAGTGCGTAAAATATAAGTCATTTCTTGAAAAAGAGCGCATCGCGCTCTTAGTTATTTCAATGCAGCGATAAGTTCCGCTTTTTTAAGTTTTGAGATTCCTTCAACACCTTTTTGTTTAGCAAGTTCTTTAAGTTCAGCAACAGTTAAAGAGTCTAAATCAACTACTTTAGCAGGAGCAGCTTCTTTAGGTGCAGCAGCTTTCTTAGGTGCAGCAGCTTTCTTAGGTGCAGCAGCTTTTGCAGGAGCAGCTTTCTTAGGTGCAGCAGCTTTTGCTGGAGCAGCTTCTTTTGCTGGAGCAGCTTCTTTTGCAGGTGCAGCTTTTTTAGCTGGAGCAGCTTCTTTTGCAGGTGCAGCTTCTTTTGCAGGTGCAGCTTCTTTTGCAGGAGCAGCTTCTTTTGCAGGTGCAGCTTCTTTAGCAGGAGCAGCTTCTTTTGCAGGAGCAGCTTTTTTAGCTGGAGCAGCTTCTTTTGCAGGAGCAGCTTCTTTAGCAGGAGCAGCTTCTTTTGCTGGGGCAGCTTCTTCTGCAGGGGCAGCTTCTTTAGCAGGTGCAGCTTCTTTTGCTGGGGCTTCTGAGGAAGGTTGTTCACTTAAGACTTCGCCACCCGCACCTTCGATTAATCCGTTTGCTAAGGTTTCTAAAATCAATTTAACGGAACGAATAGCGTCATCGTTTGCAGGGATAATATAGTCTAAAACATCGGGATTACAGTTTGTGTCTACAATGCCATAAACGGGAATTCCCAGTTTTCTTGCTTCTTTAATTGCGTTAATTTCTTTTAAAGGATCGACAATGAAAACGGCTTGAGGTAAAACACGCATTTCTTTAATCCCAGATAAAAAGGCATTTAATCTTGCGAGTTCTTTTCTTAAACCTATGACCTCTTTTTTCGGTAAGCGGTCAAATACTCCATCTGCTTCCATTTTTTCAATATCATAAAGACGGCGTACACTGCGACGAATGGTTTTGAAGTTCGTTAAGGTTCCCCCTAACCAACGCTTTGAAACATAGAAGTGTCCTGCCCGAATTGCTTCTTGTTGAAGCGCTTCAGCAGCTTGCTTCTTAGTTCCAACAAATAATACCTTACCATCCGCTTTTGAAATTTCAACAAAGCGAGCATACATATCTTCAATGAACTGTGCGGTTTGTTGAAGATCGATAATGTGAATCCCATGTCTTGAGGTGTAAATATAGGGCGCCATTTTTGGATCCCAACGACGGGTTTGATGCCCAAAGTGTACTCCGGATTCAAGGAGTTTTTTCATTTCTACGACTGCCATTAATTGGCCTCCTGAGTGATGTGTCCGCCACATTATTCATCGTCCTTTGAGACCCTAAGGCTCCTTCAAAGCACTCCTAATGTGTGTGTATTTTACGGCTTTTCAAGTATAACAAAGAAAAAAGCCTCTTGCAAGCATTTTTCGCTTGGAAAAGGCTTAAATTAACCGATAAGGGGAAGATTGGATTGATAAACTTTCTTTAAAGGGGGGTATAGCCATAAGATGGTCAGGAAGTTAGAGAGCGCCATGATGATTTGAAACGGTAAATCCGCCATGAGATAAGCGACTGGGCTCACCCCGGTCATCATGACCGCAAAGGGCATGAATAAGAATCCATAAACAAACCCTAATCCTAAGCCAAAGAAGGCTAATCCATAGGTGTTTTCTTTACCTTTAAAGAATAAGTGGTAACCCACCGGAATCATCGACCACCCCAAGAACATCGGGATCATATAAACCAGATTAAAACCACCCATGTATAAACTATCGATAATCACATACACTGCAATCATCAAGAGTGTCTCTTTAAATTTAAAACTACTTGCGAAAAGTAAAATCAATAACGTTGAAAATTGAACGTTTGGAATAAATGATAGGGCTTGTTCTTGAACTAATAACATCGCGATAAGAACGGCAAATAATGCGATTTTTTTAGTTTGCATGATTCCTCCTATTCCACGGTTTTTAAGACCAGTGAGATTTCATCTTGATCGGTAAATTGTAATTGGTCCATTCCAGCCGTTGCTGGAACACCATTAAGTTGAATCTGAATAAACGTATCGCTCCAATTACTCTCAAGGTCATTAATTCCTAATAAGATTCGGCCGGTGATTTCAGCAAATGCGACTGGAGTACACGTTTCATCCTTTTGGTAATTACGGTCAGCGCAATAAATTTGGTAGTTTTGAGATAAGAGGTCATAGAGCGTGTCGCCCTCTTTAAAGGCGTGCGTATTACGACTTATTTCGGTTTCACCATCGATTAGGATAATCGTGACTTCGCCATCCATATTCGCTTGAAATTGAGCCCCAAATACCAAGCCCGTTACGCTTAAAATGGTGATGGCAATCAAGGTTAAAACGATTCGTTTCATATAGCCTCTTTTTATTAAGGACGATAGGGAAGTCTTGGATTTTGGCTGATCCATTGGTCTAAAACGACCAAGGCTAGAAAGCTTTGGGGACTTGAGAACTGCCGGGTATCCGTGGGCGAACTGTCACTATTGTAAATAAAGCCCCCACTGTCATTTTGGAAACTTAGTAGATGATCCACTAAGCTGATTCCGTTTTCATCTACGATTTGGTAAGGGTCTTCGCCTAAGACCACCAGTGCCATGATGGCATGGGCAAGACTCGGGGCATTTAAATCCTCAAAGATTCTTGACTTAAACGCTTCAACTAAATCATCAGGAGTACTTTCACCTAAGGCGATAATAGCCATGGATAAATCATCTAGCCAACCTGTGTTTAAATTTAGATTTTCTAAGGATGTTGTAAATTCCAACTTTGCAGGTTCGTAAGCCTCTGAGCCCATTAAAGCTAAGAGCCCAAGTCCTGCGCTAAATGTTAACTCGGTGCTATAGCGGGCAGCGAGTTCAACTTGAAGAACGGTCACATCTTGATTTAAACTTCTTAAGATGAATATGGAACGGATTAAATCAGCTTGCGTCTGGGTTTGAGGGTTATATCCGTTTATGTCTAAATCTTGGCTATAACTTAGCGCTGTGAAAACTTCATAAGACAACGCTTCGAGATAGACATCTGCTTCGGTTTTTAAAAATGCGTTCATCGCATCATGACGTTGTTTTGAAGCCTGATCCCAATATTCAAGTTGGAAACTGAACGTATCACCGTCTTCAAAAGGTGCATCAGCCAAACCTACATTGAGAGGTTCATCATTAAGGCTAATCATGATGTAAGACCCATATAAGGGTTTGATGGTGGCCACTTCTTCAATGAAGATGCCAAATTCACTCTCTGAATAAATGAGCGGAATACCTTGATCTTCTAAGGCGACTTTTAATAAGTCAAACGCCGTATAAACTGAAGGATAATAGCCGATGTAAGGCACGCTGATGACAGGGTCTGTCATCACTTCAAAAGTGATACTAAATGGTGCTTGATTTTCATCGGGTGACACCGGTGAGCTGCAAGCTGAAAGCACCCACAATACTAACAAGAGCCATCCCATAGAGAATCGTCTTTTCATGTGGAGCCTCCTCATAAAAAAAACCATCCTCCAAGGGGGACGGTTATCAGACATATGCAAAAAAATCACAAAAGTATGATAATCGCGATCACTCAACCCCAGGAGTGTGACAATATATATGAGATTCATAGGTAGGTCTACCGGCTCACCTTCTCCCTACTCTGCACCTTCCCGTTTTTAAACAGTGGTATATCGCATTTCGTCTGGCTTACGGTTGCTGGGACAGCTGAGGTCTTACACCTCATTCCCTGTTATCCATAAATGGACCTAAAATCTTATAAATTACTATACCAAATTCCCCCCTTAGAGTCAATCACAATCATGCTATAATAAATAACAAATAAGGAGGCCTTTATGCGTGGTTTTGAAGTGGCCAAAGGCTATAAAAATGTTGTTTTTCCCACCCGAAAAACAACTCAAAGTGCGGGCTATGATTTTTATGTCGCAGAAGACACATTAGTCAAAGCCAATGATAAGGTATTGGTCCCGACTGGGGTCAAAGCTTTTATGGCTTCTGATGAAGTCTTAAAAATTTATCTTAGAAGCTCAATTGGACTCTCAAAAACACTCATGCTTCCAAATGGGGTCGGCGTAGTCGATGCTGATTATTACAACAATCCAGAAAATGATGGAGCCATTTACGTCCTGATTTATAATTATGGAAGTCAAGATGTTACCTTAGCAAAAGGCGAACGCATTGCCCAGGGCATCTTTGAAAAATATCTAACAAGTCCTGATGAAAAAGCCCCCGCTTTAAAGCGAAACGGCGGCTTTGGATCCACTGGAAAATAAAAAAAGCCCGCATGGGCTTTTTTTTATTTCATCTGTTGATGTACAAACCAAAGTTGTTTATCGTAGGTACCCTCTAAATCATCACACATAGCTTGGGTGACAAAATCATCTTCAGCAGCAACTCTTAAATCACGAACTACCGCTTTCAGGTGTTCAAAACTAACTTGAATGGTTTCTAGAACATCTTTTTGGGCATGATCTTGATTAGGTAAGTCTTCAACCTTCGTTAAGGCCACCACTTCTTTAAGTGATGCGGGGGCAAATTCTCCCAACATCCGCATTCTCTCAGCCACGGTGTCATATTGTTCAAAGAATAGGTCATACATTTCTTCAAGGGCCATGTGAAGTGGAACAAAACGTTGGCCTTTGACGTTCCAATGTAAATTGTGAAACTTGACGTTTAAGGCCAATAAGTCGGCCACTAATTGACTCATGATTTTCATTTTTTTCATAGGTGTACCTCCTTTAAAGGTACCTCTATTATATTGTAATCATTACAATTTTGCAAGGATTCTAAATTAACGTTGGCCCGCTTTTGAAGCTTTGATGTTCTTTTTGAGTTCATTCTCAGCTTTTAAGAAGCCGATTTGACGCTCTTTGTTTTCGCGGATTCGTTCATCTCTCACGCCAATCAAATTTTCTAACGCCTTGTCTTTGTCACTTCCAACGTTTGCTTCTTGGGCAATGATGGTCGCTTGATTGTCGTGAAATTCTAAATGACCATTGATCACAATGATGTATAGCGTTTGATTTTTACTGTGCATTTTTATCGTTGCATCATCTAAAGTTGCAATGACAGGGACATGATCATTTAAGACCGCAAAATCACCCGTTGTTTTAGATTCAACAACGAAGTAATCAATCTTCTCTTGGAATTGAACCCCTTTTGGGGTGAGGAGCGTGAGGTCCATCTTATCCCTCTAACGTTTTGGCTTTAGCTAAGACATCGTCAATGCTGCCAACGAGTCTAAAGGCATCTTCAGGGACTTCATCATGTTGGCCCGCTAAGATTTCTTTGAATCCACGAATCGTTTCAGAGACGGGAACATATGACCCTTTTTGTCCAGTAAATTGTTCGGCTACGTGGAAGTTTTGAGATAAGAATAATCTCACCCGGCGAGCCCGGTGAACTAAGAGTTTATCTTCTTCAGAGAGTTCATCCATCCCTAAGATGGCAATGATATCAAGAAGTTCGTTATAGCGCTGAATGGTTTGTTGGACTTCACGAGCAATTTGATAATGTTCTTCTCCAACGGTTTCAGGTTCTAAGGCTCTTGAACTTGATTCAAGAGGATCCACCGCAGGATAAATCCCTTCTTCAGAAATCTTTCTTGAAAGGTTGGTGGTCGCATCTAAATGCGCAAACGTAGTCGCTGGGGCTGGATCCGTGTAGTCATCGGCGGGAACATAGACCGCTTGAATCGACGTAATCGATCCATCTTTAGTCGATGTGATTCGCTCTTGAAGTTTACCCATCTCAGTGGCTAGGGTCGGTTGGTAACCTACCGCTGAAGGCATCCGTCCTAAAAGGGCCGATACTTCAGAACCCGCTTGAGTAAAACGGAAAATGTTGTCGATAAAGAGTAAAACATCTTGGCTTTCTTCATCTCTAAAATGTTCCGCCATGGTTAATCCTGTTAACCCTACTCGCATTCTCGCACCTGGGGGTTCGTTCATTTGACCAAAGACCATCGCCGTTTTCGCGATCACCCCTGATTCCGTCATTTCATGGTATAAGTCATTTCCTTCACGCGTTCTTTCACCCACACCCGCAAACACCGAAATTCCTCCGTGTTCTTGGGCAATGTTGTGAATGAGTTCTTGAATGAGAACCGTTTTACCGACTCCGGCTCCACCAAATAATCCGATTTTCCCCCCTTTAACATAAGGGGCTAATAAGTCGACCACTTTGATCCCAGTTTCTAAGATTTCCGTGGTGGCTGATAAATCTTCAAGTTTAGGAGCAGGACGGTGAATCGGCATTCTCTTAACGGATTTAGGTAAAGCTTCTTTACCATCTATGGCTTCCCCTAAAACGTTAAAAATGCGACCTAAAGTGATGTCACCTACGGGGACTGAAATCGCTGATTTGGTGTCCGTAACGGGCATCCCTCTTTTTAAACCATCGGTGGAATCCATCGCGATCGTTCTAACGACATTACCCCCTAAGTGTAAAGACACTTCGAGCGTTAAATCTATATCTACCACGCGTTTTTCATCGTTTAAATTACTGACTAAAAGGGCGTGATTGATTTCGGGAAGTTCTTGGTCGAAAATAACATCGACCACAGGCCCCATGACTTGTAATATTTTTCCTTCGTTCATGCTTGTCTCCTAATTCACGGCGTTAGCGCCACCAATGATGTCGGTTAATTCAACCGTAATCGCATCTTGGCGGGCTTTATTATATGAGAGTGATAAGGTATCAATTAAATCTTCAGCATTGTCAGTGGCATTTTTCATGGCCGTCATCCTCGCGGCATGCTCGGATGCTTTGGCTTCTAAGATGAAGCCATATAACATGTTAACGACATAATTGGGAATCAACGATTGAAGCGTCGATTGAATGTTGGGTTCGAAATCATAAATGGGTTGGGTCCCTTCTTCTTTATTCGTATCAATCCGAGGATTATAGACGAGGGGAACCAAGATTTCATGTTTCGGAATTTGCGTTAACGTATTAACGAACTGATTGTAAAAGACAATGATTTGATCCGTTTGACCGGATAAGTATTGCTTTATGAATTCATCCGTCAAGCGTCTAAAATCAATAAATTCAGCGTCATCTCTGAGTTGTGTGACTTCATCCTTAACTAAAGGATAGTCTCTTTTACGGACATAATTAAATGCCTTTGAGCCAATTGCAGCGACCGAGAATTCACCTTCTTTGAAAGCTTGTTTTTTCAAGAAAATTTCAAAGGTTTTAAAAACGTTCGCATTATAAGGACCCGCAAGTCCACGGTCAGATGTGATCAAGATACATGTCGTATGCCGAATCTCTCTGGCTTCTAACATCGGATGTCTTAAATCGCTATCTTCATTAAAGATATTTGAAAGCATGGCATCCAAACGCTCAGTGAGCGGGCGAAACGCCACAATGGAACGCTCGGCCTTTTTAAGCTTAGAAGCGCTCACCATGTACATGGCTTTGGTAATTTGCGACGTCTTTTTCGTCGCGTGAATGCGCTGTTTAATGTCACGCATAGTGCCCATGATAAACCTCCTTAGACAAACGCGTTTTTAGCTCGTTCAATGACACCGTTAAATAACGCTTCATCAGGAAGAGCTTTGGTTTTACGAATATGGTCCATGCAAGCTTGACCGTCTTTATCTTGATCAAAGGCATCATGAAGGGCTTTTTCAAACCGGTTGATGTCTTCGAGTTTAACGGAGTCTAGATAACCCCGGGTTAAGGCATAAATGGAGACGACTTGTTTTTCAACATCCATGACTTCATGGAGTCCTTGTTTGAGAATTTCTACCGTCCGCTCTCCGCGCGCTAATTTTTTCTTCGTCGCCGAATCAAGGTCTGATCCAAACTGAGTAAAGGCTTCTAGTTCACGGAAGGAAGCTAGGTCAAGACGTAAAGTCCCTGATACTTTTTTAATGGCTTTCGTTTGGGCTGATCCCCCGACCCGTGAAACGGATAAACCTGCATTAATCGCAGGCCGAACACCACTATAAAAGAGATTACTTTGAAGGAAAATCTGGCCATCGGTAATCGAGATGACGTTGGTTGGAATATAGGCTGAAATATCCCCGGCTTGAGTTTCAATAATCGGGAGTGCAGTGATGGAACCACCGCCTAAATCATCATTGAGTTTAGCCGCTCTTTCTAAGAGTCTTGAATGGAGATAAAAGACATCTCCAGGGAACGCCTCACGACCTGGGGGTCGTCTTAAAAGTAAAGAAAGTTCACGATAAGCAATCGCGTGTTTAGATAAGTCATCATAAACAATTAACACGTGTTTACCGTCATACATAAACTCTTCACCCATCGTCACACCGGCATAAGGCGCTAAATATAAGAGCGGTGAGGGTTCAGAGGCAGACGCTGAAACGATAATGGAATACTCCATCGCTCCATAACGTTTCAAGGTTTCTTGAATCCCCGCAACGGTGGATTCTTTTTGACCAATCGCGACATAAATACAAATTACGTCTTTCCCTTTTTGGTTAATGATCGTATCAATCGCAATCGAGGTTTTACCGGTTTTACGGTCCCCGATAATTAACTCACGTTGACCCCGGCCAATCGGCACTAAAGCATCTAAAACTTTAATCCCGGTTTGAAGGGGTTCTTCAACCGATTTACGGGCCATAACTCCCGGTGCTTTTTTCTCTAAAGGACGGGTTTTTGTAAGGCTGATTTTACCCAGTCCATCAATCGCTTGACCTAACGGATTTACGACGCGACCTAAAAGCTCTTTACCGACGGGAACCTGTAGGATTTTCCCGGTTGTTTTAACGGTATCGCCTTCTTTGATTTCTGTCGACTCATCTAAAATAATGACCCCGACATGGTCACGTTCTAAGTTTAAAGCCATCCCAAAAACATTGTTTGAAAATGCGAGGAGTTCTCCACTCATTGCATCATCTAAACCATGGACTAAGGCAATCCCATCCCCGACTTTAATGACCGTTCCAACCGAATCGGTTTTGAGGTCTTTTTCGAATGATTTGATTTGGGCTTTGATTAAATTACTAATCTCTACAGGATTAATTTTGCTCATGCGTCACCTGCCTAATTCAACATTTGTTGGAGTGTGTCGTAGGTGCTTTCAACCGAATCATCAAAGACTTTATCGTCATACTTTAGGCGAATTCCACCTAATAACTTAGGATCGATATGGGTCTTTAACTCTACGGCATCAGCGCCTTGGCGCTTGAAGATTGCTTCGATGCTTTTAATTTGGGTCTCACTAAGAGCCACCTTACTAAAAACATGAACCGTCTTCACTTGTTTCATCTTTTGAACATACGATTTTAAATCCTGAATAATGGCTTGGAGAACCGGAAGCCGGTCATGATTAGCCAGGACCTCTAAAAACTGAAGGGATAATGGGTGTTCTGTGACTGATTTAAAAATCTTCGCTTTGTCGTTTAAGGTGAGTTTAGGATGTGACAAAAAAGAAGGATGATCTTTCAATCCATCTTCAATGCCAGAAAATACTTGAATAACATTATCCAAGTCATCTTTCTCCACCGCGATATCAAAAAAAGCTTGCGCGTAGGCTTCTGATAATTGACTCATGAGCGCTTCGCATCCTCGATAGCTTGATCAATTAATTGATGGTATTTCTTCTCATCAATTTCTTGAGCCACCACTTTTTTAGAAAGTTCCATTGCCACAGAAATGATTTCTTGACGAACGGATTTTTTCGCTTGCTCAACTTCTTTAAGCAAAGAGTCTTGAGCGTCTTTTTTAAGTCGCTCAATGTCAGATTGCGTGGAGGCAATTGACTTTTCTTGGGTGGTTTTCGCTTGTTCTCTGGCCGCTTCTAAAATCCGTTTGGCTTCTTCCCGAATATCGCCGAGTTCTTTTTCGGCTTTTTCTTTTAAAGCTTGGGCTTTTTCACGGTCTGCTCGGGCCGATGTAATGTCATCATCCACCAGGGCTTGACGGGCTTCAATGAATCCCGTCACTTGATTCCATAGGAACTTTTTAACCACGACAATCAAAATAAAGGTCGCAATCAATTGAATGAAAATTTCAACCGGGTTGATAATAATACCGCCCCGAACGAGATTTTCAATCGCTTCTTGCAAACGAGAAGCAAAATCCATACTAGGCCTCCTTGATTACGTGGTGAAGATTAAGATAAAGGCAATAATAAGGGCATAAAGACCGGTGGTCTCAGCCATCGCTTGACCCACTAACATCGTGGTCGTAATTTTACCACTGGCCTCTGGTTGACGACCGACGGCTTCAGCGGCTTTACCCGCTGCAATCCCTTGTCCAATCCCAGGACCAAGGCCTGCGATCATAGCAATCCCTGCACCTAAAAGTGCATAGGCTCTTACAAATGCTTCTGAAGTAACTTGAAAATCCATACTGTATTCTCCTTTTTTTATGTTTGTTGTGATGTGGCGTCTGATTGATCAATCACCATGGAAAGAAAAATCGTAAGCAACATGAAGTACACAAAGGCTTGAATGGCTCCAAAAAACACCGTAAAAATCGGGTGTAATAAAGCCGTAGTGATGGTCACACTTAGTAAGTTACCAATCACGCCAGGTCCGAAGAAGGCATAGAACAATGCACTAATGACGGCCCCTGATAAAATGTTCCCAAATAAACGTAACCCCATCGCCGTAGGCGTTGATAATTCACCGAATAAATTAATCGGAAATAAAATCGGGTTAGGACTGGATAGGTCTTTAATCCGTTGCCACGGCTTCTTGACCACAAGACCAGCGCCTTGAATCACGATGATGGCGAATAAACTAAAGGCTAAGGCAATATTGATGTTTGATAACGGGGTTGCAAGTCCCCACAAGTTAGCCGTGTTTGCAATCATTAAATAAAACAAAATCGTAAAGAGGAGCGGGGCATATTTTTTCCACTTCACCCCGTAGTAACTTTTAATGAATCCATTAAGCGTCGATATTGCCATGATAACAAGGCCTAAAAAAATCCCGGGTTTGTCCGTGGTTTTTAAGGTTTTAAACCTTCGCCCCACGACCCAGGAAAAGACTCCCATCAAAATCATGATGAGAAGGCTATGTTTTAGATTCACTGACCAATCCATAAAGGAAAAGGATGTTTCTATGATATTACCCATCGGTTACTCCTTTGGCGAGAATATTGCCAGTCCAAGTAAGGTTACTTTAAAGGTAAATAATCCCCCAAAGACCGCTAAGAATTCTAGATTCGTGTTTAAAAAGCTAAACGCAAGGGTGGCCCCGTATATCAAATATCTTAAGAGGTAATTGCGACGCGTGATGAAGACCCAACGATTCGGATCGTTTGTCTTTAAAAAAGAGCGGTAATTTGCACTCATCATCATCGTCGTGATGAGACTTCCTAAGACAAAACTTAGGCCTAGTGTCCAACTTTCTAAGGATTCAAAGATAAATCCAACCCCAAACAAGATAAGGGCAATCACGAAAGTCACCGGCCACACATAAATAAACGTTTTTAAGTAAGCATCACTCATTGCGTTGTCCAATCACATAGATTCTTCGCATAAAGATTATTAAAGTAAATAATGAGAAGACGACCATTAGGATGGCTGTCCAAATGGGACCTGATTCGAAGATACCGTCTAAATATTGTCCTAAAAAGTATCCAATACCGAGTGCTAATAAAAGCTCAAAGATAAAGTTAGAGGCGACGGCTAAAAGTTTAATGACATTTTTTTGTTTCATTATTTCGTGCCGTATAAACGATCTCCGGCATCCCCCAGTCCTGGAACGATATAGCTTTTTTCATTAAGTTCCGGGTCAAGTGCTGCTAAGTAAATATCGACGTCAGCGTGAGCTTTTTGTAAGGCTTCTACCCCCACTGGGCATCCTACGATTCCAACAAAACGAATATCTTTCGCACCGGCTTTTTTAAGTAAAGTCACCGCTGCTGCCACCGAACCTCCCGTGGCTAACATCGGATCTAGCACTAAAACCGTGGCGTTATTAATCGTCGGTGGAACTTTAAAATAATATTGATTAGGGAGTAAGGTTTCTTCATCACGGTACATTCCAACATGTCCCACTTTAGCGGTGGGGATAAGTTGTTGAATGCCTGAGACCATCCCGAGTCCTGCTCTTAAAATAGGGACGATAACGACTTCTTTAGCTAACATCGGAATTGTGGTTTTTGCTAAAGGTGTTTCAATCTCCACATTTTCAGTCGGTAAGTCGCGAGTGACTTCATAAGCCATTAAAGCGCCAATTTCATCCACCGTTTCTCTGAACTGTTTGGTGTTGGTCTCTTTAGACCGAATGATGGCGAGTTTATGGTGCATCAATGGATGATCGAATATCTTTAGCTTCCCCATGAATTCCCTCTTTCATATATATATGGTTAAACTGCTATTATTGTAACACACCAATAACCGTTTAAAAATGAAAAAACCCCTTAAATTTTATAAAAATTTAAGGGGGGCAAAAGACATCCGGTGAACCGGACATGGACCATGCTTTTTTATTTGATTGTGATGAGTTTTTGTTAGGTATCCTTTATGTAAATCAAATCCATATAGAGGGTATTGTTGATGAAGATCACGCATTATTTGATCTCGAGTGACTTTTGCAATAATTGATGCAGCCCCAATAGAGATTGATTTTTGATCCCCTTTTATAATTGAGTCATGCGGCAAAGTCGTCTTTAGAGGCATCGCATCTGTCAGAGTGAATTCAGCGTTTAACTCCTCCGCAATTTCAGTCATTGCTTGCTGGGTTAAGCGATAGATGTTTCCTGCATCGATGGTTTGAACATCAATGATTTTTACACTAACTTGAAGGGCCTCATCGAGGATTTGATGATATAAATTTTCTCTAACTGACGGGGAAAGTTTTTTCGAATCCTGAATTCCTTTAATCACACTATGAAAAGGTAAGATAACCCCCGCAACCACAAGCGGCCCCGCCACTGGACCACGGCCGGCCTCATCGATTCCGGCTAAAGATTGGATTCCTTTATCATAATATTCACGATCAATCATCCAAATAAACCGGTCCTAAGGTGCCTTCTCTAAACGTCTTTAAAATCCACTCATACACTTTTTGAGTATCGATTCCTGAAGGTGTAAGGTACCCATGCTTTTGTGCTATTTTTTCAATCAGTGTTTCAAAAGGAACATCTAAATCGACATCGACCCATTTAAATATCATCATTTGTTTTTGTTTGGCTAAGATACTCACGATGTACTGAGTCACTTTATCAACCGGTAATAAGGTATCTTTGATTGACCCAATGGCGGCAAGCCTAAAGGCCACGGTAGGGTCTTCAATTTTTGGCCACATCAAACCGGGGGCATCTAAGATGGTGAGCGTTTTTGAGGCTTTGATCCAGACTAAGTTACGGGTAATACCTGGGGTATTAGCCACGGCTTGCGCTTTTCTTTGGGCCAAGGTATTAATCAACGTACTTTTGCCGACATTGGGTGTACCAATGACCGCAAGTCTTAATTCTTTTAAAAGGCGACGTTTTGACCTTAAACTTTCCGCTTTCGTGATCATCGCCGCAACGTTCTTTCCATTTTTTGCGTTGATTCCAATCGCAGGTTTTTCTTGGTGATGAAATCGGTCAATGGCTTTTTTTAAATCCGCCGGACTGACACGGTCCATTTTATTTAAGACCATTAAAAAGGGCTTATCTTGAATCAGCGAAAGAAAAGTCGGATCCATCGAAGAAAAAGGCGCTCGTGCATCCACAATCCATAAAATGACATCGATTTCTTTGCGCATCTTTTCAAACTGACGACGGGTTTTGGCCATATGCCCGGGATACCACTGAATCATGGTCATGGTTGAACCCTCCCTGCACGGTCAAAAGGTCTTACAATAATCACCACTTCACCAAATAAATCATCGATCTCAAAGGGCCCTAAGCGTCTTGAATCATTTGAACTTGAACGGTTATCCCCTAAGACATAATATTCATCTTCGCCTAAAACAACGTTGCAGTAGGCTCCGTTACACGAAGTCCCCACCTCACTTATTAAGTAGTATTCATCCCAAACGTCATTAATAAAAACCTTACCTTCTTTAACTTCAACAGTTTCTCCGGGTAATCCAATAATACGTTTAACAATATAGGTTTGAGGGCGGTCAGGGTCTTTCACCACGACGATATCGCCTCTTGAAAGATTACTCATTTGATGTTGAATAATGACATCATCTTGATCGAAAAATTGGGGTTCCATCGATATCCCACTGACTTGGGCCAGTGATATAAAAAAGGTATTAATGAGGACAAATGCAAATCCAATTACTGACGCATAGTAACCCGTATCAATCCGGGCTTGCATCCGTTTCAGTTTTTTAATCAATTTTTTTTCTTGGGCAGGATCATACTTTAAATCTTTTCCTTTAAGAAAGACGGGAAATAATAAAACAAGGCTTAATCCAATCAATCCATAGGCAAACGAGATATCACCCAATAAAGGAATCTCGTTGATACCATCGATAAATCCTAAAAAATCACTAAACGTTGTCCGTCTTAAGGTATTAAAGTCACGGTAACGCGGAAAAAGTTGTTCAATCGATATCATCGCAACAAAGAAAAAAACCGCCTTGAAATAAGCACGGTTCACTTTTCGTTGTGCACGTTTAAATGGGCGTGAAATTTTGATATCGTCTTGAACTTTATCGGTCATTAAATGCCTCGCAAGCGTTCGATGATGTTTTCAGCTTCTTCTTCATCAACTAAGACTTCTCTCGCTCTTGAACCTAGGTTTTCAGACACAATCCCAGCCGCTTCAAGCGAGTTAACAATACTTTGGGCACGATTAAACCCAATTCCAAAAGCTTTAATAATTTTATTCATCGAGGCTTCTCCAGTCGAAATAACAAACTTCGCTACATCGACTAAGAGTTCATCGTTTTCAAAGGTGTTCATTGCTTTTTCAATGAGTTCATCGGCGGTAAATAAGTAATCAGACGGACGTTGTTCTTTAATATATTCTGTCACCGAATGAATGTCTTGATCGCTGACATAAGCCCCTTGAAGTCGGCGTTTGTTTTTCCCATTCATCAGTAACAACATGTCGCCTTTACCAATTAATTTTTCAGCTCCAGAACTATCTAAAATTGTTTGTGAGTCGATGTGAGAGGCCACACTAAATGCAATCCGAGTAGGAATATTAGACTTAATGGTCCCTTTAATAACATCGGTGGAGGGACGCTGGGTGGCGACAAGTAAATGAATCCCCGCTGCTCTCGCTTTTTGGGTGATTCGCATAATTGATTCTTCAACCGCTTGAGACGCTACCATCATTAAGTCAGCAAGCTCATCGACGACAATCACAATGAGTGGGATTTTTTTATGCGCCACTTCATTATACATATCGATATCTCTCACTTTACTATCTGAGAAAACTTGATAGCGGCGTTCCATCTCATCCACAGCCCACTTTAAAGCGGCCGTCGCTGCTTTGACATTAGTAATGACCGGAGTTAATAAATGGGGGAGTTCATCATAGCTTGAAAGTTCGACCATTTTAGGGTCAATCAAAATCATTTTAAGTTGATCGGGATCATATTTCAAAAGCAAGCTAATCAAAATAGTGTTGATGTTAACTGACTTCCCAGAACCCGTTTGTCCCGCGACTAATCCATGAGGCATCTCTTTTAAGGATTCGACGATGGTAAATCCATCGATGTCTTGACCTAACGCAACACTTAGGGCTTTACTTGCATCTTTGAATTCTGCTTTTTGAATTAAATCTGCAAAATGCACGGTTCTTCTAATTTCATTCGGTACTTCAATTCCCACGGTTGATTTTCCAGGGATAGGCGCTTCTAACCGAATTTGCTCGGCAGATAAATTCATTTTTAAGTTGTCTTGAAGTTGCGTGACTTTATTAACACGAACTCCGCTATCAAGCACCACCTCATAGCGAGTAACGGTCGGACCATGGGTATAAGAATGGACATGAGCACCGACCCCAAAATCAACAAAGGTTTGATTGATGATTGATTTTTGTCGTTCTAAAGAGGCCGTCGGATCGATGGTTTGTTTTTGAGGAATTTGAAATAAATGTATTCCGGGAAGTTGATAGGGTTTTTGAGTTTTCTTGACTTCCACATGAACCGGTTCTTGCGGAAGGGTTGGAAGAGGGTCATCGATTTCAACCGGCGCTTCTTCGGTAATTTCCAAGGGAGTTTCTTCTTCCTCAAAGAACTCAAAATCATCCGCTTCTTCGAAAGAATCAGCCGGTTCTAATTCAATTTCTTCACTATCACTCTCGTCAATAAAAGGGGTTTCTTCTTCATGAAATTGCTCAATCATTTCTTCAATGGTGGCTGAAGGATTAAGATCTGATTCAGGTTCTGGGGTGAAAAATTCCTCAGGCGGAAGTGCCTGATAGGTGGGTTTATCTTTTCTCATCCGAGCGTCTTGGTCTTCAAGGGCTTCGTTTAAGTTCTTGCCTTTAACCACATCAAACTCAGGATACGCGGTTCCATATTTTTTAATTCGTTCTTCATTGGTCATTTTCGGTTTAATTCTAAATGGATCAAGTTTTTCCATATCCCGTTTTTTGGAATCTAAAATCGCAACGACAACTTCATCTTTCACATGAGTCCCAAAAATAGGGGACGCAAAGCGGACCTTTTGATATTTTCTTTTTTGGGCTTCCGTTAAGATTTGATAAACCTTAAAGCCTTCGCTGTCTTCAGTTCGTTCAAAGGGAACTTTGATGAACTTAGGACGATTGAATAATCTCATGTTATATCCTTCCTTGCCGTGAGCGTTCGATGAATTCAACGATCATCCCCACCGTTTTTGCAAACGGATCAATGTAGCTCGCCACCAATTGATCGTAATGATAGTAAAGAATACTTGGGACTCCATAAATGTTTAAGTGCTTTGCAATCACAGGGACTTTTTCTCGTTCTACCCAGTAAAAATCAATGGTCTTGAAAATCGGTTCTAAGCGGTCTACATAGGGCGCTAATGCGGCTGAGTCTTTACACCAATTAGAATTAAAAATCATGACCGTTTCTTTTTGGCCTTGATGAAGGGCTTCTTCATAGGCCGCCATCGACTTAATCGATTTCATCGATATCTTCCAGTTCTAATTTTTCTAAGGCACGGGTGACTAAGTCATAATCAAGTTCAGTATCAAAAGCTTTTTTCGAATAGATTCGACTACTCTCTTCAGCGACCACCGCCAGCAGGGTTTTGCCGATCCGTTTGTTTAATACATCGACACTCGTCTTAATAATAATTCTTCTAAACCAATACACGGGGTTAAATAAATTCACAAGATGAAGTGTACTTCTCACGGTCTTTTGAAGGGCGTCTGATCGCATCAGTTGCATCCAGCGATTTTCATCAAGTCGACGTTTTAGTTCAATCATCTCCATGAACTTAATCAACCTGACTTGACGGGCATTCTTGAGGACCCCTTTTTTTAATAGTTTATCCACACGTTCTTGGATATAACCTGCCATCATCATTAACTCATCAATAGAGAGTTCTAAGAGGGGATGTTTAGACATCGGAAAATATTCTTTTGCGATGGACTGAATCATCTCTTTTGACGTATCAAAAAAAGCATCCGCAAATCCTGTTTCTTTTTGCCGCGATTGGAAAACGACTAAAGCGTCTTCTAAGATTTGATTTAATGCGTCTTCTGTAAGAGGCGGTAAAGTCTTTGCTTTTTGATGGAGTGGGGCCCTTACACTACGGACAAGGAAGTAAAGATAAATTAAGCTAAATAAGGTAATCCCAAATCCAATGCCAATGATAAAACTAATCAAGGTAGATAGTTCAATGATCAATCCCCTCACCTCTGCGTTATTATATCATAATCAAAGCGGGTAAAAGGCATTTCTCGTTGCGAAAAATAGGGCCATATGCGATACTACTAGACGGAGGATTGAATGAAGAAAAAGCTAATTGCACTCGATATGGATGGGACGCTTTTATATGATTGGAGCACCCTCCATCCCCAAACTAAAGATTACCTCTTGAAGGTTCAATCCCAAGGTCATTACATCGTTCTAGCCACCGGTCGTCCTTACCGGAGTAGTGATCCTTATTACGATTTATTAGAGCTAAAGACGCCGATGATTAATTTTAATGGCGGCATTATTTCATCCAAAAATGACCCACAGTTTAAGCGGATTGAAACCTACATAAGTAAAGAACCGATGATTGATATTTATAGAGCCAATCAAGCCTACTTTAAGAATTCTTTCTTTGAACGGATTGATGACATTTATCTGCATGAAGATGAAGAATCCTTATACCCTTTCTTACACCTTAATGAACTTGCGAATCTAGTCATAGGACCCATCGACCAAACCTTACCCGATGAAGTCAACGGTGGAATCGTAATTGCCAAACATGGCCAAGGTCCTCTCATCGAAGCCTACATTAAAAAGCAATGGAAAGGCATCGTAGATTCGAGAAATTGGGATGAGATTGGGGAGTTTGACATCTTAGAACTTTACACCCCAAAAACCAACAAAGGGCTCGCGTTAGAATATGTGGCCCAATACTTAAATATCGAAAGAGAAGATATCATCGCTTTTGGAGATGGCATAAATGACTTTGAATTACTGACTTATGCAGGCATTGGTATCGCGGTAGAAAATGCCCATCCTGAACTGAAAAAATTAGCCGATATCGTCAGTCCTAAAAATCATCAACAATTCCCGATTGAATACCATTTAAATGAATTACTAAGTGAATGAAAAAGGAGGCTAGAAACGGAAGCCTCCTTTATTTTTACCTTTTCCTTTTTTTATCTTTTGTGGGCGTGCCATCGATGCCGGATTGATTTGACCCATCGTGGCTGGGTTCATATTTTGCATCCGCTTGGCCATTTGGATTTGTTGGTTAAACCCATCAATCAACCGGTTAAGTTCGGTGACACTCCGGCCCGATCCTCTTGCGATGCGTTGACGTCTTGAACTACTGTTTTTAACGAGATCAGGGTGTTTACGTTCTTTGATCGTCATCGACATAATGAGGGCCTCTATTGAGACCAATCGACTTTCATCCACCTCGGTATTTTTAAGGGCTTGATTCATTCCAGGAATGAGTTTCATTAAGCCTCCTAAAGAACCCATTCGTTTAATCATTTTAAGTTGTTTATAAAAATCCTCAAAGTTATAATGCCCCGACATCATCTTTTCCATCATTCCCATCATGTCGGCTTCTGAGACATTTTCAGTGACTTTATCGACCAACGTTAAGACATCGCCCATCCCTAAGATACGCGAAGCGATACGGTCTGGATAAAAACGCTCTAAGTCATCGGTTTTTTCACCCACTCCCATAAAAACGATGGGGACATTGGCAACGGATCTTAAAGAAAGTGCCGCCCCTCCTCGGGTATCTCCATCAAACTTCGTTAAGATCGCACCATTTAATTTGAGGTGCTCATGAAAGTGTTTAGCAACGTTAACAGCGTCCTGTCCAGTCATCGCATCAATCACTAAAAAAGAGTGAGTCGGAGTAATCGTTTTTTCAATGGCTTCAATTTCTTCAATCATTGCTTCATCAACATGAAGCCGTCCAGCGGTATCAAAAATGAGGGCGTTATAGCCTTCTTTTTTTGCTTTTTCTAAGGCATTCTTTGCGATTAAAGCCGGATTGTCTGAGGCTTCAGCGTAGACGTCTATATTTAAATTCTGACCGAGTGTTTTTAATTGCTCCACCGCGGCCGGACGGTATATATCAAGGGCGACAAGCAGTGGTTTAAGTTGATGATTTTTAACTAAGTAATTGGCTAATTTAGCTGCGGAAGTGGTCTTCCCTGATCCTTGTAAACCGGATAGTAAAATTTTAGTTAATGGAGTGGCGGGTTCAAAGACGGTTTCTTTACCACCTAAAAGTTCGGTCAGTTCATCGTTAACGACTTTGACCACTTGTTGGGAAGGGTTAAGTCCTTTTAAAATCCGGTCCCCCATCGCTTTTTCTTTGATGGATTCACTGAAGGACTTCACCACCGATAAACTGACATCAGCTTCCAATAAAGAAAGCCGAATTTCTTTCATCATCTCTTCGATGTCTTTATCGGTTAAACGGGCTTTGCCGGTAAGTCGACGAATTGACATCTGAAGTTTGTCGGCTAAGGTTTCAAACGCCATTATAAGGTCTCCTTCATTTTTTTAATGATGGCTTTTTGACTCTCATTCAAAGGGCTGTCTTCGAGTTGTTGAATCGCCTGTGTTAAATCATTCTTTTGTTGGAGAAAGCCCACACTTTTCTCTATTGCTATTAATTTGTCGGTCGTTTTCTTTATGGTGTCTTGGACAGCGGATCTTGAAATTTGCATGTTTTCAGATATTTCTGATAATGAAAAGTCTTGATGAAATCGAGCCACCATAATATCTTGTTGTTTTTCGGTCAGTAAAGCCCCATATAAATCTATTAAATCAGCAATTCGGGTAAAATCTTTTGTTTCCATTAGAAGGACGCTCCTAACCAACCCATTAAATAATTCTCAAGGTCAAAGGGTTCGATGTCTTCAATCTTTTCACCTAAACCAATGTACCGAATCGGAACTTTAAATAAATCATAAATAGCAAAGACAATCCCACCTTTAGCAGTCCCGTCGGCTTTCGTTAAAATTAAGCCCGAAAGTTTTGTCACTTCATCAAAGACTTTAGCTTGAGATAATCCATTTTGGCCGGTAGTCGCATCAATCACTAACCAGCGTTCATGGGGAGCATTTTCATCTACTTTTTTTGCGACCCGCACCATTTTATCAAGTTCTTGCATTAAATGTGTCTTGTTTTGTAAACGACCTGCAGTATCGACTAAAACGGTTTGAAACCCTTGCTCTTTAGCAATTTTCAATCCTTCAAATATGACGCTTGATGGATCAGAGCCTGCTTCTTTTTTAAAAATAGGGACACCGGTTCTTTCGGCCCAGATTGTCAGTTGTTCAATCGCCCCAGCTCGAAACGTATCCCCCGCAATGACCATAACTTTTTTACCCATGGTTTGATAGAGGTGAGCGAGCTTTCCAATCGTGGTCGTCTTTCCAACTCCGTTGACACCCATCATGAAGATGACTTCAAAATCTCTTGCTGGATTTTCTTTCACCGGAATGTATCTTTTTTGCATCACTTCGATCCAGCCCGCTTTTCTTTCTTCTGAGGTCGAGGAAGGATGCTTTTTAAAATAGTGGCTTAACTCAGAGGTAATTGATAACGCGGTATTAACCCCCATGTCAGAGATAATCATTAGTTCTTCTAATTGACGATAAAAGTCATCATTAATCGATGTTAAAAAAAGCGCATCCCAAGCGGTTGATGTCGTACTTGACTTTGAAAGCCCAATCGCATATTTACGGGCTTTCTCTGTGGCTTTTTTAGTTTTAAAGATTCGTCCAAATAGTCCCATATACCTACCTTTTTAGCACGGTTATTATAGCACATATGAAATCTCGAATGTCCCTAAAAAGGGAAAATCCGCCTCACGGCGGATTTAAGGAAGGGGATGTGTGAATAAAATCAATTATTCACATGCTATGTAAGGGATAAATCTTTGCAATCTCACGATCGCACTTTTAATTTAACATAGCTAAATCATGCCGTCAACTAAGACTCTTTTAAATTTAAAGAAATTATAAAATTCCTTCCCATTTCATTATCAAATGATTTTTAAGAAAAAAATCTCCCTTATCAAAAGGAGATTTATATTGGCTTAAGCCGTTTTATTTTCTAAGCATGCTTCGGTATCATTACAGACCACAGAGCCATCATTTAAAGTGACCATCGGGTGATCACAATTGGGGCAATTGTCTCCGGTTGGTTTGCCTCGTAAGATGTTTTTGCATTTAGGGAAATTATTACAGGCATAAAATACGTTGCCTTTATTTCTCCCTTTTTTAGCCATCCGTTCAACGAAGGTTCCTTTTTTACAAGAAGGACACAAGATTCCTGTATCTACAGGCACTTCTCTTGTTTCATCTTTTGGTTTTATGTATTTGCATTCGGGATAACCACTGCAGGCTTCAAAAGTACCGTACCGAGATTCCCTTTCGACCATTGGAGACCCGCATAAGGGGCATTTTTCTCCGGTCAGTTTAGCCGCTTTTTTGAGCATTTCTTTGTTGGCTTTTTCAACCATCGGCATGAAGGTGGTGTAAAAGTCTTCAACGATTTTTAAATGATCTTTTCCCGAGGTGGCGATATCATCCAGTAACGTTTCCATGTTTGCGGTGTAATCAACATTGATAATCTCATCAAAAAATGAGCCTAAGTTTTCAATCGTTAACATGCCTTGCTCTGAAGGAATGAATTTTTTTTCTTCAATCGAAACATATTGTCTTTTCTTTAAAGTGGCAATGGTTTGGGCATACGTCGATGGTCGACCGATTCCGAGCGCTTCCATGGTTTTAATCAGTTTAGCTTCGGTGTATCTGGGGGATGCTTGGGTAAAATGTTGACTTTTTTCTACGTTGGCTCCGGTTAAAACATCGTTTTCTTTAAGGGGTGGAAGTTCAATGGTTTCGACTTTTTCATAATCCCCATAAACTTTCAAATAACCATCAAAGATGAGTTCTTGGGCTTTACTTTCAAAGACATGTTCACCGTTAGTTAGTTCTAAGGTAGTCCCACTGATTTGGGCCGCACTCATTAGTGAAGCTAACGCTCTACGGTAAATCAACTGGTAGATTTTAAATTCATCTTTGGTTAAATGTTTTTCAATGGATTCAGGGGTATATTCAACGGAAGTCGGACGAATCGCTTCGTGGGCATCTTGGGAATTTTTAGACGTTGTGAAGGTTGGTTTACCCACATATTTTTTCCCATAGGTGCTTTCCACATAACTCATGGCGGGTTGGACAAAGGTTTGGGATAACCGGGTTGAATCAGTCCGCATGTAGGTTATTAACCCTACGGTCTCTTTACCGAGTTGAACCCCTTCATATAATTTTTGAGCCACCACCATGGTTCTTTGACCTGACATGTTGAGTTTATTGGATGCTTCTTGTTGAAGGGTGGATGTGATAAAAGCCGGTTTAGAGGCGCGTTCTCTCATTTTAGTTTCATAACGACTTACGGTGTAAGAAGGTTTAAGTGAAGCGACGACTTTTTCAGCTTCAGCTTCATTATGAATGGTGCTTTTCTTACTATTGATTTTTAAGTCCGCTTCTAATGAATCAAAGGTCGCTTTGATTTTCCAAAACTCCTCAGGAACAAAGGCCTGAATCTCTTTTTCACGTTCAACTAAAATCTTTAAAGCGACCGATTGGACGCGGCCCGCTGATTTTGATTTAATTTTATTTTGAAGAAGTTTGGATAGTTTAAAACCAATGATTCGGTCAATGATTCTTCGTGTCTCTTGCGAAGAAACGAGATTATCATCAATACTTCTAGGCGATTTAAAGGCATCTTCAATCGCACTCCGGGTGACTTCATTAAAGATGACTCTGAAGTAAGGCTTATTTTCGATATCTAGCACTTCTTTTAAATGCCAACTAATCGCTTCCCCTTCGCGGTCAGGGTCGGTTGCTAAATATATTTCATCCGCATTTGATGCGGCCTTTTTAAGTTCTTTAACGATGCCTTCTTTACCTTTAATGATCGCATAAATCGGTTGAAAGCCATTTTCTATATCTAAACCTAATCCCCCCGCTTTAGCAATCGCTAAATCTCGGATATGACCTTTAGAAGATAACACTTCAAAGTCAGATCCGAGATATTGGTGGATGGTTTTTGATTTGGATGGGGATTCAACGATAACCAATTTTTTCAATATGTTTGGCCTCCATGTTCGTGTATTATCAAGACTTTTGAAAGCTTTGTCAAGTTATAAGCGAATCACTTCTTGACAATAAACGTCATTCGGTCCCTACCTTGCATATCCTTCTTGTGAATGATTTCAGTGCCAGGAAGAAGCTTTTTCGCGAGCTTCCGAATCGCTTTGGCACTATCATATCCATGTTCTAAGGCAATTAAAAAACGGGGGCTTAAAAGGGCAGGAGATTCTTCAAATAAGCGCCGGTAATATTTAAGTCCGTCGTCGCCACCAAACAAAGCGACGTGAGGTTCATTATCTAAAACAATCGACTCGACGACTTCCCCTGTTTTTAAATAAGGAGGGTTTGAGACAATCACATCAAACGTTTCTCCCGCAAAAGGAATCATCATATCTCCTTGTTTAAAGGTGATATCCACCCCTAGAGATTGGGCGTTTTTTACAGCGACTTTTAACGCTTCTTTTGAGATATCTGAAGCCGACACAATAAGATTAGGCCGTTCTTTTTTTAAACTGATCGCAATGCAACCTGATCCTGTTCCTATATCCACACATCGAATCGGTTTTTGGTCAAAAAGGTTTTCGATATAATCTAACACGTTCGTCACCAATTCTTCGGTTTCATAACGTGGAATTAAAACATCTTTACTTACATGAAAAGAATAGCCATAAAAATATTCATGGCCAATTAGGTGTTGGACGGGGGTGTTTTTCTTGATGTAGGCATCCACATCTTTTAAGAAAACCTGATACAGCGCTTTCGGCATTTCTTCATCTTGATGTTGATAATAAGCGGTTGCGTTTAAGCCTGCATGATGCATGATGAGGCGTTTAATGGCGGTGGGTTCTTTGCCATTGTCACTCGCATAGGATTCATTCAATTTCAAGATTTCTTTATAAGTTGGCATATCATCCTTACGAATCACTTAATTTTCTTTTGAGTTCTTCGTCCCCGAGCGCTTCAATGATGGAATCAAGTTTACCTTCCATCACGCGGTCGAGTTGTTGAATTGTGAAACCGATCCGGTGATCGGTGATGCGGTTTTGAGGATAATTATACGTTCTAATTTTTTCACTGCGGTCGCCACTACCAATTTTACTACGGCGCTCCACACCCTCTTTATCAAGTTGTTCTTGTTGGAGACGGTCATAGAGTCTTGAGCGCATAACTCTTAAAGCGGTGGCTTTATTTTCGTGTTGGCTTTTTCCATCTTGGCACGTGACCACCGTTCCAGTTGGGAGATGAGTAATTCTGATCGCAGAGTCCGTGGTATTAACACTTTGGCCTCCGTTTCCTGAAGAACGATACGTATCAATTCTCAGTTCGCCCATGTTCATTTCAAAATCAATCGCTTCGGCTTCAGGTAAAACGAGGACCGTTGCGGTGGAAGTATGAACCCGGCCTTGAGATTCGGTGAGGGGGATTCGTTGAACCCGGTGAGCCCCTGACTCATATTTTAAATAACGATATGGACTTTTTCCGCGGATACTAATCTCAATTTGAGAGTATCCGCCCATGTCATTGGGGATGGCGTGAATAACTTCGTACGTGAAGCCTTTGGTTTCAAAGAATTTTAAATACATCCGGAATAAATCACCCGCAAAAATGTTCGCTTCATCGCCTCCGGCCGCCCCTCTAATTTCCATGATGATATTTTTATCATCATTAGGGTCTTTAGGAACTAAGAGTTTTTGAAGCTCGAGTTCTAAAGATTCCAGTTTTTCTTTAGCTTCTGGTAGTTCGCTGTGGGCCCATTCACGCATGTCAGGATCATCGTCTTTAGAAAGCTCTTTGAGGTCTTGAATTTGTTTTTGAACGTCTAAATAGACCTTATACGTATCGACAATGGGTTCAAGCCCACTGATTTCTTTGGATAGGGTCGTCATTTTTTCTATATCATTCACAATGTCCGGTGATGAGAGTTCGTTTTGAATCACCGTGTAGCGTTTTTGAATCGCTTGAAGTCGATCAATCATAGTTTCTCCTAAAGTTTCCGCACTATTATAGTACAGTCAAAGACAATTTTCAACGGCAAAAAAAAGCACGCAGGGCGCGCGCTATGAAATGTCTGGGATGGATTCGTCCATGGCTGGAACGTTTTGTTTAAGGGTTTTAAACGTACTATATGCTTTTTTAAAGAGCAAAGGAATCCCTTCAGTAACGGTCGCGCCTGAACGGTTTTTAGCAATGATAATATCAACTTGATCGGGGTATTGAGATTCTTGATTATAATAATCATCTCGGTATAAGAATAAGATAACATCGGCATCTTGTTCAATCGAGCCTGATTCTCTTAAATCCGCCATAATAGGGCGTTTATCGTTGCGTGATTCAACGTTTCTTGAAAGCTGAGATAAAGCAATCACAGGGATTTTTAATTCACGAGCCATTTCTTTAAGCGTTCGTGAAATCTCTGAGACTTCTTGAACGCGGTTCGGATTAGGTTTTGAAGCCCCTAAAAGTTGTAAGTAATCAATGATCACTAAATCAAGGCGACCTTCTTGGGATAATTTCCGACATTTTTGACGAAGATCTGTCACTCTGACCGTCCCAGAATCATCAAATAAAATATTGAGTTTTGACAGTTTCGTTGAAGCTAGGGAAAGTTGTTCCCACTCCGCGGTCGATAAATCTCCTAATTTAATTTTTTGAGATAACACACGGGCTTCAGCGCTGAGCATCCGGCCCACCAATTGTTCAACCCCCATCTCTAAAGAGAAGATGGCTACATTGGCTTGCGCATGAGACTTACAAACGTTGGTTGCAATGTTTAACGCAAATGCCGATTTCCCCATCGAGGGACGTCCCGCAATGATATATAGTTCTTCGGGTTGGAGGCCTAACGTATAGCGGTTGAGTTCTTCAAATCCGGTATCAAGGCCGGTGACTGATCCGGTGTTTTGTTTGGCTTTTTCGGTTTTAGAAATAACCTCATCAGCCACTGTATTTAAGCGAACAAATCCACTGGTCCGGCGGGATGAGGCCACTTCAAAAATACGACGTTCGGATTCATCCACGAAAGTCGCCATATCCGTCGCACTAAAGCCTTCTTCAGCAATTTGTTTACTCACTTCGATGATATTGCGGATGACCGCTTTATCTTTCACAATGTTGATGTAATATTCTAAATTAGCGACAGATGGGGTCGTATCTGATAATTGTAAAATATAATCAGCGCCTCCGGCACTGACCAATAAATCTCTCGACATTAAATGATCGGTGAGCGTCGTGTAGTCGACTTGCATCCCCGTTTCAAACATCGTCCGCATCGCTTCGTAAATCAGACGATGTTTCAAGATGAAAAAGTCATTGATCTCAAGGCGATCAATCACGATTTTAATGGTGCTGCCATCTAAGAAAATAGCCCCAAGGATATTTTGCTCGGCATCGGCATTAAAAGGAAGTTGTTTCACATCCATCATTCTTCAGTTACCACCAATTCAAAAGTTGCAATGACGTCTTTGTGGAGCTTAATTGAAATTGAATACGTTCCGCTTTGGTCGACTTTGTCGGGGAGGACGATCTTCCGCTTATCGACTTCAATATCGTGCTGGTCTTTTAAAGCTTCTGCGACCATCTTAGTATTGACCTTTGCGTATAGTTTACCATTATCTCCCATTTTAACAGGGAGTTTAACCGCACGGTAATCAATTTGGCCTTTGAGGGTTTTAGCTTGAATCAAGGTTTTTAAGTCATCCTCTTCTTTTTTAGCTTGGGCTTGCGAGAGTTTATCGATGTTTTGGTTGCTGGCTTCCACTGCGATATGACTCGTGATTAAGAAATGACCATAACCAGCGGCCACATCGATCACTTGATCTTTTTTACCTTTATTCTTTAAATCTTGTAAGAGAATAACTTTCATTCGTTCACCTTCTTGATCAATGGCTTCAAGTTTTTGGATTAATAATTCTTTTACTTTAATGGGGTCTGTGTCTTTCATTTGGGTGGCGGCGTTGTTAAGGTGACCCCCTCCGCCCATTTGTTCCATCAGGTCTTGAACATTGAAACGGTCAATACTTCGGGCACTCACCCCAATGGTTCCATCGCTGAGGGTTCCAATCGTGAAGCTGGCTTCAATGTGATCAATCGCGAGTTGTTCATCCGAGACCTTCGCTAGCAGGGTCCGATCAGGTTTAATCTCTTCTGGAATAACCACCATCGAAAACCGGCCGAGAACCACTTCTGCCAAGCTAAGAAGTTGTGATTTTAAGCGAATTTCATCGAGTGATTCTCTTAAGAAGTTTTTCACCTTAATCGAATCGGCCCCATGGGTTCTTAAGTAAGCGGCGGCCTCATAGGTTCTTGACCCCGTACGGTACATGAAGTTATTGGTATCAACGATAATACCTGTCAACATGATGGTGGCTTCTAAAGAACTAATCAAGACGCTAGGTTGAAACGCTTTAATCATTTCAACCACGAGTTCGGTGGTCGAAGAAGCGAAAGGTTCTAGGTAGAAAAAGAGAGGGTTTTGTAAGGCATCATCCAACTTACGATGGTGGTCAATAATTACGTATTGTTCATATTGAGTGAGTAAAGCGGTGGATAAGAGTTGGCCTTCTGAGTGATGATCTACAATCACCACTAATGAGTTTTTTGAATCTTGGTTTAAAGCGGTATGGACTGGAATGAATACGTTTTGGTGTTTCCCTTCAGTTTTTAATAAATCAATGATTTTTAAAACTCCAGGAGAAATATCTTTTAAATCGACTAAAATGTAGGCTTCTTTATCAAGGGCTCTCGCCATCTTATAAACGCCAAGGGCCGCTCCAATTGCATCACTATCTGGATGTTGATGGGGTGCGACGTAAACACGATCTACGTTTTCCATAATACGGGCCATTTTTTGAGCATGAATCCGCGCCGAAATTCGGGTTCTTTTTTCTTGGGTTTGCGGATTACCTCCGTAATATTTTAAAGTTTCGCCTTCTTCGTTAATAATGATTTGATCGCCCCCTCTTGATGAGGCGCTTTCTAAGGATTGATCAGCGACTTTAGCTAATTCATCGAAGGGGATTTGGGCCATCGCAATGCCCCCACTTAAGGTGATGATGATTTCCTTTTCTTGACCGATTTCTGCAAACGATTTTAAAAAGGTAAATCCCTCTTCCATCGCGAGTTTCATTTCTTTGCGGTACCCTAATATCATCACGAGGCGTTCTGATTGCGGGATCACTTCAAAATGATATTTAGATGCCCATTTTTCAATCACGTTTAAGGCATCGTTAACCAGTTGGTTTCGGTCGGGTCGCTCTAAAACATCGAGGGTTTCTTCAAATTGATCAAAACGAAAATATCCAAGAATTGGGGTCTCATCAATGTTTTTTTGTCTTAAAAATTCTCGTTCCGTGACGTGCGTTAAATAGATGGTTCTTCTAGCTTGAATGTACGACACTTCATATTGTTTTGCCCCTAAAGTGACGATCGGACGAGTTTCCGGATGAAAGCGGACACTTTGGTAGAGGGGCTCATCTAATAATTCAAGTTGTTTGCCTTCTAAGGCCGTGGTAAATAAGTCAGAAGCAATCTTGTTGGCGTAGGTCACAGTAAAATCTTCTTCTAAAATTATGACCCCGACACTATGATAATAAAGGATATGGGACGCAATTTCTTTTTTTTGTCTTAATTGTTTATTTTTAGTATCAATCCGGTTTTCAAGGCGTTTAATCAAAATCTTATCTTGGAGCCTTAATCGATAGATAAAATAACGCATCAGTAATATCACAAAGCCATGGCTGATGACTACAATGAGCCAAAAGAGATTGCTTCTAAAGATATAACCTAATGCGCCTAAGGCAATTAGTAATAAGGTAATAAAGGCATCGATAAAACGACTCATACTTACTCCAAATCAAATTTTGAGTAGCTATATTATAGCACACGCACCAAGGGTATTTCTTGACAAAAAAGGACGCAATTCATACAATACGATAGGCATAAAAGAAAGGATACCTCATGAACGAACTCTTATGGATTTTACTAGCGGTTGTGAATTTCTTAGCATTAACGGTCGTTTATAAATACTTTGGCTTAACCGGTTTATTCGCCTGGATTGCGATGAACACTGTTATCGCGAACATCCAAGTCACCAAAACCATCGAATTATTTGGCCTCACAGCAACGCTTGGAAATATTGCCTATGGCTCCATCTTCTTAGCCACCGATGCGATCAGTGAAAAATATCAGCTTAAAGATGCAAAAAGAGCGGTCTACATTGGCTTTGCGAGTTTAATATTTTTTGTGGTCGTCATGCAACTCGTATTACTTTTTGGCCCCCAAGAAGGTGATGTCCATGAAGCCATGGTGGTCATCTTTGGCCTTATACCAAGAATTGCTTTAGGGAGCTTGATTGCTTATGGCATCTCTCAATGGTTTGATGTTCACTTGTTCTCTTACATGAAAAGAAAAAATCCAGATAAGAAACTTTACCTCAGAAACTTAGTGACCACATCACTTTCCCAGTTGCTTGATACCATCATCTTTGTTCCGATTGCTTTTTTAGGGGTCTTTGAAGGATTCATCGTCATCGACATCTTAATCACCACATACATAATTAAGCTCATCGTGGCCGCGATCGATACCCCTTTTATCTACTGGATCAAATCGATTCAACCTTTAAACGAAAAATCCGGTGCTTAAATTAAGCACCGGATTTTTTATTCTTTAACAAATGGGAGTAATGCCATGTGACGAGCACGTTTAATTGCTACAGCAAGTTCAGCTTGGTAACTTGCTTTCGTTCCAGTGACTCGTTTAGGTAAAATTTTACCACGATCAGAAACGAATTTTTTCAACAATTCTACGTCTTTATAGTCAATATAAGTAATTTTGTTTTCCGTGAAGAAACATACTTTTTTACGACGTTTACGGAAATTACCTTTATCAGGTCTAGCCATTTTTTTCCTCCTTAAAAGGGTAAGTCATCATCAGGAATATCGATGATGGGTTCATCGTCATACGATGAATTTGAAGGTGCATCTTGATAGTCATAAGGACTTTGGCTAGAGGCCGAAGGCCGTTGTGAACTACTGCTACCTTTGGGTTCTAAAAATTGGACCGAATCAGCGAGCACTTCAGTGAAGACTCGACGTTGGCCTTGAGCATCTTCGTAATTACGAGTTTGAATCCGGCCTTCAACACCGACTAAACTTCCTTTAGTCAAATATTGATGAACCGTTTCAGCTTGCCGGCGCCAGGCCGTGCAATTAATAAAGTCAGCTTGTTGGTCTTGATCTGTTTTGGCGTAAGGTCGGTTGATCGCAATGGTAAATGTTACCACTGGAATATCTCCCGCCGTACGGCGAAGTTCAGGATCTTTGGTTAAACGGCCGACGAGGACCACGCGATTAATCATAAGACCTCCTTAACGTACATCGTTAATAATCAAATAACGGAGAACATCTTCTTTTAAGCGAATCACACGATCAAATTCAGCGCGAGCTTCTTCCGTAGCTTCTACATCTAAGACAACGTAGAACCCTTTGGTTAGCTTCTGAATTTCATACGCAAGTTCACGTAAACCCCACTCACTAACTTTAACCACAGTTGAATCGTGGGCTTTGAAGATGTCGCTAAGCTCTTCAATAAGTGCTTTGCGAGTTGCTTCTTCTAAGTTAGGGCGAATGATGTACATAATCTCGTACTTTTTCATCTTTACCTCCTTTTGGACATAGGGCTGATTGCTCAGCAAGGATAGTGTCACGAGGCGTATTATAACACAGCGTGATAGGGTTGTAAACGTTTAAAGGTGGCTTTTTAAGCGCTCTTTTATGGCTTCAAACATGGGTGGAGTCAGATGATGGTCGGCGTCAAAGACTTCTAAACTTATCGGCCAACTTTGATGGGTTTGATAAAAAGCTTCGACGCTATCAATTGGGACCACATCATCGTGATCGCCATGAAACATATGAATTTCACCAAAGGACATCTTCGTCGCATGAGCGGCTGGATTGATGGTTTCAATCGCCTTTTCAAGGGCGTTTATTTCCTTAGGATAATCTTTAACGACTTGAGGATTTGTCGTTTCAAACAAAGCGCGCATGTTGGGCGTAGTGATGACCCCATAAAAGACATCCACGATGTCAGACATCGTCATCAGTTGATATCCAATCATGCCTCCCATCGAAATTCCTAAGTAATCCGTTGCTTTATAGATTGAAAATTTATCATTAAATAGGGTTCTAATGTCTTCAGCAGACCCTGGGATAATGTGCTGAATTTGAAGTTCTCCATGAGGATAATTAGGCGATAAGAATGGGTCTTCTTTTCGTTCTCCGTGTTTTCTTGCATCGGTCGCAACGACATGATAGCCGAGGTTCGCAAAGGGAACGCCCATGACTTGCATCCATTTTTCTTTGTTTCCATAAATCCCGTGTTGAACAAAAAGTAACCGTTTAGCATTATCCCCTTTGTAAGCTAGATAAGGGATGCCTTTATGAATACCTTTATCAATCTTAACGCCCATCGTCTAAGACTCTTTTCAGCATGTCATAAAGCATATATGCAGCAGAACGCATTCTTACAAAAACACGGTCCCCTGATAATTGACGGGTTTTAACGGTAGTTTTTCCTCGGTATTTGACGGCAATAATGACGGTGCCTACAGGAATTTCTTTATCTGAAGTTGGACCAGCAAATCCAGTGATCGTAGCACACAGGTCCGCTTTTGAAATCGACTCAAGGCCATCAACCATCGCAACTGCGACTTTTTCACTGACCGCACTTTCTTCATCAATAAGAGACTTCTCAACCCCTAAATATTTAATTTTAGATTGATCACTGTAAACAACTAAAGATTCTCTTAATACCGATGAAATTCCAGGGATGTCCCCCAGGCGAGCACTGACGAGCCCTGTGGTCATCGATTCAGCGACGGCAAGCGTTTCTTGACGACGTTTTAAGTGTTGATAAAGTAAGGATTCAAAGGTTTCTTGGTAAGGACCCACGATGTAATTTGATGCTCGTTTTTGAAAATCACTCAGGGCTTGGTCTAGTTTTTTAGGGTTCACCGATGTGAAGTAATATTGAATTTCACCGTTTCCTGCATAAGGAGCAATATAGACCTCAGGATGGGCTTCAAATAGGCCTTCTAATAAGGTGTTCATTTCTGATTCACCAATCCCGGCGACCAAGAACCCATTCTCATAACGGTGTTCTTTAAAGGTTTGAAGGAGATAATTTTTAACCGCAGGAAGCATCGGGTCAAGTTCAACGGGAGGACCTGGGAGTAAGACAATGATGGGGCCTTTGGGCACCGCCATGATCATTCCAGGAGCCGTCCCTACCGCATTTTCAATGATGACAGCCCCCTTAGGGAACATCGCTTGTTTCATATTAGATGAGGGCATTGCGATGCCATAGCGTTCAAATAAGACTTCCATGGCTTTGACGGATGGTTCGTGTTTAAAAAGAGGAAGTTGGTAAAAATCACAGACGGTTTCTTTGGTTAAATCATCTGGGGTGGGACCTAATCCCCCGGTAAAAATGATGACCTCGTCATCCATTTGTGAAAGTTGGGTTTTGATAGCATCCGGATCATCTCTTAAAATAAAAGCTCGGTCTATGTCTAAACCGATACTTTTAAGCATTCTCGCAATCGTCACAACGTGACGATTAAGCGTTTTTCCCATGAGAAGTTCATGACCAATACTTACAACAGAAACTTTCATTCAACATCCTTTAATTTAAACATTAAAACGAATTAACATAATGTCGCCATCAGCAACCATGTATTCCTTACCTTCAGAACGGTAAACACCCATTTCTTTAGACTTAGCATAGGAGGTGGCTTTCACAAAATCTAAGTAGGCGACCGTTTCGGCCCGGATAAATCCTTTTTCAAAATCAGAGTGAATACGCCCTGCACATTCTCTCGCATTCATGCCTTCTTTAAAGGTCCATGCTCTAACTTCTTTTTCACCGGCGGTGAAAAAAGTTCGTAAGTTTAAAGCGGCATAGCTTTTTTGAATTAATTGATCAAGTCCTGAAGCCTCGAGATCAAAAGCGCTTCAAGCATTTCTTGTTTTCTTCATCAGAAAAACTGACCAATTCATTTTCTAGCTGCGCTGAAATCGCGATGAGCTCTGCGTTTTCAGTTTCCGCAAACTGTTTTAATTCGTCGTAAATCTTTATCTTTTCTATCGTTTTAAGTTGTTCTTCTGAGACATTTAATACATAAATCATCGGTTTTTGAGTCAATAGCCCAAAGCTTTTTAAACGAATCAGTTCATCTTTATTGAACGTAAGTAACCGAACCGGTTTTTCATCCGTGAGCTGAATTAATACTTTTTGAAGAAGTTGAAATTCACTGACAGCCTCTTCGTCTACTTTAAGAGCCGCTTTTTTTTCAACTCTTGGAATCCTTTTTTGGACCATGTCTAGGTCCGATAAAATCAATTCCATTTGAATGGTTTGAAGATCTCTCACTGGATCAACACTTCCATCCACGTGAGTCACATTTTCATCTTCAAAGCCCCGAATAACATGGATAATTGCATCAACCGCCCGAATATGGGATAAGAATTGATTACCGAGCCCTTCTCCTTTTGAGGCCCCTTTAACAAGCCCCGCAATGTCGGTGAACTCAAAGGTCGTTGGAATCACTTTAAGTGGGTTTACCAGTGATTTTAAGACTTCTAAGCGCTGATCAGGGACTAAAACGGTTCCGACATTCGGTTCAATGGTCGCAAAAGGGTAGTTGGCCGCTAATACATTGGATTTGGTGATGGCATTAAAAAGCGTTGACTTACCAACATTAGGTAACCCGACGATGCCTGCAGTTAAACTCATGAAGTCCTCTTTCTAGCCAATCTTAATCGTGGCAATGTATTCCCAGCTTGCATGACGAGGGGCTTCATCCAATCGTTTAATTTCATACGTGTATGATTCGTCATCTAACCCAATTGCCATGTGTCTTAAGGCAATTCCCATGTTCACAACTTCTATATCATTAGGTTGTTTAGGGAGGTTTTCAGTTCGATCTAAGTAAAGGTGCAAAGCATCTTCTTTCACTAAAATCCGCCAGGGTTGTTTATTAAGGGCACTTGGAGCGAGTTGGACTAGTTCTAAAACATTATAAAAACGGTGAGACCGATTTTCTTTGGTTAATGGGGTATCAAAGGATTGATCAAAAAATAACTGATCAAACGTTTTGCGGTCACTGGCTTCTTGTTTCATCCGTAAGAAGCGTTCTCTTAATGAACGTTTGTAAGCAGGATAGCCGACAGGCGCCAAAACAGGAACCACATCTCCTTTACGGGCGAAGTTTTCTAAGTCTTCATTTTCAAAATCACCGGATAACCAAAGGGTACCAAAGCCTCTTTTGGAGAGTTCTAAAATGAGTTTTTCAAAAATAAACCCAAAGTCAACTAAACCTTCAAAGCTTTTTTTCGTTGAACCGGTCACAAAGGCAGGGACATGTTTCACATACCCATACATTCCTACTTTTTTAGCTTCAGGATTGTGCGCATCTTTATTAAGTAAAAAATAAAGTCTGACCGTATGACCAAAAGGTCCGGTTTCTTTTTCTACTTCTGAGACAATTTTACGAATCGTTTTTTGGTCTTCAATCGAGAGGTCTTTTTTCTCAAAGGTTCTTACAGAGTGACGATGTTTAATGGCTTGAATCATGCGGTGCCTCCTTAGTCGTTAGGATGAACCCCAAGCGGAGCATATCCGGTTATCTGTGTTTCTTGATTCCGTATGTACTGGATCGAAACGCGGTCCCCCACTTTTGAATTGAGGATGGCTTCTCTCAGTTCGTTAAAGGTCCGAATTGGAATGTAGGTTCCCCAATTTTCAAGTTTGTATCCGGTGATGATATCGCCGTTTCTAAGGCCTAAAGCTTCGGCAGCCCCGCCCGTTTGGACGGTGATGCAGACCCCTGATTCTTGACCACAATCAGAAATTCCAATGTTCGACGTCACTCCTAAAAAAGGTCTAATCACGCTCCCATTGGTTTCTAGGTCAAAAACAATTCTTTGAACGGTATTTGAAGGAATCGAAAAGCCGATACCACTCGCCAGGTTATTGACGATTTTCATATTATTTATGCCGACGAGTTCTCCATTGATGTTAAAAAGTCCACCCCCACTATTACCCGGACTAATCGCCGCGTCGTGTTGAATAAAGGGTACTTCATATTCACTATTTGGGACATACCTTGATAGGCCACTTACAATCCCAATGGTCATTGTCCCATAATAATTAAACCCTAAAGGATTTCCAATTGCAAAGACAAATTCACCAACCTCTGTTTCATAGGAATCTGCAAAGGGAGCGACGGGAAAATTATCATCAGACCGGAACCGAATGACGGCTAAATCAGTGGTTTTATCAGTTCCAAGCACCGTCACATCTCGACTTGGCACGGTAAATAAAAGTCCGTTTTTTTCATAAACGATTTCAACCCGGGTCGCCCCTTCAACGACGTGATCATTGGTCACCACATAAAACATGTCGGCTGATTTTTTATAGATCACCCCAGAAGCAACGCCTCCGGTACTAAGGAATCCGCCAATCGGACGCACTCCAATTACGGAACTACGCACGGACTGAGAAACTTCAAGTAAGGCTTCTTGGAAACTTTCTAAGCTGAAATCGACCCGAAGCGAGGCTTCAGGTTGTAAACTTTCAATCAATTCAATGAGTTCGGCCCGGGTGATGGTATTTAAATCCACCGGTCCTTCGGGTTCAGGGGCAAAGAAATTGAATTCTTCGACTAACGCACACCCTGATAACAAAAAGATAAGCGCGAGTATTAATAAGCGAGGGGCTTTCATCATTTATTCCTTTAGATTAAAGAGATTTTCTGCATTCCTCGTGGTGTGTTGAATAAGCTCTGCTTTAGAGAGTCCTCTTAATTTAGCAATTTCATCAGCAATCAGCGGTAAATAAGCGGGAGTATTCACTCCCCCTCGGTAAGGATGGGGCGCTAAATACGGAGCGTCTGTCTCAATCACTAAACGATCAATCGGTACTTTGACAGCGACTTCTTTAGGCGTTTTAGCGTTTTTAAAGGTGACCGGGCCATCGAGTCCAATGTGTAAGCCACATGCTAAGAAATCTTCAAGCATTTCAACGGGCCCTGAATAACAATGCATGACCCCTTTTAATGGGGCGTGTGCTTTCACAATCGCTAACATCGCTTCATGCGATTCACGCATGTGAATGACGACGGGTAAATTTCTTTTTTTAGCCATCTCAATCTGACGATGGGCACTTTTTGTTTGAAGGTCCAGGGTGTCGCTATTCCAATGAGAATCCAATCCAAATTCGCCTAAGGCGCGGACCTTAGGGTGATCAAGATAGGTTTCTAGTTTTTGATAGTCTTCTTCGGTCAGTTGATGGGCAATCGTAGGGTGAAATCCTAAGGCTAAATATACAGAGGGATAACGGTCTGCTAAGTCGATCGCGGTTTCAATGGTGGGATGATCAAATCCAACCACCAAAAAAGCCTTGACACCGTTTTGTTCGGCCTCAAATAAATGCTCATCAATATTCTCGTATAAAGGCGTCACATTTAAGTGAACATGCGTGTCAATCATCATTAATTCCTCTTATTCATTATACACGTTTTAAGGCCATTTTTTATCCTCAGCGCATAAAAAAAGGAGTGCATTTGCACTCCTTTAAAGCATTATCCTAAGATTTCAGCAACGACGCCCGCACCGACGGTACGGCCACCCTCACGAATCGAGAATTTAGTTCCTTGTTCTAACGCGATGGGGTGAATCAATTCAACCGTCATTTCTACGTTATCCCCAGGCATGACCATTTCAACGCCGGTTGGAAGTTCAACAACGCCGGTTACGTCTGTGGTCCGGAAATAAAATTGAGGACGGTAGTTGGAGAAGAACGCTGTATGGCGTCCGCCTTCTTCTTTGCTTAAGATGTAGACTTCACCACGGAATTTAGTGTTTGGACTCACTGAACCTGGTTTGGCAATGACTTGTCCACGTTGGATATCTTCACGGTCAACCCCACGTAATAAGATTCCGACGTTATCGCCCGCTTCGGCTTGGTCTAACAATTTACGGAACATTTCAACACCCGTAACGACTGATTTACGAGTCGCTCTAATTCCGACGATTTCAACTTCATCTTGAACTTTAACGGTTCCACGGTCTACCCGACCGGTCGCAACAGTTCCACGACCTGTGATCGAGAAAACATCTTCCACAGGCATTAAGAATGGTTTTTCAGTCTCACGAACTGGATCTTCGAAGTATTCATCGACATTTTTCATGAGTTCAACGATTTTATCTTCAAACGCAGCATCGCCTTCTAAAGCTTTTAAGGCAGATCCTTGAATAACAGGCGTATCGTCACCTGGGAAATTGTACGCGCTTAATAAATCGCGGATTTCCATTTCAACTAATTCTAACAATTCAGCATCTTCAACCATGTCTACTTTGTTCATGAAGACAACGAGTTTAGGAACCCCTACTTGACGTGAAAGTAAGATATGTTCACGCGTTTGTGGCATCGGGCCGTCGGCCGCACTGACCACGAGGATGGCTCCATCCATTTGAGCCGCACCCGTAATCATGTTTTTAACGTAGTCCGCATGACCTGGGCAATCTACGTGAGCGTAATGACGCTTTTCCGTAGCATACTCAATGTGTGAAGTATTAATGGTGATACCCCGTTCTTTTTCTTCAGGGGCATTATCGATTGATTCAAATGATGCAGCAGTAGTACCACCAATTCCTTTACGGGCTAATACCGTTGCAATGGCAGCAGTGAGTGTAGTTTTACCATGGTCAACGTGACCGATGGTTCCTACATTCATATGGACTTTCGTCCGTTCAAATTTAGCTTTACCCATGTTTTTTTCCTCCTTGATTATATCAAAAGTATTTTATCGCATTCAGGGTCAGAATGCAAGTTGATTTCCCTACCCGTTACGCTTCTCAATAATATCAGCAGCGATGGATTTTGGGGCTGGTTCATAGTGTGAGAATTCCATGGCATAATTGCCACGCCCTTGCGTGTTAGAACGAAGAGCGGTTGCGTAACCAAACATCTCAGATAAAGGCACTTTAGCCACGACTTCTTGAGCGTTGGTCCGTTTTGATTGCGATTCAATTTTACCGCGTCGGCTGGTGAGGTCACCAATCACGTTTCCTAAATAATCTTCAGGCGTGATGGCATTCACTTTCATGATGGGTTCTAATAAAATCGCTTTACAGGATTCTTTGGCTTTTTTAAGGGCCATTCCTGCTGCGACTTTGAAGGCAATTTCTGAGGAGTCTACATCGTGGTAAGATCCATCAAATAAAGTCGCTTTAATGTCGATCATCGGATACCCAGCAACAACGCCACTATCCATTGACTCTTGAAGCCCTTTATTAACGACTGGAATGTATTCACGAGGAACCACACCACCGACCACTTTATCAACAAACTCGTAGCCTTTTCCAGGGTTAGGTTCAAATTTAATCCAGACGTGTCCGTATTGACCACGACCCCCACTTTGGCGAACGAATTTCCCTTCGACTTCAGCTTCAGAGGTAAAGGTTTCACGGTAAGACACTTGAGGGGCCCCGACGTTCGCTTCAACTTTAAACTCACGACGCATCCGGTCAACAATGATGTCAAGGTGAAGTTCACCCATTCCGGCAATGATAGTTTGACCCGTTTCTTCGTGTGTGTATGTTCTAAAAGTAGGATCTTCTTCTGATAGCTTTTGTAAAGCAACACCCATTTTATCTTGATCGCCACGTGATTTAGGTTCAATCGCGACCGAAATAACAGGTTCTGGGAAGACCATTTTTTCTAAGATGATGTTAAATTTTTCTTCAGCAAGCGTATCCCCGGTAGTGTGTCTTTAAGACCCACAGCGGCCGCAATATCGCCAGCAAAACTTCGTCGATTTCTTCACGGTGATTAGCATGCATCTGTAAGATACGTCCAACCCGTCTTTTCCCTTTGGTGGTGTCTATGACGTAAGACCCTTTTTTGGAGATAACCAGAGTACAATTTAAAGAAGGTTAAACGTCCTACGTGCGGGATCCGTGGCGACTTTGAAAGCGAAAGCGCAGCGAACTTAGAATCATCTTTAGCTTCAACTTTAATTTCTTCACCCGAAGACATCAGTCCTTTGATTCCGCCATGATCTGTAGGGGCAGGTAGATAATCAATGACCGCACCTTAACATCATTTTGACGCCTTTGCTTTAAAGGCTGATCCACAAATGACAGGGAAAAATTCGATCGATAAGGTCGCCGTACGAATGGCTTTTTTGAGTTGAGCGACACCTAATTTCTTCGCCCTCTAAGTAAGCCATCATCAGCTCTTCATCATAAGCGGATACGGATTCAAATAATTTATCTCGTTGTTCAGCAACGGTCGCTGTTAAGTGAGCAGGGATCGGAATTTCTTTGGCGATCTCGAAGATTCGCCATCAAATTCATAAGCTTTTGGTTCGACTAAGTCGATAATGCCTATGAAATCATTTTCCGCACCAATGGGCCACTGAATGGCGGCTGCATCTTAAACGCTCTTTAAGCTGTTTAAAGAGAAGTCATAGTCCGCACCCATTTTATCCATTTTATTAATGAATACAATCCGGGGAACTGGTATTCCGTGGCTTGACGCCAAACCGTTTCAGTTTGGGGTTCAACGCCAGCTTGGGTATGATTCAAAAACCGCTACCGAACCATCTAATACGCGGAGTGAACGTGACATCAACGGTGAAGTCGACGTGTCCTGAGTGTCGATAATATTAAACGCGATGATCTTTCCAATAGGCCGTGGTGGCATGAGGTGATGGTAATTCCACGCTCTTGCTCTTGTTCCATCCAGTCCATTTGGGATGCACCCGTCAGCGGGTCTCACCAAGTTTATGAATTTTTCCGGTGGCGGAATAAAATTCGCTCAGTGGTGGTGGTTTTACCCGCATCGATATGGGCCATGATCCCAATATTGCGAGTTTTATCTAGCGTAAACTGACGTGGCATACAAAAATTTTCTTACCAGCGATAGTGAGCGAAGGCTTTGGCTTGCATCCTCGCCATCCGGGTGCATATCTTCACGTTTTTTAACCGATGCGCCCACTCCATTTGACGCATCAATGATTTCTTTGGCTAAACGTTCTTCCATGGTTTTTTCATTACGAAGGCGCGCATATTGCGTCAACCAGCGTAAGCCAAGGGTATAACGTCTTCTTCCCGTACTTCAACAGGAATTCTGGTAGTTTTGTCTCTTCGATACGACGCGCCTTTACTTCATACGTTGGCATGATGTTTTTAAGCGCTTCTTCAAATACCGAAAGAGGAGGTTTGTTGGCGGTTTGTTCGACTTTAAATGCATTGTACAAAATGGTTTGAGCCGTTCCTTGCCTGCTCCAATATGATGCTGTTAATTAATCGAGTCACTAACATAGAATCATAAATGTGGATCGGGTAAAACGTCTCTTTGGCTATATGTCCTTTACGCAGGCATATTGTCTCCTCCTTTCAATCACGTAATTTACGCGTTTTTCTGGTTCCGTATTTAGAGCGTGCTTGTTTGCGGTTATTGACACCACTGGTGTCGAGTGTTCCTCTTACGATATGGTAACGAACACCCGGTAAATCTTTGACCCGGCCGCCCCGGAATTAAGACCACACTATGCTCTTGGAGAGCATGGCCAATGCCAGGGATATAAGCGGTCACTTCGATTCCGTTCGTTAAACGAACCCTTGCATATTTTCTTAGCGCGGAGTTCGGTTTCTTTGGAGTCATGGTGGCTACCCGAGTACATACGCCTCGTTTTTGAGGACTACTTACATCGGTGTACGCCCGTTGTAAAGAGTTAAACCCGATATTCAAATGGGGTGATTTACTCTTTCTTGTTTTATCTGTACGACCTTTTCTTACAAGTTGATTCATTGTCGGCATAAAGGTTCCTCCTTTCTTACAACAGTTCCGTGTGTATCATCTAGGCCATTAAAACAGGGGTTCGTGAGAACCCAACTGTCTTTTTGCGCAAGAATGATTATAGCGGATAGAAATATCCTTGTCAAGATATTATTCGACTTCTAATGTTTCAGGCATGTCATCTAAAGCGTCTTCATCAAGATCATTGTAGGCAAAACTCTCATCGGTGAAGACTTCATCTTTTTCTAACTTTTCATAATCAAAGTAAGAATGGGCTAAAATACCGGTACCCGCAGGGATTAAGCCCCCAATAATGACGTTTTCTTTGAGACCTAGTAAATCATCTACTTTTCCTCGAATCGCTGCATCCGTTAAGACGCGAGTCGTTTCTTGGAAGGATGCGGCACTTAAGAATGATTCGCTTCTTAAAGAGGCCCGGGTGATTCCTAATAAAACGGGACGGGCAATCGCCGGTTTTAAGCGGTCAGAAAGAGCTTCTTTGTTAGCGGTTTTAAATTGACGCAACGAGGCTTGTGAGCCTGGAAGTAAATCCGTATCTCCACTCACAATAATATTCACGCGTTGAAGCATTTGGTGAACAATGACTTCAATATGTTTATCTGAAATCTCCACCCCTTGAGCACGGTACACTTTTTGCACTTCTTCTAAGATGTAATCAGAGACGGTTTCAGCATCGGTCACTTTTAAGAGTTGTTTAGGATCAATCGATCCTTCAGTTAAACGTTGTCCAGCGACGACACGGTCGCCTTCACTGATTGTTAGACTGACTCCACTGTTGGTTTCATAGCTGTATTGACGGGGCTTATCTTCACCCATTTTAATATCGCCTAATAGGCCGATTTTAAAACGCTCATCAATTTGTTCGATGTCGTTAATCACGCCATCACTTTCAGCGATAATGGCTTTCCCTTTTGGCGTTCTTGCCTCAAAGAGTTCTTGAATCCGGGGAAGACCCTGGGTAATATCGGCTCCAGCTACCCCGCCGGTATGGAAGGTACGCATCGTTAACTGGGTTCCAGGTTCACCGATCGATTGAGCGGCAATGATACCGACACTCTCTCCGACTTCTACTTTTTCCCCAGAAGCTAAGTTACGTCCGTAACACTTCTCACAAACACCATGATCTGCATTACAGGTAAGTACCGTTCTAATCTTAACGACTTCAATTCCGGCTTGCTCGACTTTACGAGACATCATTTCGGTGATGTAATCGTTGTTTTCAACAATCACTTCTCCGGTTTTTGGGTGAACGATGGTTTCTTGAGCATATCGGCCAATGAGACGATCGGCTAAGGAAACAATCACTTTATTATCGTTGTCTAAGATATCTTTCACGTGAACACCGCGGTTAGTGCCGCAATCTTCTTCGGTGATAACAATATCTTGAGAGACGTCGACTAAACGACGCGTTAAATACCCTGAATCCGCGGTTTTTAAGGCCGTATCCGTAGATCCTTTACGGGCTCCGTGGGTTGAGATAAAGAACTCTGACATCGTTAAACCTTCACGGAAAGCCGCTTTAATTGGAAGTTCGATGGTCTCTCCGGATGGTTTTGACATCAATCCACGCATCCCTGCAAGCTGGGTAAAGTTTGAAATATTACCCCGGGCGCCTGAATCTGACATCATGTTGATGTGGTTATCAATGGTGAGTTCGTCTTTAAGACCTTGCTGAATCTTATCTTTAGCCACTTCCCATTCTTTAATAACGAGACTGCGGCGTTCTTTATTCGTCAAGAGACCTTGTTCAAACAAGGACTGAATGAGTTCGACTTGTTTAGAGGCGTCATCAATAACTTGGGTTTTTTTAGAATAAGGCATAACGTCATACGCGCTGACGGTGATTCCGGCATAGGTCGCATATTTGAAGCCTAAGTTTTTCATCTTATCTAACATTTTTGAAGTTTCGTTGATTTTGAAATCTTCAAAGACTTTTGAAATAATCATGGATAAGAATTTTTTTCTGAACGGATCGACTAAACGACGCGCTCCGATTTTTTCTAAGGCCGCAATTTCTTTTTCTAATGACTTTATTGTCTTCGTATCATCAGGGGTATCCGCAATTGCGCGGTGTAGGGCCCGTGATTTAGCTTCAAGTTCAGCATTATTGAAGATGTGCGTGACAATATCTGAACCTTTAGGTAAGAAATATCGATCAGGCGTGTTTTCTTCTAAATTTACTAAACTTGGTTCATTGAGGTAGGCAAATGATTTCGGTAAGATTTCATTGAAGATAAGTTTACCCACCGTGGTCAGTAAATAGCCTTCTCTTTGTTCTTCTGTGATCGGGGCATTCCCTAGGGACGATCCTCGAATGGCGATGACCGCGTGAAGAGAAATTTCTTTATTTTCAAAAGCAAGTAAGGCTTCTTTCGTATCTTTGAAAATTTTGCCTTGGCCTTTTTCATGGGGTCTTTCTAAGGTGAGGTAATAATTTCCAAGTACCATGTCTTGAGAAGGGGTAACAACGGGTTTACCGTCTTTCGGGTTTAAGATGTTGTTTGAAGCTAACATTAAAACGCGAGCTTCGGCTTGGGCTTCTTCAGATAAAGGGACGTGAACAGCCATTTGGTCCCCGTCAAAGTCGGCATTGAAAGCCGTGGTGACGAGGGGATGAAGACGGATGGCTTTCCCTTCAACCAGTTTAGGTTCAAAGGCTTGAATCCCTAAACGGTGAAGCGTAGGTGCCCGGTTGAGTAAAACTGGATGTTCTTTAATGACGCCTTCTAAAACTTCCCATACTTTGGCATCAAGACGTTCAATCATCGATTTTGCGCTCTTTATATTAGAGGCAATTTCTTTTGAAATAAGTTCCCGAATCACAAAGGGTTTAAAGAGCGATAAAGCCATCTCTTTAGGAAGTCCACATTGGTACATTTCTAAGTCAGGTCCAACCACGATAACGCTTCGGCCAGAATAATCGACCCGTTTACCGAGTAAGTTTTGACGGAAACGACCTTGTTTTCCTCTCAACATATCTGAAAGTGATTTTAAAGGACGGTTTTTTTCAACCACGACTTTACGGCCGCGTTTGGAGTTATCAATTAAAGCATCAACGGCTTCTTGAAGCATCCGTTTTTCATTTTTAGTAATGAGTTCAGGGGCTTTTTGTTCAACTTGACGTTTTAAACGGTTATTCCGGTTTAAAATCCGGCGGTATAAGTCATTTAAGTCGGTGGTCGCAAAACGGCCCCCGTCGAGTTGAACCATGGGCCGAAGTTCAGGGGGGATGACCGGTAAAATATCCATCACCATCCACTCTGGTTTGTTGTCAGAGTTGTAAAACGCTTCAACTACTTCAAGGCGTTTTAAAATCTTATCGCGTTTTTGTTTCGAAGCGGTCGGAAGTTCTTTCCGAAGTTTGTATGATTCTTCTTCTAGATCGATTTTTTTAAGTAAAACCTTAACCGCTTCAGCCCCACTTAAGGCTTTGAAGCGATTTCCATATTCAAGGTGTTTTTCGGTGTATTTAGCTTCCGATAAAATTTGATTATTTTGAAGATCGGTATCGCCTTTATCGACGACGATATAAGAAGCTAAGTAGACGACTTCTTCTAAATCTTTGGACTTAATATCAAGGAGCGTTGCGATCCTTGAAGGGGCATTTCTTAAATACCATGTATGGACCACAGGAGCGGCGAGTTTAATATGACCCATCCGTTCCCGGCGGACTTTACTTTCCGTGATTTCAACCCCGCAAATCGGACATTTCTTTCCGCTTTGTGAGGTCCGTTTCGATTTATTATTACAGGCACATTGATAGTCTTTAGTGGGACCAAAAATTTCTTCACAGAAAAGACCCTTGCGCTCTGGTTTGAGCGTCCGGTAGTTAATGGTTTCGTGTTTTTCTACTTCTCCATAAGACCAAGATAAAATTTCTTCAGGAGAAGCTAGCCTAATTTTATAATGCGAATATTTTTGACTCATTCAATCATCTCCTAAGCGTTGAAACCGAATTTATCGATATAATCTTCACCATCAGAATCTTCAACGAGTGATTTGTTGGCTTCGTTAAATCCTGTTTGGCGGTTGATCAGTTCTACTGAAATACCTAATGACTGAAGTTCTCTTGTGAGGACTCTGAATGATTCAGGGAGGCTTGGGCCAGGAATCGATTTACCATCGACAATAGCTCTAAAGACTTTATTACGGCCGATAATATCATCACTTTTAACCGTTAACATCTCTTGTAAAGCGTAAGCCGCTCCGTATGCTTCAAGGGCCCACACTTCCATCTCACCAAAACGTTGTCCCCCGTTTTGAGCTTTACCACCCATCGGTTGTTGCGTGACTAAGGTGTAAGGTCCGACCGAACGGGCATGCAGTTTGTCATCGACCATGTGGTCGAGTTTAATCATGTACATAACGCCGACTGAAATTTCGTTATCATACGGCTCTCCGGAACGTCCAGAATAAAGAACGGTTTTACCATTTGAAGCCATCCCAGCTTCTTTCATGATGGTCTCAAGATCATCACTATCCACCCCATCAAAGACAGGTGTAGCAACGTGGAGTCCGAGTCGTTTGGCGGCCATTCCTAAATGGATTTCTAAAACTTGTCCGATGTTCATCCGTGAAGGCACGCCCATTGGGCTTAACATGATGTCAACAGGCGTTCCATCGGGTAAAAACGGCATATCTTCTTCCGGTAATATTTTAGAAATAACGCCTTTATTTCCGTGGCGCCCTGCCATTTTATCGCCTTCCGAAATTTTCCGTTTTTGGACGATAAAAACATGCACAATTTCATTGGCACCTGGTGGCATTTCATCCCCGTTAGCCCGGGAGAAATATTTAACTAATTGAACGATACCGCCCCCACCATGAGGAACTCGGAGGGATGTATCTCTTACTTCTCGTGATTTTTCACCAAAAATAGCTAAGAGTAAACGGTCTTCAGGGGTCGGCTCTGTTTGGCCTTTAGGGGTTACTTTTCCGACTAAGATATCACCTTCATCGACTTCTGCTCCAGGAATAATGATGCCGCGTTCATCAAGATAACGACGACCTTCCTCTCCCACGTTAGGGATTTCACGGGTGATTTCTTCTTTACCCAGTTTCGTATCACGAGCTTCAACGTCATATTTTTCAATATGAATTGAAGTGTAGACATCTTCTTTCACTAAGCGCTCACTCATGATAACGGCATCTTCATAGTTGTAGCCATTCCAGGTCATGAATGCGACAGTGACGTTTTGGCCAAGTGCGAGTTCACCTTGATCCATCGAAGGTCCATCGGTGATGATATCGTTAGCTTCGACTTGATCGCCTTTTTTAACGAGAGGGACTTGATTGATGCACGTTCCTTGATTTGACCGTTCGAATTTAGTGAGTTCATAGCGGTCTTTTGTTTTATTTGAACGTTTAATAATGATGGTCTTGCTATCGACATAATCAACCACCCCAGAATGTTTCGCAACAATACAGGCGCCTGAATCGTGGGCAGCGATGTATTCAATCCCCGTCCCTACTAAGGGAGCACTTGGTCTTAATAAAGGAATCGCTTGACGTTGCATGTTGGCACCCATTAAGGCACGGTTCGCATCATCGTGCTCTAAGAAAGGAATCGACGCCGTGGATACTGAAACAATCTGTTTCGGAGAAACGTCAATATACTCAATGCGCTCTTGGGGCACTAAGTTAGTTTCACCTTGGTAACGACCGACTACTTGTTCATCTAAAATAACGCCGTCATCGCCGGTGTTAATGTTGGCTTGTCCGATGTAATAATTCTCTTCTTCATCAGCACTCATGTATAAGATGCGGTCGCTAATATGTTTTTTATGTTTTCCTGATTTATCTTTGATGGTTTCAACTTCAACGTATGGGGTTTCCATAAATCCAAATTGATTCACGCGGACATAAGTCGCAAGCGAATTAATCAAACCAATGTTTTGTCCCTCTGGTGTTTCAATCGGACAAATCCGGCCATAATGCGAGTAATGAACATCTCGAACCTCAAAGCCAGCTCGGTCACGGGTTAAACCTCCAGGTCCAAGGGCTGAAATTCTCCGTTTGTGGGTGATTTCATCGAGTGGGTTAGTTTGACTCATGAACTGAGACAACTGTGATGATCCGAAGAACTCTTTAAGTGATGAAGTTAATGGACGAATATTAATAAGGTCTTTAGGGGTTACATCATCAACGTCCTTGGTGGACATCCGGTCTTTAACATTTTTTTCCAGTTTTGCTAAACCAATTCTAAATTGATTTTTTAAGAGTTCACCGATCAAACGTAAACGACGATTACCTAAATGATCGATATCGTCTAAACGGCCATACCCTTGGAATAAGTTAATGTAATATGAAATCGAAGATATGATGTCTGAAGCTGTGATGTGTTCGCGAGTTTCCGTTGAATCATTCCCGACGATACGAATCAATACTTCTTGGTCATCATCATTTGAATGCATGACTTCTAAAACTTCAACTGAAGCAATATCTAAGCCTAATTGAGGATGATTTAATGTCGCATCAATCCCTTCTTTAAGCTCTTGGACCTTGATTTTACCTTCTTGGTCAATCAAGCCTTTTTCAGTCAAGCCTTCGGTTTTTAAATAGTTTTTAAAGACTTCTTTAGCGGAGGGGAAATCTTGGCTTAAAATCATCGCTTGTTTTTCACTGCCACTTAAATAACCAAAGCATGGATTGGCATCCAAAATTCTGGTTTGAGCGGTGAAACGATAATCTAAGTCTGCACTTAAAACACCCGGCAACGTTTGGCGGATGAGTTTACGATTTTCTTTTAAGAAATCAAGCGCCTCTTTATCTAAAACTGTGCCTTTTTTTAAGACGACATCGCCTTTAGCATCTTTAATATCTTTGGCTAATACTTTATTCCGAGCATGCGCGAAAACATCTAGTTTTTTATTAATTTTGTAACGACCAACGCCTGCAAGTTCATAGCGTTTCGCATCAAATAGACGACTTACTAAGAAGTTCATCGCTCCATCGATGGTCGCGGTTTCTCCTTGACGAAGCTTCGAATAAACTTCTAGAATGGCTTCTTCAGGTGAGTGCGTGTGGTCTTTATCGTAGGTTTGTTCAAGCTCAAAACTTTCGGTAAATAATTGTTTAACAAACCCAGGATCGTTGAGGTTAAGGGCTCTTAATAATGTAGTTAAGGGGATTTTTTTAGAACGATCCAATTTCACGTATAAGAAATTCTTAGCGTCCATTTCATATTCTAACCATGCTCCACGGTTAGGAATAACTTGGCCTAAGAAACGTTTAGATAAGGTCTTTTTATCAACTTCAACTGAGTAAAATACCCCAGCTGAGCGGACAATCTGACTGACAATAACGCGTTCTGAGCCGTTAATAACAAATGACGCACGATCGGTCATGAACGGGAAATCCCCCATGAAAATCTTGCGTTCTTGAATCTCTCCGGTTTGGTTATTGACTAAACGCACGTTCACATAAAGTGGACGCGCATAGGTGAGTTCTTTATCTTTGGTTTCCTTGACGGTGTACTTCGGTTCAGAGAAGTCAAACCCTTCAAAGTAAAGCTCTAAATCTCCCGTAAAGTTATCAATGGGAGAAATGTCATCAAATAATTCTCTTAAACCATCATTGATAAACCAATCAAAGGATTGCGTTTGCACATCAATGAGGTTTGGTAAATCAATGTTCATCATTACGCGAGAATAGTTTCTACGCTCACGTTTACGGCCATATTGTACAACCTTGTAGCCCACTAAACAGTCACCCCAATTTATAAATTAACGACACTTAAAAATGCAAAAAAGCGCATTTATCGCATTTTATTATATTATCACGTGGTCGTCAAAACGTCAATTTGAATTCAATATTTTTAACAATTTAAATCCCTTTTTACGAATGACGGTTTCGACCTTATGGTTTTGTTCCATAAAGTGAATCAAGGATTCTGCCCCATGCTTTTTATGCATGACGACCCACAACGCTCCATCTTCATGGAGGTGGTGAGTGGCGGTTTCTAACATTTCATATAAACTTTTTTTACCAATCCGAATTGGTGGATTAGTCACAATATGATCAAACTTCGTTTTTTTCAAAGCACTAAAGCCATCACTTTTAATCACTTTTGCCTTAAAATTCAAGGATTGGAAGTTTCGGTTCGCAAGCTCAATCGCTCGCTCGTTCACATCTACCATCGTTAGTTTGATGTCCACCTGTGATTTTAACAAAAGACCAATCACACCGACTCCACAACCTAAATCCAACACTTCTTGATCAGGCTTTAACTGAACATTCTCAACCAGTAATCGGCTTGCAAAATCAAGGTGATCTTTAGAAAATACTCCAACATCACTTTTGAATGTAAAAGTCTGATTAAAGATATGAACCTTAAAGGTTTTGGGCTCAGAAACTGAGTTTGGTTTTTCCGAAAAATAGTGATTCATAGCCACCTCCTTTTTATAGGCAAAAAACCTGAGACTTCCTCTCAGGTTTTAATTGGCTATGCGTAAGTTATTTAATTTCGACAACAGCGCCGGCTTCTTCAAGTTTTTCCTTGATGGATGCTGCTTCTTCAGGGCTAATCATTTCTTTAACAGCTTTAGGTGCTCCGTCCACTAAGTCTTTAGCTTCTTTTAAGCCAAGGCCAGTGAGTTCTTTAACGATTTTGATAACGCCAATTTTACCTTGGCCTGCATTGACTAAGATGACACTGACTTCAGTCGGTGCAGCATCTGCAGCGCCTGCGCCAGCTCCTGGTGCAGCAACGGCGACCGCACTTGGGTCAACTCCGAATGTTTCTTTCATCATGTCTACGAGTTCTTTGAGTTCAAGTAATGTTTTTCCTTCTAATGCTTTAATGATATCGGCATTTGATAATCCAGCCATAATTTTAATCCTCCTAAGATTATTATTTTTCTAAATTTTCGATGTGCATTTGTAATCCAATCGCCACTTCTTTGATGGGTTGGAGTAAACCTGCTGCAAACATTGTAAGTAAGGTTTCGCGTGATGGAGTTTTTGCCAATTGTTGAACTTGTTCAACGCTAAGGACTTGTGAATCGACGGTTCCTTTTTTGAGTTTCAAAGCGTCGTGTGTTTTTGCAAATTCATAAAGAATTTTTGCAGCAGCGACGGGGTCTTCATTGGAGAAGGCTACAGCACTTGGGCCAACTAATCCATCCGCTAAATCATCGAGCCCAGCGGCAATCGCTGCCCGGCGGATGATGTTGTTTTTGATAACTTTAAACTCACATTTCGCATCATATAATTGACGTCTTAAGGTCGTTACTGCTTCAACAGTAAGTCCTAAATAGTCAACAACGACAAATGAGGGAACAGATTTCATCTTCTCGGTGAGAGTTTCAACTTCAAAGATTTTCTTTTCTATCGCTTTACGTACCAATTTCATTCCTCCTTTTTTCATGATTTTTGGCATGAAAAACCCACTTTTGCGAAGACAAAAGTGGATGGAATTTCCAAGTTTGTCTCGTTAGGATGATTAAGCTTGCGCCCCTAAGTCTTCGACGGTGGGTTTATTCGCTTTTAATTTCAATAATTACATAATGGAATCAGGATCTAAGATAACACCTGGACCCATGGTGGAAGCAATCGCAATATTTTTCACGAAGGTTCCTTTGACTGTACTTGGTCTTGCTCTGACCATTGTATCATAGAACGCTTGGATGTTTTCAACTAACTTAGCAGCATCAAAGTTTACTTTTCCGACGATGGCATGCATGTTTCCAACTTTATCAACACGGTATGATACTTTACCGCCTTTAATTTCTTCAACGGCTTTACTTATGTCTGCGGTGACGGTTCCATCTTTTGGATTGGGCATTAAACCTTTCGGTCCAAGTGTCCGGCCAAGTTTACCGACAATCGCCATCATATCAGGGCTTGCAACGATGACATCAAAGTCTTCGAATCCGGCCAAGATTTTTTCCGCAAGGTCTTCAGCACCGACAATGTCTGCGCCAGCTTCTTTTGCGTCTTTGGCTTTATCGCCTTGAGCAAAGACGGCTACTCGTTTCACTTTACCGGTCCCATGAGGTAACACGAAGGCACCTCTTAAGTTTTGATCGGCTTGACGAGGGTCTAAGTTGAGACGAATCGCACATTCAACCCCGGCATCAAATTTTTCAAAGGAAATCTTTTTAACTAAATCAACGGCTTCTTTTACACTGTATTTTTTGGTACGGTCTACTTTTTCAAGCGCCGCTAAGTACTTTTTGCCTTTTTTTGGCATGATAAATCCTCCTAAATGTGGTCTAACAGAAAACTTCCTCCCACATTCAGTTGCATGTCACAACTAAATGGAATCAGTCTTTAATTTCAATGCCCATATTGCGAGCGGTCCCAGCAATGATATTCATTGCGGCATCGACGTCGTTCGCATTTAAGTCAGGCAATTTGGTTTCCGCAATTTCACGAAGTTGATTGCGAGAAATCTTTCCCGCTACTTCTTTTGAAGATGCACTTGCACCTTTGTCTAGTCCCGCTGCTTTTTTAAGTAAGTCTGAAGCAGGGGGTGTTTTAGTCACAAATGTGAAACTACGATCGTTAAACACGGTGATGACAACAGGGATAACATTACCCATCTTATCTTTAGTTCGTTCGTTGAATTGCGTGCAGAAATCTTGAATATTAACCCCTGCTTGTCCGAGGGCGGGACCCACGGGCGGAGCTGGATTCGCTTTTCCTGCCGGAATTTGTAACTTTACTAATGATTTAATTTCTTTAGCCACGATTAAACCTCCTTTTCGATCGTGATGTGGTCAACAGGCGATTCGCCCTTCCACGCGTTATCTTGCACGCTTGATAATTGTACGTGACGTGCACTTAAATTTCAAGGATTAATTATAATTTTTCAATTTCATCAAAGCCGAGTTCAGCTGGGGTTTCCCGTCCAAACATTTCAACTAAGATGGTGACCACACTACGATCGATATCAATTTCATCGATAACACCTTGTTGGTCTTTAAAGGGGCCTGCAGCAACGCGTACTTTGTCACCCAAGCTGATATGGAGTTTAGGCGCGGCCATTAGACCGGCTTTTTTAAGAATTGGATTAATTTCATCAGGGGGAAGGGGAATCGGTTTAGTTCCGCCTCCAGAAGAACCTAGGAATCCGGTTACTCCTGGGGTATTCCTGACCACAAACCATGAGTCATCGGTCACAATCATCTCAATAAATACATACCCGGGATAGATTTTAACCAGTTTCTCTTTCATTGAACCATCTGATTTTCTCTCATAGGTCAATTCTTCAGGAATGACGACTTGAAAGATTTTGTCTTCCATTTGCATCGTATCAATCCGGCGCTCTAAGTTAACTTTGACCGAATTTTCTAAGCCTGAATAGGTTTGAACGATGTACCAATTTTTTTGAGAATAAAAATCAGCCACATTAAGCTCCTAACTGGTAAAGGAAATTAAATAGTGGAACAAAAACAAGATCATAAAGGATAAACATCACGGCGACTATAAGCAAGAACCCAAAAACACGAGATAAATAATTATTTAACATGCTCCGAGTGGGCCAAGATACTTTGTTCATTTCTTTTAAACCAGGAATGAAGAAGGGCGCAATGGCATAAATAAGAGCCGCAGCTCCAATGGCCATGATGATAAATGAGAAGGTAATGATTTTCCAAGGGGCATCAAAAATCCACCACTCGGTTAATCTAACTTCTAAGACTTCACCTTCAAAAATATAAATCCCAAGCACTAAAACTAAAGCCCCTAAAAGACCCAGTAAAATACCTTCAAAGGGATACTCTTTTTTTAAAATGTTTAAGACATTAAATGATTTTTTTTCTTCGGCCATGAGAATCTCCTATACCGTTTGCTTGTGCAACGTATGTCGTTTACATTTAGAACAATATTTTTTAACTTCTAGACGCGTGGTGCGTGATGAGCTGGGGTCAATTGAATAGTTCCTTTGAGCACATTCGCTGCACGCGAGTGAAACCTTTTTTTTCATCCAAATCATCCTTTGCACTTGCAAATAAATAATGTATCAAATAGCACGGTCTTTGTCAAGCTCATCGGGGAATAATTGCTTAACTTTAAGCCGTGCACGGTGTAATGCATTATACACACTATGCACCCCACAATCTAATTCTTTGGCAATCTTTTCAATCGATCTAAGTTGGATGTCTCTTCTTAAGAAGGCTTTATATTCAATTGAAGTCAGAGCTTTTTTAATGTCGCCCATGTACAAGTCAAAGTAAGGACTATGGTCACATTGAGCATGAAAACGTTGAGCCAGAGGCTTTTCATTAAGAAATAAAGTTTCGGAGTGACGCCTTAATCGTTGAATTTGAGACATCATCATACGAGATAAGTTGAGTTCTAGAAACCGGGTAAACGTTTTATTAAATGAGGCATCATAAGCAAACACTGACTTATGGAGTGTGATAACGGACTCTTGATAGATATCATCAAGCATATAGGCGAGCCTGAAATGATAAATGATTCGGTAAATCAGTGGTTTGTACTTTTCAACCATTAGTGCGAATGCATCTTCGTCGCCCTCGACGATCAAGTAAATAATCTCATGATCGTTAAGGTCGCGATATTTAATCACGTTCGCCCTTTTTGCATCTCGTGAAAGGCAATGGCCCCTGCGACTGAAACGTTAAGTGATTCAATCTGGCCTGACATTGGAATCTTAATCAGCCCGTCACACACTTTCTTTACAAGATTAGAAATGCCATCTCCTTCGGCCCCTAAGACAACGGCGATGGCACCTGGATGAGCAAGCGTTGAGAGGTCATGATTCCCCTCACCGGCCAATCCATACACAAAGACATTTTGTTTTTGTAAAGCCAAAATGGTCTGGTGAATATTGGTAACTTGGACAATATCGATGGTTTCGATTGCGCCTGAAGAAGCCTTAACCACCGCCGGGGTAATGGAGACACTCCGGTCCTTACGGATCACCACCGCATCTAATCCAAACGCCTCTGCACTACGGATGATCGCTCCAAAGTTATGCGGATCCGTGACGCCATCTAATAGTACGATGCGCATGGGGTGCTTTAAAGCGTTTAGTCGAGATAAATCGTGAAGGGGGTAGTCTTCAACTTCAGCTGCAATGCCCTGGGTGTCATACCCAAACATTTGTTGGTGCACCATTTTGTCTTGCCACGTTAGTGGGCTTTTTTCAAGATAGGGGCTAAGATGCGGATCGTTAAATCCTTTGAGGGCAAAGAAGGCATGAACCTTGCGGCCCTTGCTCAATGCAACACTAATGGGGTTTCTTCCATAAATTATCATAGGTCACCTGCCCTTTCATCCTAGCATTTGATTTTCTTGAATATCTTAAAGTTGATTTGGGAAATTATTTTGATAAATGACCTTCGATGATAAGCCTACATAAATGGGTGACTCGGTCGTGGGCTTGATTTAAATAGAGGGCTCCAAAAATCGCTTCAAAGCCGGTGGACTCATGGGCCACTTCTAAAGAGACCGACCGTGACTTTTTAGATACCGGGGCATTTCGTCCTTTTTTGAAGTACTCTACTTCAGAATCGGTCCATTCATCGTGTAACTGAAGATAGGCATCTGATTGAGCTTGAGCGTGCGTTAAAGAAGCGACTGTTTGATGGAGTTTTTCAGGGGTATCCACCCCTTTTTCAATGGCTAATTTTCTCAAGGTAACTTCATAAACGGCATCGCCTAAATAAGCGAGCGCTTGGCCACTCGGAAGCTTCATGCGAGAATGCCGCGTTCAGTCAGTTTCTCACGGAGGCGATCGGCGGTTTCATAATCTTTATTTTTCCGAGCGTCTTTCCACGCATGGTACATGTTACGATCATCTTTTGTTAGTCGTTTAAGTGAAACTTTTAAACCTAAGATTGAAAACATCGTGTCTAAATTTTTGTACGCGGCTAAGATCATTTCAAAGGCATCATCTTCCCGAAGTTTTTGATTCAAAATCTTCACCACTGCATACATCGATGTCAGAGCATTAGGGGTATTAAAGTCATCAGACATAGCATCAATAAATTGATCATGTAAGATTTCGATTTCAGGATATGTCTTCGGTTTTTCGTCTAAATACTCAATTAAATCAAGGGCATAGAAGGCTTGAGAATAGGTTCTTTTTAAACGGTCCCATTCATTGACATACGTACTTAAAGCATCCTCTGAATACATCAAAGGAGCCCGGTAATAGGTGCCTAGTGTAAAGAGTCTAAAGCCCATCGGATCAACGTCAATATCCTTGACGAAAATCATGTTACCACTGCTTTTTGACATCTTTTCATCTTCAATTTGAAGGTGACCATTGTGCATCCAAATATTAGCTAAATGGTGGTTTGAAACCGCTTGGGCTTGGGCCATTTCGTTTTCGTGATGAGGGAAAATTAAATCACTTCCGCCCCCATGGATATCAATTTTTTCGCCAAAAGTATCCTCGATGATGGCGACACATTCGGTGTGCCATCCTGGACGTCCTTCACTCCAAGGAGCTTTAAACTTTATCCCTTCTTCGGTTTTTTTCCAAAGGGTAAAGTCTAAAGGGTTTTTCTTTTTATCGTTATTTAATGATTTTTCACCTTGCGTTTGTTCGGATAAATGGCGTTGGGATAAGATGCCATAATCTTTAAGTTTTGACACATCAAAATAGACATCACCGTCGGCTTCATAGGCAAACCCTGAGCTCACGCACTTTTCAATGTAACGAATGATGGGGTCGATATGATCGGTGACTTTGGGGGAATCGTACTTTGTGGAAGATCCTAGTTTTTCTACGTCGTTTAAAAAGGCTCGAATGAAAGTTTGAGTCAATTCTTGTTCACTGACTTCAAGTTCTTTAGCACGGGTGATAATCTTGTCATCTATGTCTGTTAAGTTAGAGACAAACTTTACTGAGTAACCTAAATATTCAAAGGTCCGTCTGACCACATCAAAAAAGATCACCGGACGGGCATTGCCAATGTGAATGAAGTTATAGACGGTTGGTCCACAAACATAGATATTGACGATGCCAGGATGAATCGATTTAAATGGTTCCGTTTGGCGAGAGAGTGTGTTGTAAATACGCATAAAAACTCCTTCAATAACTCACCGTTATTGTAACATAATTGTTAAGCCGTTTATGGCGAAAAAAAACAGGAACCGAAGTCCCTGTTACTTTACAATTTTTTCTACGTTTGCAGCTTGGGGTCCACGATCACTGTCAGTAACTTCAAAGGTAACGGCGTCACCTTCATGTAAAGTCTTAAATCCTTCGACATTAATCGCACTGTAATGAACGAAAATATCTTGGCCTTCTTGATCGGTAATAAAGCCATATCCTTTTTCACCATTGAACCATTTAACTGTTCCTGTCATGCAATGAAAATCTCCTTTAAAATTGTTAAATCTATTATATCACAACGATTTAAGATGCACCATTTAACCAAGCGATTGATTGCGCAAGACGCTGCTGAATTAAATCTTGACCTAGCAAATGTAAAAGTTTAGGAAGTTCAGGCCCATGCATGGATCCGGTGGTGGCTAAGCGGAGGGGCATAAATAACATTTTACCCTTACTTCCGGTGGCCTCCCCAGATGCTTGAATCAAAGCCTTAAGGCTCGTAGGATCATAGGGCTTCAAAGCTTTAAATGACGCTGCAAATGTATGGATAAGCGATTTAACCGTGGGTTCTGACATGACCTGCTTCGCTTCATCATCCCAGGTGAAGGGTTGCTCTAAGAAATCATGGTAAAGGGTGATGATGTCCTCGCCACAGACCATTCTCTCTTGGAATACAGCCAGCAAACTTTCAAACCACTCTTCCGAGCGACCTTTTAAGATTCCTTCTTTTTCAACAAATGGACGGGTTAACGTTTTTAAGGCATCCATCTCTAATCTTTTTAAATATTGCGCATTAAAGTAATCGAGTTTTTGGGTATCAAACGTTGCGGGGTGATTAGATAGTTTGGTTGCATCAAACGCTTCAATCATTTCTTCTTTGGTCAATAGCTCTTTCTCACCCGGAGAAAATCCAAGGAGAGCAATAAAATTGAATAATGCTTCTGGTAAATAGCCCTTGTCTTGATATTGACCAATATATTGCAAAATATCATGATCGCGCTTGGAAAGTTTTTTACCGTCGTGATTCACAATAAGCGTCATGTGGCCATACGTCGGGATGGTCCAGTCTAATGCTTCAAAAACCATCATTTGACGGGGCGTATTAGTGATGTGGTCTTCACCTCTTAAGACGTGAGAAATCTCCATTAAGTGATCATCTACGACGCACGCAAAGTTATAAGTAGGAATCCCGTTTTGTTTAACCATTACCCAATCGCCCACATCTTCACTTTGAAAGGTCACTTCCCCTTTAACAATATCGTTAAAGGTGTAGCTTTTTGAAGCCGGGACATTAAAGCGAATCGCAAATGGTTTATCTTGTTCGGGAGCGTGAAGACATTTTTTAGAATAATGAAAGCGGTCATCCCCTTTAGCAAGGAGCGCTTCTTTTTCGGCGTCTAATTCTTCCTTGGTACAGTAACACTTATACGCGTGACCTGAGGCTAATAATTGATTGGCAAATTTTTGATAAATTTCCAATCTTTCAAGTTGACGATAAGGCCCGTATGCACCGGGTTTATCAATCGACTCATCCCAATCTAAACCGAGCCATGTTGCCATCTCTAATTGGTTTTCAATGCCCGTTTCAACATTACGCTCGATATCAGTATCTTCAATTCTGATGATGAAGGTCCCCCCATATTTCTTCGCAAACAAATAATTGAATAATGCGGTTCTCGCATTACCAATGTGTAAATAACCGGTGGGACTGGGTGCATAACGAACGCGTACTGACATGACAACCTCCGTGAGTCACATTATTATAGACTGAATTTAAGTCACCTTCAAGATGAATAAAAAAAGCACGGTTCGATGAACCATGCTTTGTTTGATTAACGTTTTGAGAATTGGGGAGCTCTTCTTGCTTTTTTAAGCCCTGGTTTTTTACGTTCTTTAACGCGAGGATCGCGCGTAATTAAACCCGCTGGTTTTAACACTTTACGGTATTCCGCGTTCACTTCAAGTAAAGCCCGCGTGATGCCTAAACGAATCGCACCGGCTTGACCACTAATGCCTCCGCCTTCAACATTGACAGAAATATCAAAATTTCCTTCATTGCTAGTAAGGGTTAAAGGTTGCGCAACATCTAAACGAATTGCGGCGGATGGAATATAATCTTCAAACGTACGTCCATTGATTTCTAGTTTCCCAGTTCCCGGTTTAATAATGACTCGGGCAATGGAGCGTTTACGACGACCCGTTCCGAGATAGCTCACTTCTTTTGCCATCGTTTCCTCCTAACCTTTTAAGGCATATGCAGTAGGTTTTTGAGCCGCGTGGGGATGAGCATCACCTGCATATACAAAACATTTTTGGAACATCTCGCGTCCAAGCGTACCTTTAGGGAGCATCCCTTTAATCGCTTTTTCGACAAGACGTTCGGGAAACTTAGCGTTCATCACTCTGGCAGTCATCGAACGAAGTCCGCCTGGATAGTGAGAGTGAGTATAATAAGTTTTTTGGTCCCATTTGTTACCTGTAAGTTCGATTTTGTCAGCATTAATAATAATGACGTAATCGCCACCGTCTACATGGGGCGTGTAGGTGGGTTTGTGCTTGCCTCGCAATAAGGAAGCAACTTCTGTTGATAGCCGACCAAGACGTTGCTCGGCAGCATCGATGACATACCATTGATGATCAACAGTATTTTTATTAGCCATGATCGTTTTCATAGCTGAACCTCCTAAATTTTATTGTGAGGGCTAACGTGGATATTTAAAAATGTACCGGACAATATAATAGCGTAATGCATAGACCTTGTCAACTAAATATATTGCTATTTAACTTTATCGCCGGGGTTTAAGTGGTCGACACTCACGACTTCTAATTGTTTTTCATTTGAACCCGCTAAAAGCATCCCCTCAGAGAGTTCTCCTCTTAGTTTGACGGGTTTTAAATTCGCCACCACAATGACTTTTTTACCCACCATCTGTTCAGGCGTGTAGTGTTGGGCAATGCCCGAGACAATTTGGCGGGTTTTTTCTTCGCCACAGTCCACCTCAGACACTAAAAGTTTATCGGCATCTGGATGTTTTTTACAGGCCTTAATTAAACCCACCCTTAAGTCAAGTTTGACAAAATCATCAATTGAGACCTCAGGGGCCATCGGTTGAGTAACTGGGGCAGGCGGTGTTTCAAGAGATGAATTGAGTGCTTTTAACTCCACATCTATATCCAATCTTGGGAATAAAGCGATACTTCTTTGAATCTCTTGGTAAGATCCCTTATGTCCAAAAATTAACGACTCAAAAGTATCGGAACTTGATTCTACATTTAAAATTTTAAACATTGATTCACTTGTCGAAGGCATAATCGGTTTTAAAAGAATTCCAACGATTCGTAGACCTTCTAAAAGGTGGTACATAGCGTTTTCAAGAGGTGCTTTATCATCCGCTTTAGCAAGGACCCACGGTGTTGTTTCATCGACGTATTTATTAAGTCGTGAAATCAATCTCCATGTCGCGGCAAGGGCAAGAGCTGGGTGGTATGCATCCATCGCTTCATGGTATTGAGCGATGGTATCAACCACAGTTTTTTCGACATCAAAGTCAAAATCATTGGGAGCATTTTTTTGATGAACAACACCCTTAAAATATTGTTCCGTCATCGCGGTGGTCCGGTTGATTAAGTTTCCTAAATCATTAGCAAGGTCAAAATTAAGTCTTTCTAAGAAAGCGTCTGGTGCAAATAATCCATCCCCCCCAAAAGGAAGTTCTCGCAGCATGTAATATCTAAAAGCATCAAGGCCATATCGTTCGACAAAGACTTCAGGGTAAATGGCACCCCCTTTAGATTTAGACATCTTTCCGTCTTTCATCAAGTACCAACCATGCGCATATAATTTAAACGTGATAGGAATCTCGAGGGCCATCAACATGATGGGCCAATAAATCGCATGAAACCTTAAAATATCTTTTCCCACGACGTGCAACACTTCATCACCGAGCCAATATTTCTGGTACTTTGCATCCTCCGAACCATACCCTAAAGCCGAGATATAATTTGTCAATGCATCCAACCAAACATACACCACATGCTTCGGATTTGACACCACCTTAATACCCCAATCAAACGTTGTTCTTGAGACTGATAAGTCATTAAGACCTTGCTCAATAAAAGCCAAGACCTCGTTGCGGCGGGTTTCTGGTTGAATGAAATCAGGATTTGCTCGAATATAATCAGCCAGTTTCTTCTCATATTTGGATAATTTTAAAAAGTAACTTTCTTCTTTGAGTTTTTGCGTTTCGCGACCACAATCTGGACACGCATTATTCTCTAATAATTGTGATTCAGTAAAAAAAGATTCACAGTGAATGCAATAGTGACCTTCGTACTCTCCTAAGTAGATATCTTTTTGTTCTACCAGTTTTTCAAAGAAGGTTTGAACCACAGTCTTATGACGCTTTTCTGTAGTTCTAATAAAATCATCATATTGAATCCCGAGAAGCGCCCATAATTGCTGTGTCTCTTCGGCGATTTGATCCACATAATCTTGCGGCGATTTTTGATTTTTAATGGCAGACGTTTCCACTTTTTTACCGTGTTCGTCCATGCCTGTTAAATAGTAAGTATCAAATCCATTTAATTTTTTATAGCGGGTTAATGCATCGCAAAAAATAGTCGTATAGGCATTCCCAATATGGAGTTTGCCACTCGGATAATAGATCGGCGTTGTGATATAAAAAGTCGGCTTCATTCTGACTCCTTTTTGGCGTTTTTAACCGCCATATATACGGTATTTTTAGGAATTTTTCGAGCATGGGCAACTTCTTTGATGGCGTCTTTTTCGCTCCACCCATCCGCTCTTAAAATCTCATAATGCTCAAGATAATCTTCAGGTAACGCTAACGTTCCATAAAATCCCTTCACCATAATAACATATTCACCCTTAGGTGAAGGAATTTCAAACGTTTCAGATAACGTAAATGTTTCACATGTTTCATACATTTTAGTGAGTTCGCGAGCCGTCGAAACTAACCGCGAACCTAGATGTTCATACATCACTTTTAAAGTCGCATTAATCCGGTGGGGGGCTTCATAAAAGACAAGGACTCCAGGATAGTTTTTGATCCGATCAAACAAAGTTTTTTGCGCTTTTTTCTGATGCGGTATGAATCCAATGAAGGTAAACTCACGCAACTCAAAAGGCGCAGTCACCAGGGCGGTTAGAAGAGCACTTGGCCCTGGAATTGGGACAATTTTTATGCCACGTTCTATCAATTGAGGAACAATTTGATCGCCCGGATCAGAAATACGGGGAGTCCCTGCATCACTAACAAGGGCGACAGATAAGTCCTCTTCAAGTTTAGAAATAATCTCATCAATTCTAGCGAGTTCATTGTGCTCATGAAGACTAATCAAAGGCGTCTTTATCGCATAATGTTTTAAGAGTTTAGACGTTTGACGAGTATCTTCAGCATAAATAAAAGCCACCGATTTTAAGGTGTTAATAGCCCTTATCGTCATGTCATCAAGATGACCGATGGGCGTTGAAACGATATAAAAGGACCCTGGCATCTTCATTACTCCTTAAGATTAAAGATTTTTTTGATTTCTTTTGAGTATTCGTTATTTTCATCGTGCACAAATAAAGGGGGTAAAACCGTAAGTGTTTCTTGGCCTTTATTCCGGGCTTCAATTAACACACTGGTGGCTTCTTTTTCCTTCTTTGGATGAACAAAACGGATCCGTTTGACAGGCATCCCATAGTTTTTTAATAAGGGGATGATCTCAGGTAAACGATCAACCCGGTGAATCAAGGTCAAAGTGCCTTGGTTTTTTAATAAATATGCGGCTTGCTGAATTAAATCTTCTAAGGTCATTTTGAGTTCATGACGCATCATACTTTTTTCAGCTTTTTCGTTAAGTGGTGAATCTTTGCTGACTTTAAAAAACGGGGGGTTAGCGATCACCGCATCAAAAGATTGTGACTTAAAGTGCTTTGGAATATCTTTGATATCAAGTGTTTTAAAGGTGATTTGCTTATCTAGATTATTTATAACTGCATTTTCCTTAGCCAGCTCAATTAGTCTTTCTTGAATATCAACACCCGTTATTGGAACTGAGGTTTTGGTTGATAAAAACAAAGGAACAGGTCCAACCCCTGTCCCCAAATCCATAATTGATTGTATTTTTTGGGTCAATCTCAGAAAATCAGCCACTAAAATCGAATCCAATGAAAACTGGAGATAATCAGGATCTTGAAGGATTTTTAAATGGGAGTGCCCAAGCAAATAATGGAGCGCTTTAGAGCTCATATTTACTCGTAAGCATCTTCAACGACAAGGTCATCCACTGAAAAGTAATGGACCCCTTTATTTTCGATGTAGACTCTAACTTTGCGTTCTAAAACATTATTAGATAAAACTGTTCCGATTCCTTCAAGCGTTTCAACTTGACTTTGTTCTTTCGGTAATCCAGTGCGATGTTCGGTATACATCTCGTCTTCATATTTTAAACAGCATAATAACTTTCCACATAATCCCGAAACATTAATAGGGCTGAGCGCAAGATTTTGATTTTTAGCCATCTTAATCGAAATCGAATCAAACTCACCTAAGAATGTATTACAACATAAAATCAATCCACACGGACCGATTCCTCCCAAGTATTTTGCACTATCCCTAGCCCCCACTTGTCGAAGTTCAAGACGCGTATTAAAGGTCCGAGATAAATCTTTTAAAAGTTCTCTAAAATCGACTCGCTCAGGAGCGATGTATTCAATGATAAGTTTGGAACGATCTAAGGTGTAATGGGCATTAAGTAAGCGCATTTTTAAACGATGTTTTTGGACCAAGTTTTCGGTCTCTTCTAAGATAGATTCATAACTTTTTAAATTATCTTGATAGGCATTCATATCATCTTCGTTAGCCCGACGAAGAATCGGTTTGAGGGTCTCTGTTAAGACGTCATCATCCATCGATTTATTTGCCTCGACGACCTCTGCAAATTCAACCCCTTGGACCGTCTCCACGACCACATTATCAAGGCTATGAAAAGCGATTTCGGTCGCATCAAAATAGTACTTTTTCCCGGCCGGTTGAAAACGGACTCCAATGACATCACGTTTCATAAATACCCCTTTCTAGACTCAACACCACATCCTCAAATGCCAATGAATGATGAATCGGATGATGCAGTTTTTCTTTGAGATTTAAGATTTTTTCCCAAATCGCTAAAATATGGGGTTTGGATAATTGGGTATTTAGTCCTTCAATAGTCGCTAAATCTTCATTAAACGTGATCGCTTCTTCTACCCCCATTTTAGCATACAGAAGGTCCTTTTGATAAAGCATCATGAGCTCTAAGAAGAGCTCAATGGTTTTAGAATCACGGGTTAAATCTGGCCACTCATGATGGAGATAAACTAATAAAGATTGGCCCTTTTCCAAAGTCTTATAAAGCCCTTTAACGCCATCGATAATCCGGTCAGTATCGGGGTCTTCAATGAAGGATAAGGCTCGGTCAACGCGTTGAAATAAATGAGCCGCAATCTTTGCTTTAAAAGTATCAATGCCTTCTTCTATCAACCGTTTTTCAATGACTTTCTTACCTAAACTAGGAAAAGGCAGCACTTGACTTCTAGAAATCAAAGTTGGTAATAGCTTTTGGGCATCATCGGTCACTAAAATTCCATATATGTCAGAATGCGGCTCTTCTAAAAATTTTAAAAGCGCGTTGGCCGCAAAGGCATTCATCTTGTGCGCGTCCATAATGATATAAATTTTTGGACCGATTTCGATGGCGGTTTGATTGAAATCATGTTGCAAGTTTAAGATATCGTCTTTAGTGATCGTTGGGGTGCTTGATTCAATTATATGAACGTTAGGGTGGGTCCGATTTGTGACACGCTGAGTGATGGTTGGGTGCTCTTCATTTCCACATAACAATAAAACTGCAAAATAAATTGCAATTTCCTCTACAAAGCTATCTTTAGAACCTTCAAAAATATACGCATGGGATAGCTTGGATTGATCCATACTTCGCTTCAAATGGCGAATGATTTGAGGTTGAGCCTGCACTGCTTCTTGGTAATTCATGAGACCTCTAAGCTAAAATGTGTTTTAAAGCGTCTTGAACAACGTTTTCAATGGGTTGATTTCCATTAATGATTTTAATGCGGTCCGGTTCGATTTCAGCAAGTTTCAGATACCCTTCATAGACCTTTTCATGGAAAGTTAAGCTTTCATTGTCAAGACGATCCATTTCCCGTTGATTATTTTTAACTCGGGCAAGTCCTACTTCTGGGCTAACATCAATAAACAGGGTCAAATCAGGCATCAAAGACTCAATCGCAAATAAATTAAGTTGATACACTTCTTCGATTCCTATCCCGCGAGCATGACCTTGATAAGCAAGAGATGAATCGATATAGCGATCACATAATACGGTTTGATTGGCATCTAAAGCAGGTTTGATGACTTCGATAACGTGTTGCCGACGAGAGGCTGCAAAAAGAAGGGCTTCGGTTTTTTGGTCCATCCCTAAGTGTTGATTATTCAGTAATATATTACGAATTTCTTCGCTGATTTTAACGCCACCCGGTTCACGGGTAACGATGACATCTTGACCGCTATCTTGGAGTACTTTATAAATATTTTGAATGACCGAGGTCTTTCCTGAGCCTTCAGGTCCTTCAAAAGTAATAAACAATGGTTTTGGCATCGGGTTCTCTCTTTCTACGTCTATTATGGCACAATCTTTCACTATTATAACCATGATTCCGTCTCCTTACAAATTTTATAAATAACCAAAAACCGCTTAAAAGAAGATCAAAATACTGATATAATGTAAACGTATACATGACACATTAAAGCGGTTTTATACCTAAAGAAAGGATGTATTATGAAGCACTATGAAGTGAACCGAATGCGCACCGTTGCCATCGTTGGGCACACAGGTACAGGGAAAACAAGCTTTGTTGAATCTGCCCTTTTTCTGAGCGGAACGAAGGCTAAAAAAGGATCTGTTGAATCCAAATCAACGACCTCTGATTACCTTCCTGAAGAGCATGCTAAGTTAACATCTTATTCAACCAGCCTAGTTCCGATAGAATTTAAGGATTATAAAATTAATTTTTTAGATACCCCCGGTAGCGAAGAGTTCGTCAATGAACTATATCAAGCCCTTGATGTGGTGAAGGGAGCGATTTTAGTCATTGATGGAACTAAAGCCATTGATATCGGTAGTGAACGGGTTTTGAATGAGCTCAATGAACGACATATCCCGACCATCATCTATGTCAATAAGATGGATAAACCGAATGTGAAATTTGAAAAAATCTTAGAGTCTATTCAAGGGACCATAGGCTATCAAGCGGTTCCCTTCTTGTGGCCGGTGGTCGAGGGTGAAGATTTTAAAGGGTATGTCAATTTAGTTGACATGAATAAAAAACTGCACGAAGGCGGCAGTTCAAAAATAACTGAACTTGATGACGCCACCTTAGCTCAGGTCGAACCTTTTAGAACAAAAATAGTTGAATCTGTCGCTGAAACCAGTGAAGAATTATTTGATAAACACTTTGCGGGAGAGGCCATTTCTCAAGAAGAAATTTATGAAGGTTTACGTAAAGGGGTTTTAGATGGTGATTTAAAACCCATCGTCTTTGGTTCCGCCGATTTAAACATTGGAGTTAATGCCTGTTTAGACATCATTAAAAACTTTATGCCCTCCCCCAATGACTTAAAACCAGTCTCAGGAATCAGACCCAATAGTGACATCGTGATTGAACGCGACACTCGAAATGACGCTCCTTTATCTGCGTATGTTTTTAAAACGACAGTCGATCCATTTATGGGCACACTCAGTATGATTAAAGTGTTCTCAGGCGTCTTAAAATCAGGATCAGAGGTCTTAGTCCCTAACACGGGCAAGATGGTCAAAATTGGTAACTTGTTTACCTTGCGAGGTAAAGAACAAATTGAAATGGATACCATCGTCGCTGGAGATATCGGGGCGGTGGCGAAAATTGAGAACTTATTTACAGGCGCCACCCTTACTGATCCAAAAGATCCTATTCTTTTTAAAACCTCAAAAATTCAAACTCCTACCATGTATATTGGGATACATCCTAAAAATAAAAATGATGATAATAAGCTCAGCACTGTCTTAGCTAAAATGAAGATTGAAGATCCCACGATTGATATCGTTAGAAACCCAGAAACCGCTCAATTACTGATCGGGGGTCAAGGTCTGACTCATATCGGTTATATCACCGATAAAATGAAAAATAGTTACAATCTAGAAGTCGATATGAGTGATCAAAAGATTGTCTACCGTGAGACCATCAAAGCAAAAGGTGATGCCGAAGGTAAACACAAAAAACAATCTGGCGGTTCGGGTCAATTTGGGGTAGTTAGAATGCGCTTTGAACCCATGAATCCTAACGAAAAAGATTTTGAATTTACTGAGGAAGTTCACGGCGGTTCAGTCCCTAAAAACTATTTCCCCGCCGTCGAAAAAGGCCTCATTGAAACCTTCCAAAAAGGTCCTTTAGCAGGGTTCCCCGTTATCGGGGTTAAAGCGATTCTTTATGATGGACAATATCACGATGTTGATTCCAATGAAATCTCCTTTAAGATGGCAGCAACTTTAGCTTTTAAAAATGCTTTACCTCAAGTTAAACCTACCATTTTAGAACCCGTGATGTTACTAAAAATAACGGTCAAAGATGATTACTTAGGTGACGTCATGGGAGATGCGAATAAACGTCGTGGACGCGTCTTAGGCATGGAGCCCCTTGAGGGCGGACGGCAAAATATTTTAGCAGAAATTCCTGAAGTTGAAATCGTTAAATACACCGTTGATTTAAAAGCCATGACCCAAGGCAGTGGTTCTTTTACTCGGTCCTTTGCCCGGTATGAAGAGGTTCCTGAAAACTTAATTGATAAGATCATCCAAGAACATAAATTAGACGCATAATAAAAGGCCATCCTTAATCAAGGGTGGCCTTTTTAATAGTCGATATGCGTCAGGGTTAATCCATGACTTGGAGCGATATGTTTACCTAGAGATATCTCTGGATTTTCTAAGCCCTCAACAATCGTTTTTTTATCATACTTGACGAGTGCACCTACCATCATTCTAATCATGTAGCGCATAAAAGATTGACCTTTGATTTCTAAGATAACCGTCTTATTTTCTTCCGTTAAACGAATGAATTCAATACTTCTAATTGTGGCTGAAAAGTCTCGATATTTTGAGAAGTTTTTAAAGTCATGAACACCAATAAAGACGTCCATTTTTTTTCTTATCTCATCCGCATTTAACTCAGGAACGACCCAAGCTGAATGAAGGTCATACAGACTTTTTTCTTCACTTAAACGGTACTGATAAGTTTTCGACAAAGCGTCATATCGTGCATGAAAAACACTTGAAACTGGGATGACTTGATGAATAATAAGATCATCAGGGACCATTTTTTGAATCAGCTTTAAGGGCTCCTTTAAGCTAGAAAAGTTAGGAACATCAAAATGCGCAAAATTATGATCGGCATGGACTCCACGATCGGTTCGAGAAGATGGAGAAATTTCAATCGGAGTTTGATAGAGGTGGGAAAGCACTTTTTCGATTTCTGATTGGACGGTTCTCAAGGGGGCATTTTGGCGCTGCATCCCCTGAAATAAAGTGCCATTATAACCAAAATCAATCAAGTACCGCGACGAGATTGTATTGGACCAATCTATTTGAAGTTTTGTACCCGATTTGCGTCTAAAACGAACCGTAATGGAGTCATCGATTATAAACCCATCAAAAGAAAACTCTTTAAAAGCTTGGATGTCTTTATAAGGCGCTTTAAGTAAGTTTTCTAAAGATGCATCTTGCTTTGGAAGATGATTATCATACGCCCTAAATTCGACCTCCTTAAAGCTTTGAATCGATGTCACCCATTGATCATATAAAGCGGCTGGTTTTAAAGCGGTCATGAGCCTAAAATCCTTAAAGTGATGGATGTAATGACGCTCATGATTGAGATTCCTAAAACAAGACTATCTATGGGTTTCCAAGTCAATTGATTTAACCGTGTTCTGGGTTTTCCAGGGACAAAACAACGGGCTTCCATGGCATTTGCAAGTTCATCACTTCGTTGGAAAGAAATAATAAACATCGGCACCAATAAAGAAATTATTTGAACAACTTTATCTTTGAATTTACCCTCTTGAAAATCGACACCTCTGGAAGCTTGAGCCAACATAATTTTGTTTGCCTCATCTAACAAGGTTGGAATATATCTTAAAGCAATCCCAATAATCATGGCGATTTCTTCCGTGTTTACTCGCACTAATTTCAATGGTTTTAAAACACGTTCTAGGCCTAAGTTTAAGTCGGTGGGTTTCGTTGAAATCGTTAAGACAGTTGATAAAGTTACAATGATAATTAACCTCAATAGAATAAATAAAGCCATGGTTAATCCTGTTTCATAGACCGCAAGTGTCGACGTGTTATAAGGGACAAACATCGTCAATTCACTGAAGCCGTAAACAATCAATCCAAGCACCAATAAGAAACTTAAAAAAGTGAATTTTATCTTTCTTTTTAAGAATAACCACGATCCAAATAAAGCGAATGCCAGAAGGGTATTGACGATATTAAATTGAAGTGGAATTGCAATCAGTAAGCGCCCTTGCGTGTTAAATAAAATTTGAAAGACAAACGTGAAAATAAGCAAAAACAACAAAGGCTTTAATCCTTGGAAAACGCGTTTTAAACTAATTTTACCGATCGGAAGTAAGGCAATCACAAATCCAAGAGCACCGACCATTACCCAGATATCACTGATGATAAACGTTGCTGCAAATAGTAAGACAAGAGCAATCAATTTAACGCGTGGATCAAGTCGATATAAAAAAGAGTTCCCTGGGATGTATCGACCAATGACGATATTTTTCATAACCGTCCCTCCTCTTTAATCAAGGTGATTAAATCATCAACCGAGGATTCTAAAAGGGACTCTTTTAGTTGTAGTGTCTGAGCGATGAATGTTTGGAGCTTTAATGAATCTGGAAGGTCAAGATTCCAAGTTCTCAGTTCAGGCATTTGATAGAGTTCTTGAGGAGTTCCGTCATAAACCAATTTTGATTGATGCATCACTAAAATTCGTTTTGCATAACGGTACACAACATTCATATCATGCGTGATAAAAACCATGGTCGTTTTTGTCTTTTGGTGAATCGATAAAAAGAGGTCCATGAGCGCTTTTTGACCAGCAGGATCAAGACCACTGGTAGGCTCATCTAAAATCAAAATATCAGGTTCCATTGCTAGAATGCCTGCTATCGATACCCGCTTTTTCTCGCCCCCACTTAGTTGGAAAGGGCTGCGCTCAAAATAGGTCTCGTTAAGACCAACTTGAAAAAGGGCTTCTTTGGCCTTTAGAATGGCTTCATTTTCTTTCAATCCTAAATTTTTAGGACCAAAAGATACGTCTTTTAGAACGGTCTCTTCGAATAGTTGATACTCTGGAAACTGAAAAACCAATCCAACATGTTGACGGATTGGGGTTTTCTTAAAGCTTTTGGCCTTTACAGTCTCTTGATTGATTTTTATGCCCATGACTTCGACCGTTCCTGAAGAAGGGGTTAGAAGGGCATTAAAATGCTGAACAAGGGTCGATTTACCTGAACCCGTCTCACCGACGAGTGCAATCATCTCTTTTTGTTGACCCAGCTCAAGGTGAATATCGGTGATGGCTTGGAAGAAGGACCCATCCATACTGGTGTATCGATGACTTACAGCGTCAAGGCGAATTGCCATAATTTGGCCTCCCATTCTTGACTTGAAATGCCTGCTTCTTCCATCTTATTTAACAGTTCTAAAGGCTCTATGAGAGCCAGTTTAGCTTCGGTTAAGATATCGATGTTGGTTAAGATTTCACGCGGCGTCCCGGTAGCTAGTACTTGGCCTTCATTTAAGACCACAACTCGGTCGGCCTGTAAAGCTTCCTTTAAATCGTGGGTAATGGTGAGTAACGTTGTTTTTTGGGCTCTAAGCTCTCGCATGGCTTGAAGAGTTTCTAAGCGACCTTTTGGATCAAGCATCGACGTCGCTTCATCAAAAATCATGACTTCAGGTTGCATCGCTAAAGCCCCTGCAATCGCTACGCGTTGTTTTTGTCCTCCGCTTAAATTAGATGGTTCTTTATCTAAAAATTCAGTCATCTTCATTTGGGCAGCATAGGTATCAATGCGGGTGAGCATTTCTTGATAAGGGACTTGAAGATTTTCAAGACCAAAGGCAATGTCATCCCTCACGGTCACTCCGACAAATTGGTTATCGGGATTTTGAAAAATAATGCCGATTTTTTGGCGAACTTCGTTGACGGATTCGGGGGTCAGTTTTTCACCCTCGACAAAAATCTCCCCCGATTGAGGAGTGAGAAGACCAATGATTAATTTGGCTAAGGTCGATTTACCTGAGCCATTAGGACCCACGACCGCCACCCACTCTCCTTTTTCTATGGAAAGAGAAAGCTGTTCGATGGCTTGTTTAGAAGGGTACTTAAAAGAAACATTCTTTAGTTCAATAAAAGGCATAATCCCTCTTTAAATAAACAAAATGCGAGCAAACGCTCGCATTAGTTTTAGACAAATTCAATAATGGCCATTTCTGTGGAATCACCACGACGGGGACCCAATTTGTAGATACGGGTATAGCCGCCTTGACGATCTTGATAACGTGGGGCAATGTCATCAAACAGTTTTTGTAAGGCATTCTTGTCGTTATCTGCATCTAAGAAACGAATTGTTTGGGCTGCTTTACGACGGGTTGCTAACGTATTTTTTTTACCTAGAGTCACCATTTTATCCGCTAAACGCTTGAGTTCTTTCGCTTTAACGAAGGTGGTTTCAATCCGTTCATGGATGATTAAGTGAGTGACTAAGTCTCTGAGTAAAGCTTTACGTTGGTCACTACGTCGGTTTAATTTTGAATAACCAGTCATTTAATTCCTCCTACACATGACGTGCTAAGGAAAGTCCTAAATCTTCAAGGCGTTGTTTAACTTCCTTGAGCGATTTTTTACCGAGGTTCCGGACTTTCATCATGTCTTCTTCTGATTTTTGAGTCAATTCATCGACCGTATTAATGCCGGCTCTTTTTAGACAATTATAGCTTCTCACTGAGAGGTCTAAGTCTTCAATCGGGAGTTCAAGAATTTGTGCGTTTTGTGTGTATTGATGTTCCGACATGAAGCTATCACTCATTGCCATTTCAGATAATTCCACTAAAATATCAAGATGATCAATCATCATTCTAGCGGCAATACCTACAGCTTCTTGAGGAGTGATGGCCCCGTTGGTATCAACTTCGATGAAGAGTTTATCTAAATCAGCATTATCTTCTAAACGCGTTTTATCAACGTCATAGCTGACACGAGTCACTGGCGTATAAATACTATCGATTGGAATGACGCCTACATTTTTATTGAACCGCTTATTTTTCTCAGCACTCACATAACCAATCCCACGGCGGGCGGTCATAGTCATTCTAAAAGTTCCTGACATGACATTGACAATGGGAAGATCGGGATTAATAATCGTCACTTCAGCATCAGGTAATTTAATATCAGCTGCGGTCACTTGTTTAGGACCTTTAACTTCGATTTCTAATGTCTTTTCGACATCAGGATCTTCGTTATCAATCGACAAAATAAGTTCTTTTAAGTTTAAAACGATGCTCGTCACATCTTCAACGATGCCATCCATGGATGAAAATTCATGTTGAATGCCTTCGATTTGGCAATTGACAATCGCCGCACCTGGTAATGAAGAAAGTAAAATTCGGCGTAATGAATTACCGAGCGTAATCCCATAACCCCGCTCTAAAGGCGAGATTAAAAAACCGTTTTTCTTGATGCCATCATAGCCTTGACCCGATATAACTTGAATATTGGGTTTCACAAATTTTAAATCTTTCAATCTACAAACCCTCCTAAGATTAGATTCAATGCTTTAACCGCGTGGACGTTTGGGTGGCCGGCATCCATTATGAGGGACCGGAGTTACATCTTTAATCGATGTAATACTTAATCCTGCGGTTTGTAAGGAGCGGATCGCCGCTTCACGGCCGGGTCCGGGTCCTTTAACGGTCACGTCGACACGTTGAACGCCTAAATCCATGGCTGCTTTCGCACATGCTTCTGAAGCAATTTGGGCAGCATAGGGGGTTGATTTACGTGAGCCTTTAAAACCTAAAGCACCAGCACTGGTCCATGAAAGCGCGTTGCCTGCAGGATCGGTGATGGTAATAATTGTATTATTAAACGTTGAGTGGATATGAGCGACCCCATGAGGGACATTCTTTTTAACTCGGCGTTTACGGGTAACTTTTCGAGCTGCCATAAAGTCCTCCTATTTCTTCTTATTCGCAACAGTTCTTCTTGGACCCTTACGAGTTCTCGAATTGTTACGTGTATTTTGACCCCGAGTCGGTAATCCACGGCGATGACGAATACCACGGTATGAACCAATTTCTTGGAGTCTTTTGATGTTTAAAGAGACTTCACGACGAAGATCTCCTTCTACTTTTACTTTTGTTATTTCGGTACGAATCCGAGTGAGTTCATCTTCAGTTAAATCTTTCACACGGCTATCTTCATTGACGCCTGCAGCAGCTAAAACCTTTTGCGAAGTCGTTTTTCCAATACCGTAAATATATGTTAACGAAATGACAACGCGTTTGTCATTTGGAATATCTACACCAGATATACGAGCCATTGATGTCCTCCTTATTAACCTTGTCTTTGCTTATGCTTGGGATTTGAGCAAATAACCATAACAGTGCCTTTGCGCTTAATCACCTTGCATTGATCGCAGATTTTTTTTACAGATGCTCTTACTTTCATACGGGTGCCTCCTTTGGCCACACTTATTTATGTCGATAAACAATGCGCCCACGTGTTAAGTCATAGGGAGATAGCTCCACTGTAACGCGATCCCCAGGTAAAATGCGTATGTAATACATGCGGATTTTACCTGAAACGTGAGCATTGATCTTGTGTCCGTTCTCTAGTTCTACGAGAAATTGAGTATTCGGTAAGGCTTCTAACACCTTACCATCGAGTTCTATTTTTTCTTCTTTGGCCATCTAATCGCCTCCTTATAATACCGTCAATAATTCATATCCATTTTCAGTAATGAGGACAGTGTGCTCATAATGAGCTGACAATGAACCATCGATGGTCACTGCTGTCCAACCATCTTTTAATACTTTAACTTCTTTTTGACCAGCATTGATCATCGGTTCAATGGCGAGGGTCATCCCTGCTTTTAAAACAGGACCCTGACCCGGTAACCCAAAGTTAGGAATTTGCGGATCTTCGTGTAAATCTTGGCCAATCCCATGACCCACGAATTCTCTGACTACACTATAGCCTAAGGCTTCAACATAGGTTTGAATGGCATGAGAAATATCGGTTAGGTGCTGATTAGGCTTGGCCCATTTCAATCCATGAAATAAGGATTGTTCCGTAGCTTCACACAGTTTCAAAGCAGCTTCTGAAATTTGACCGACGGGATATGTCCAGGCGGAATCTCCATGATAGCCTTGATAATACGCTCCGATATCTACTTTAATGATATCGCCGGCTTTTAGTTTTTGAGAGGATGGGATGCCATGAACAACGACTTCATTGATGGAGGTGCAAGCGCTACCTGGGAACCCGCCATATCCTTTAAAGGATGGGATGGCTCCGTGCTGGCGAATCACTTTTTCAATTTCAGCGTCAATCTCAAATGTTGTGGTTCCTGGTTGGATAAGCGGTTTAATAGCGTCATGAGCTAGCGCTACAATGCGTCCCGCTTCTCTCATTAGGACAATTTCACGGGCGGATTTGATTTTAATCATCGGACCGCCTCAATCACGGCCTTGACTTCTTGATAGACATCGTCAAAAGCTTGATTTCCATTGACTTCAAAAAGAATATTTCGTTCTTTATAGTAGGCAACTAGCGGTTTTGTTTTTTCATGATAGATACTCAATCGATTTAGAACGGACTCTTCTTTATCATCTTCGCGTTGGTATAAAACCCCGCCGCATTGATCACAAATCTTATCCTTCTTTGAGGGTTTATGTTGGATATGGAAGGTTGCCCCGCATATCGAACAGACTCTTCGTCCACTCATTCGGCCAATAATAACTTCATCATCGAGAAGGATTTTGATGGCCGCATCGAGTTTTGAATCCATAATCTCTAGAATATTGTCAAGATCATAGGCTTGATTCAACGTTCGAGGATACCCGTCTAAGAGAAAATCTTTTTCGGCATTCTTCGCAAATAAGCGACGTCTAATAATTTCATTAGTGATTTCATCTGAAACCAGTAACCCATCGCGGATGAACTCCATCGCAAGAAGGCCTAAGGACTCTTGTTTCCGGTAAGACTCCCGGAACATATCCCCAGTACTAATACTGATTAAGTTGTAATCTTCAATGATTTTTTCCGATTGGGTTCCTTTTCCGGCCCCCGGTGGACCCATAATGAGGAGTTTCATTCGACCTCCTATTTGATGAAGCCACTATAATTTTGTCCTTGTAAGTCTGTTTTAATTTGTTGGGTGGTTTGAATCGCAACGCCCACCACAATGAGTAAGGATGTTCCCCCGACTTGAACATATGCGGGTAGATTAAAGATGATGCCAGTAAAAATCGGTAATGAAGCTACAACAAGTAAGTATAATGCTCCAATCACCGTGATTTTAAATAAGAGTTTTGAAATATAGTTTTCAGTTTCTAACCCTGGTCTAACCCCTGGAATATAAGCATTTTGTTGTTGTAAGTTTTTAGCCATCTTCTCAGGATTGATTTGAATGAATGAATAAAAGAACGTAAAGACAATGATTAAGGCAGCATAAACGGCATAGCCTAGAGGTCTTTGGTAGTTAAATAATTCACTAATCCACAATCCAAAAGCATTACTTGTAAAGTTGGGTAAGAACGAAATCAACGTTTGTGGTAAAGATAAAATCGTAACCGCAAAAATGACAGGAATAACCCCAGAAGAGTTAATTTTAATCGGGATATTTGAAGCCTGGCGACCACTCGTTTTTGAACTTGAGGGACGGTTTGCATATTGAATTGGAATTTTACGATCAGCAGCCGTCATGATGGTGACTCCCACTAAAACCAGTAAATAAAGGACCACCACAATCGCAAACGTCAAATAGCTTAAGATATCAGCGGTCGGAGCTCCAATGTATTGTTGGCCGAGTGAAGTAAACATTCCAGGAAGTCCTGAAATAATCCCAGCTACGATAATCATAGATGTCCCGTTGCCAATTCCTTTCAGCGTGATTTGATCGGCCAACCATAATAAGAAGGCCGTTCCTGCAGTCATGACAATCGCTAAATAAGTATAGGTGAAGAACGTAGGCTCTACCCCTATATCAAAAATAGTGTTCCCCGTTAAGGCAAACCCATAGGTAAGACCTAAGGCTTGTAAAAACGCAAGACCGATAGCTGAGTAACGGGTTAACTGATTGATTTTTTGTTTACCGGTTTCGCCTTCTTCAGTCCACTCTTTTAACACAGGGACAATGTCCATTTGTAAAAGTTGGATAATGATCGACGCGGTAATGTAAGGTCCGATCCCCAAGGCGATTATCGAAAAGTTTGAAAGAGCACTTCCGGTAAACGCATCGACAATTCCAATGAATCCTCCTTGTTGCTCAAAGAATTGACGGATTTGTTCGGGGTTAATTAAAGGAATCGTTATATACGTTGCGGCTCTAAAAATCAAGAGTGCAAGGAAGGTATATAAGATTTTATTACGGACTTTCGTGTTACTAAATACTTCACGAATGGTGTCCATTAGATCACCTCTACTTGCCCGCCTGCAGCTTTAATTTTCGCTTCAGCCGTTGCTGAGAATTTATGTGCTTTAACTGTAACGCCTTGTTTGACATCGCCGTTTCCTAAAACTTTAAGACCGGCTTTAGCTAAATTTTTAATCACTTTATCTTCAAGTAAGGTCTCAGGCGTGACCACCGACCCTTTTTCATAGCGGTTTAAGACATCAAGATTGATCGTTGTAAACTCTTTGCGATGAGGATTGTGAAATCCTACTTTTCGAAAGCGTTTAATAACAGGGGTTTGGCCCCCTTCAAAGTTAATTCTTAAAGTTGCGCCACTACGAGCTTTTTGGCCTTTATGACCGGCTCCAGCTGTTTTTCCTGTTCCCGAACCATGTCCACGTCCTACTCGTCTTTTAGCATGGGTAGAGCCTGGGGTTGGTTTCAATTCATGTAATTTCATGATACCCTCCTAGCGTTCTGAAACAGTGACGAGATGTTCAACCACTTTGATCATGCCACGAATGGTTGGAGTATCACCTTTGACGACTGTTTTTAAACGCTTATGAAGCCCAAGAGCTTCAAGCGTTTTTCTTTGATTAGGAAGAATGCCAATGGCACTTCTCACCAATGTAATTTCAAGAGTTTTCATTAGTTCAAAATCTCCTTAGGTGTTTTTCCACGAGTTCTAGCTACTTCTTCAAGACTTCTTAATAAAGAAATCCCATTCATCGTAGCGCGGACCATGTTAATGGGCGTGGAAGACCCGAGTGATTTTGAAAGAATGTCTTTCACACCTGCGACTTCAAGAACGGCACGAACAGGTCCCCCAGCAATAACACCGGTTCCAAGAGCAGCAGGTCTTAAATAGACTTGTCCAGCTCCATGGACGCCCGTGATTTCATGAGGAATGGTTGATCCATACATCGGAACTTTAACCATTGATGTTTTTGCGTTTTCAATCGCTTTTTTAATAGCATCTGGGACTTCTTGAGCTTTCCCAGTTCCAAAACCGACGCGGCCTTTTTTATCACCCACCACCACTAAAGCACTGAAACGGAACCGACGGCCCCCTTTAACAACTTTAGTGACGCGGTTAATTGAGACCACACGTTCTTCAAACGGATTTTCTTCACGGGGTCTACGTGGTTTTCTTCGATTTTCTTTGTTTTCCATCGTCATACCTCCTAAAACTCTAATCCTGATTCACGAGCTGCGTCAGCCAAAGCCTTCACACGTCCGTGATACAAGTAGCCACTCCGGTCAAACACAACGGTAGTGATTTTTTTATCTTTAGCTCGTTCAGCAATGAGTTTTCCCACCGCTTTGGCGCCTTCAACGTTTCCGGCCCCTTTTTTGACATCTTTAAGTGAAGATGCACTGACCAATGTCACACCATTGACATCATCAATGATTTGAGCATAGATGTTGGTATTAGAACGGAAAACACTTAAGCGTGGACGCTCGGGTGTTCCGTGTAATTTTGACCGAATCCGTTGATGACGGTTCAGTCTTAGCTGATTACGTGGTGTTTTTTTAATCATAGTCTCACTCCTAACCCCTACTTAGCGGTTTTCCCTTCTTTACGACGAACATACTCATCGACGTAACGGATCCCTTTACCTAGATAGGGTTCGGGTTTACGAACTGCACGTATTTTGGCTGCAAACTCACCCACGGATTGCTTATCAATCCCTGATACAGTGATATTTACGTTTTTTTCAACTTCAAGGGCTAACCCTTTTGGAATCGTGAGTTCAACAGGATTTGAATACCCTGCGCTAATCACAAAACTTGAACCTTGAACCGCGGCACGATACCCAACGCCGACCATTTTTAGTTCTTTCTTAAAGCCATCCGAGACACCGATCACTAGATTTTGAATCAAGGCTCTTGATGTTCCGTGCAAGGCTCTGATTGAGGGCTCATCCGATTGGCGTTCAAGGGTAAGCGTATTTCCATCAAGGGACGCTTTAACGCCTTGAGGAATTGTCCAATTTAATGTTCCTTTTGGGCCTTTTACCTCGATGTGTTGACCACTTAACGTCGGGGTCACACTCTCAGGTAAAACAACCGGTTTTTTTCCAATTCGACTCATTGTTTTCCTCCTTTAGTGTTTACCAGACGAACGCTAAAATTTCGCCGCCGACATTTTCTTTACGGGCTTGACGATCCGTCATAAGCCCTTTAGACGTGGATAAAATAGCAATACCTAATCCGTTTAAAACCTTGGGAATATTCGTGTTTTGTGCATACACTCTTAGTCCTGGTTTTGAAATCCGTTTTAAACCACGGATGGCACGCTCGTTTTTATTATATTTAAGGGTGACTTTAAGTTCATTAAAGACTTCGCCTTTAATGACCGCAACGTTGGAAATATATCCTTCTTCTCTAAGTAAATCCAAGACTTGTTGTTTGAGTTTACTCGCAGGCATTGTCACACTTTCTTTTTTCATTTGGTTTGCATTTCGAATACGCGTTAACATATCCGCAATAGGATCTGTCATGACCATATTACTGGCCTCCTTCCAAGTTACCTTGTCTTACCAACTGGCTTTTTTAATGCCAGGGATTTGTCCTTTGTATGCCAATTCACGGAAGCAAATTCGGCATAATTTAAATTTACGTATGACGGCGTGGGGACGACCACAACGTTCACAACGAGTATATTCTCTGACCGGATAGCGTGCTTCACGCTGTTGTTTAATGATCATTGATTTTTTAGCCATTAATTTACCTCCTTCTTATTTCCGAAAAGGCATCCCGAGTTCTTTAAGCAAGACGCGGGCCTCTTCATCCGTATTTGCCGTGGTGACAATCACAATATCCATACCGCGAACACGGTTGACTTTGTCATAATCTATTTCAGGGAAAATCAGTTGTTCCTTAACACCGAGTGTATAGTTCCCACGGCCGTCAAAGGCTTTACTGCTAACCCCTTGGAAGTCACGTACACGAGGGAGGGCAATGTTAATCAATTTATCTAAAAATTGATACATTCTTTCGCCTCTTAAGGTCACTTTGCATCCAATCGACATGCCTTCTCTTAATTTAAAGTTAGCAATCGATTTTTTTGCTTTAGTTATAACTGGTTTTTGACCCGTTAATAAGGTAAGCTCTGCAACCGCTTCATCGAGCGCTTTTGAATTGTTAATCGCTTCACCCACTCCAATATTCACAATCACTTTTTCAACCGTTGGGGCTTCCATGGAAGACGCATATTGAAATTGTTTAATGAGAACGGGTTTAATGGCTGAATGATATTTTTCTTGTAAACGATTCATCTAATCAACACTCCTTTCCGGTTAATCAAGGATTTCGCCGGATTTTTTCGCGTAGCGAACTTTACGTGTGACGTCTTTTTTACGGATGGTTTCCGTAATTTCTTTAATTCCTACTCTAGATGTTACTTTGCCGTCGACTACCATGACATTTGAGACATGGATAGGCGCTGGTCTTTCGATAATGCCACCATCAGGGTTTCCTTGAGATGGTTTCGCGTGTTTTTTGATGATGTTTACACCTTCAACAATGACACGTTGGGTTTTAGGGAAGACTTGAAGGACGGTGCCTTCTTTCCCTCGGTTTGCGCCGGAAATGACACGAACCTTATCACTCTTAAGAATTTTCATGTTCGTTCACTCCTTATAGAACTTCTGGGGCCAATGAGACAATTTTCATGTAGCCCTTTTCTCTTAATTCACGGGCGACCGGACCAAAAATCCGGGTTCCACGTGGAGATTTATCATCTTTAATAATGACTGCTGCATTGTCATCAAAACGAATATAACTTCCGTCTTGACGGCGAACGCCGCGGGTCGTTCTTACGATAACGGCTTTGACGACGTCACCTTTTTTAACTTGACCCCCTGGGGTCGCTTGTTTCACAGTAACTGTAATTACATCGCCTAAAGAAGCGTATCTACGACGAGTACCGCCGAGGACCTTAATGGTCAAAACTTCTTTAGCGCCGGAATTATCGGCGATTTTTAAGCGCGATTCTTGTTGAATCATGATTCTGACCTCCTCGACTTATAGTGTGGGTGCAACTTGAATGACTTCTAATAGACGGAAATTCTTGTTTTTAGAAAGTGGGCGTGTTTCGACGATTTTTACAACATCGCCTTGTTTAGCTTGATTTAGCTCATCATGAGCTGCAAATTTCTTAGATTGTTTCACTCTTTTTTTATAAATAGGATGAACCTTGTATCCTTCGACTAAAACCGTGATGGTTTTATCCATTTTGTCCGATACAACGGTTCCGGTGAGAACACGTCTTTGATTTCTTTCCATGTGTTCGCCTCTTTCTACTGCTCAACGCGTTCATTGAGAATGGTTTTCATTCTGGCAATGGTACGCTTGAGGGTTGAGATGCGTGTACTGTTAGTTAATTGACCCGTTGCTTGTTGAAAACGGAGATCAAACAGTTCACGTTTTAAATTCGTAATTTCATTCAAAATATCTTTTGAATTCATGTCTCTAATTTCTTTAGCGGTCACTGAAATCACCACTTTCACGTCGGACGAATTTAGTCTTGACCGGTAATTTATGTGACGCTAAACGTAATGCCTCTTTAGCGACCTCTTCGGTCACACCGCCGACTTCAAACATGACGGTTCCTTCTTTTACGACAGCCACAAAGCCTTCAGGAGCCCCTTTACCAGAACCCATCCGCACTTCAAGTGGTTTTTTAGTTTTAGCCATATGGGGGAAGATTCTCATCCATACTTTACCCTGACGTTTCATATAACGAGTCATCGCAATCCGGGCGGACTCAATTTGGCGGTTAGTGATCCAGGCACCTTCTAATGATTGAAGGCCGTATTGACCGAAGTCAACTGAATTTCCACCTTTTGCTTTACCTTCGTAAGAAACGCGATGGGGACGACGATATTTTGTTCTTTTAGGCGTTAACATCAGAATCGCCTCCTTTTTTAGCAGGAAGGATTTCACCTTTGTAAATCCATACTTTAATCCCTAATTTACCGTATGTAGTCATGGCTTCAGAAAAGCCGTAATCAATATCAGCACGAAGGGTATGCAAGGGAACATTACCTTCAGAGTATCCTTCGCTACGAGCCATTTCAGCTCCACCAAGGCGGCCTGAAACAAGGGTTTTAACACCCAATGCACCTGAGCGCATGGCTCTTTGAATCGCCATTTTTTGAACGCGACGGAAAGAAGCACGGTTCTCTAATTGCTCTGCAATTGAGTCTGCGACTAATGGTGCATCAAGTTCAGGTTTTTTAATTTCAACCACGTTTAAAACGATGGTTTTATCCGTTACTTTTTTTAACAAACGAAGGGCAGCATTTTTTAGAGCTCCTTCACGACCAATGATCATCCCAGGTTTAGCCGTGTGTAAAGTTAAGATCACACGATTTTTAAGACGTTCAATTTGAATCGTTGAAAGGGCAGCATTTTTGTAGAAATCTTCTAAGACAACGCGAATCTTGATATCTTCTTGAAGAAGATCTGCCACTTCGTTTTCGTTGGCATACCAACGGGAATCCCAATCGCGAATGATTCCGATACGTAATCCAATAGGATTAACTTTTTGACCCATAGGTAGCCTCCTTAAACTTTCTCAGCCACAACCACAGTGGTGTGACTGGTTCTTTTTAAAATCTGTGATGCACTGCCTTTAGCCCGGGGACGAATTCTTTTTAACGTGGGTCCTTCGCCAACAAATATCTCTTTAACAAAAAGACTACTTGGGTCTAAATTGTTGTTATGTTCAGCATTGGCAACCGCTGAACGAAGCAGTTTTTCTACCATCGGTGAAGCCGCTTTTGGGGTATGGTTTAAGATGGCAAAGGCTTCATCGACTGACTTTCCTCGAATTAAATCAATCACAAGTTTAACTTTACGAGAGGAAAGACGAACCATTTTAGCTTGAGCTTTAACTTCCATCATCTTGTCCTCTACTTTCTTTGTGCTTTCTTGTCTTTTTCGTGGCCACGGTATGTACGTGTAGGTGCAAATTCACCGAGTTTGTGACCAACCATGTCTTCTGTAACATAGACAGGAACGTGTTCTTTACCATTATGTACGGCAATGGTATGCCCTACAAATTGAGGAAATATGGTAGAACGACGTGACCAAGTTTGGATGACACGTTTTTTACTCTCTTTATTCATTTGTGCGACTTTGAACATTAAATGATCGTCGCAAAAGGGTCCTTTTTTAACTGATCGAGCCATTTAACTTCCTCCTATCTACTTTTTACGTCCTCTAACAATCATGCGATTGCTAGCATTTTTTCTTTTTCTAGTTTTTAATCCTAAAGCTGGTTTACCCCATGGAGTAACTGGATGCTTACGGCCAATGGGTTGTTTCCCTTCGCCCCCACCGTGGGGGTGATCATTAGGGTTCATAACTGAACCACGAACGGTTGGTTTGATTCCTCGGTGGCGGTTTTTACCTGCTTTTCCGATGTTAACAAGTTCTTGGTCTTCGTTTCCAACTTTACCAATAGTAGCCCGGCAAGTTCCTAATACTTTACGGACTTCCCCGGATGAAAGTCTAATGAGAACATATTTCTCTTCACGACCTAAAATCTGAGCTTCGGTTCCTGCAGCTCTTACGAGTTGTCCACCTTTTCCTGGTGACAATTCAATGTTATGAACCATGGTACCAACCGGAATCGTAGAAAGTACTTTTGCGTTTCCTACCTTGATGTCGGCTTTTTCACCTGATTCAATCACCATGCCCACTTTTAATCCACTCGGTGCAAGAATGTATCTTTTTTCACCATCGGCGTAGTTAATTAAGGCGATATTTGCGGTCCGGTTTGGATCGTATTCAATCGTTGCTACTTTACCAGGTATCGCATCTTTATTTCTTTTAAAGTCGATGATGCGGTATTTGCGTTTATTTCCACCACCATGGTGACGGACTGTAATCTTCCCTTGATTGTTTCTTCCTGATTTTTTATTAAGCATTACTAATAAAGATTTTTCAGGTTTTGTTTTCGAAAGGTCAGAATAATCCAGTGAAGTCATTTGGCGAGTCCCGGGAGTATTCGGTTTATAAGTTTTAAGTGCCATGTGGATTCCTCCTTAATTAAATCTACGCTGAGAATTTTTCAATTTTGTCATTGGGTTTGAGTGTGACGATGGCTTTTGTCTTCTCAGCAGCATAGCCTGTATATTGGCCCACTCTTTTTTGTTTAGGGGTGGTGTTAATTACGTTTACCTTGACCACCGATACGCTAAATAATTCTTCAACAGCTTTTTTGATTTGAACTTTATTTGCTCTACGATCTACTTCAAAAGTGTATTGATTTAAATTTTCGACTAATTGTAATGATTTCTCTGTGATAATGGGGCGCTTTATAATTTCACTAGATAACATTATTTCAACGCCTCCTCAAATTGGTTGGCTGCCGATTGAGTCACGAGTAAATTCTTAGCACTCATAATCTCAAAGACACTTGCTTGCTCTGAAGTAGTGACTTCTACACCTTCGATATTCCGAGCTGAGAGCAATACGTTAGAATCTAGAGCATCCATAATAATTAATGTTTTGCCTTCAAGTTTTAAGTTTGATAGGATTTCAACCATAGATTTTGTTTTAGCACTCTCAAGAGCAAAAGCATCAAGGACAGTAAACGCTTTTTCTGTCACTTTCAACGAAAGCGCAGAGCGAAGAGCTAATCTTCTAACTTTACGGTTTACTTTAATGTAATAATCACGAGGAGTAGGTCCAAATACTACACCACCACCGCGCCATTGAGGTGAACGAATAGATCCTTGACGGGCTCTACCAGTACCTTTTTGTCTCCATGGTTTACGTCCACCACCAGAAACTTCACTTCTATTTTTTACTTTATGAGTGCCTTGACGCATTGCAGCTCGTTGAGCTTTTACAACGTCATACAAAGCTTGTTCATTAGGTTCGATTCCAAACACTTCATCATTTAGCGTTAATTGACTAATTTTTTTTCCTGATTGGTCATAAACATCTAATTTTGGCATGATTTAACCTCCTTTATATATACATCCAATTATTCAGCAGCTTTTTCAGTTGCATCATCATTGGAGGTTTCTTCATCAGTGGATTCTTCAGAGGCTACATCAGCCACTGGTTCCTTTTTGGTTACTTCTTCAACCGGTGCTTCTGGAGAAGCTTCGACAACGACTTCTTCAACCGGTGCTTCTGGAGCAGCTTCGACAACGACTTCTTCAATCGGTGCTTCTGGAGCAGCTTCGATGACAGGCTCAATAATGAGCGATTGCGGGTTGAAAGGTTCGAGCTCTTTATTAATTTTAATTGCATTTTTGATAATAACTAGTCCACGTCTTGGACCTGGAACATTACCCTTAATAAGAATGAGGTTCCGAACGGCATCTACATCAACCACTTCTAAATTTTGAAGAGTGACAGTTTCTGCGCCCATATGCCCTGGTAAATTTTTACCTGGTCTTACATGGTTAGGATCAATTGAACCCATTGAACCCGGTAAGCGGTGATAGTGAGAACCGTGTGACATAGGTCCACGATGTTGGTTGTGTCGTTTAATGACGCCTTGGAACCCTTTACCTTTTGAAGTTCCGGTGACATCAACAATTTCACCTTTTGAAAATAAATTTACATTTACTTCTTGTCCGATCTCGAACAAGCTTAGTTCGTTCCCAGGCATTTCTTTAATGTAGCGCTTAGGTTGAACTTCAGCTTTATTGAATTGACCTTGCATCGGTTTAGATACAAGTTTTTGGCGAATGTCTTTAAATCCAAGTTGAACAGCATTATAGCCGTCTTTTTCTATCGTTTTCTTTTGAATTACAACATTTGGTTCGCATTGAACGACAGTAACTGGAATAAGTTTGCCGGTTTCATTAAATACTTGGGTCATACCAATTTTTGTTCCTAAGATACCTTTGGCCATGAGAACACCTCCTTAATTAAATTTGTTATTTTAGTACAATATCAACGCCAGATGGCAAATCTAAATGCATCAAACTATCAATAGTTTGTGGGGTTGGTGACAGAATATCGATGAGACGTTTATGGGTTCTCCGCTCAAATTGCTCACGTGAAGTCTTGTTGATGTGAACCGAACGAAGAATCGTAAAGATCTCTTTCTTTGTGGGCAATGGAATTGGCCCCGATACTTTAGACCCTGTCTTAATGGCCGTATCCACAATTTTTTTTGCAGATTGGTCCAATAAACGGTGGTCATAAGACTTTAAACGAATTCTGATTTTTTGTGCAGGCATGAATTCTCCTTTCGCCTATAATCTGGTATAGACTTGCTCCACGGAAATTTTCAACACTTTAAGACAACGCTTTTCAGTGTGTCATTAACCTTCCGATTCACAGCCGTGACTCAGGCAGAGTCTTGAACATAATATCAAATAAAAAAAGCCGTTGCAAGCTTTTTTTATAGTTTTATTTACTATCTGTTTTTAACTTATTTATTTCCAAATCTTGGCTCTAAAAATTGATAAGATATATTACCATTCTTTAAAACACCCAAGTCAGAGGTTTTAGGAGGCTTTACTTCTTCGAATTGTCTTTTGAATGTATAGCGATTATGTGTAATGCTGCCGGCTAGTCGATTTATCGGATAGAAAGACTCTGTTTCTATTAAATCAGCATTTGGTTTGATGCCATCCTCAGGAAAATTAACATTCAATACTCTTTGAGAACTTGGAAGTTTATTTTCTAAGATGAAATCCAAGGTGGACTCAAAGTAATTTTGAATCACCTTCTCACCTTTGTATGATCCAGAAAATGCCACAGCTTTATATCCCAAGTAATTGGCTTGGAAGCAAGCGCCAACTGTTCCTGAATAAAATACATCAACACCAATATTAAATCCTTTGTTGATTCCAGAAATAACGATGTCAGGAGCTATATTAAAGCCCTGAATTGCTAAATTAATACAATCTACTGGAGTCCCATCAACTGCATAATGGTTTTTGTCTAGTTTTTTAAATGTAATCTCTCGAGTAGAGATACCCATGCTTTTACCTGATTGTTCAAACATAGGTGCAAATACAATGACTTCACCCTTCTTTTTGAGTATCTCCTCAGTAAAAACGAATCTTTCAGAGTAGATACCATCATCATTGACTAAAAGAAATTTCATGAATAATCCTTTCGGGAGATATCAAACTCTGAGGGTCTTCTCATATCTTTAAGTAGATATGTAACTAAATAATCAACGAAAAATTCAACGTTATTATCATTATACAAGATATTTTTAGAGATTTTTTGTAGTTTTAAATATTCAGGCATTCCAATAAAAGCATATAAATATATCGATTTATTATTTAAAAAATTAGTCATGAGTTCTTTATAAATGATCAACTCTATCTCTTTTTTTTGCCACATCCCACTTTGATTCGGAAAGTCGGCAGACAATCTAAACTCAGTGAGGAGGATTTGATCATTGTATTCAAAAATAAAGTCAACCCTTCTGTTTTTTGAGTATGGAATCTTATATTCCAAGTGTATTTGAACTGAGTCATAAATGTTGCTAGCCACTTTTGATTTGAGCGACTTGAGTATCCGACTTAAAAATTCATACCCATCTAAGAAAGAAACAATTTCAGCGATTGAAACATTTCTTCTGAACAAATTCTTATTCATAAATAGTTTTCTTAAATAATTCACATATGCTGTGTCTTTGATGGATTCTCCTCTTTGGTTCATTAAACCACTTTGAACGCGCCAACCACCATGAATACTTAAGGATTCATAAAAATCATCAAATTCACTAGGTTTTTGAAATGAGATCATTGCATTTTGACGTAATTCCATTATTCACCTCTTTGCTTTCTTACTAAGATGATTAAGGGAAACTCTAATTTTTCTTTTTTAGTATTAAATAAAAAAAATAAAGAACGTAAACGTCTTTATTAATTGGGGTGGTGGCCCAGGGCGGATTCGAACCACCGACACACGGATCTTCAATCCGTTGCTCTACCAACTGAGCTACTAGGCCTTGATTTAATTTAATTAAATGGCGGTCCTGACGGGACTCGAACCCGCGATCTCCTGCGTGACAGGCAGGCATGTTAACCACTACACCACAGGACCACATGGTTGCGGGGGTAGGATTTGAACCTACGGCCTCCGGGTTATGAGCCCGACGAGCTACCAGACTGCTCCACCCCGCGATATACATTGATTAAATTGTGGCGGAGGAAGAGGGATTCGAACCCCCGCGACGGTTTCCCGCCCTGTCGGTTTTCAAGACCGATCCCTTCAGCCAGACTTGGGTATTCCTCCGGATTTTAAACTATTGGTGGACCCGGCAGGATTCGAACCTGCGACCAACCGGTTATGAGCCGGCAGCTCTGACCAACTGAGCTACGGGTCCATACTTGGTAGCGGCGGAGGGGATTGAACCCCCGACCTTTCGGGTATGAACCGAACGCTCTTGCCAGCTGAGCTACACCGCCGTTTGCATGTTTTGACCATGTAAAAGCCAAGCAGTATTGAACCGACGAACTCCCCAATAATGAAGCCTAATTGCAAGAGCTTTGGTTCTAAATAAATGGTACCTGAGGCCGGAATCGAACCGGCACGGTCTCACGACCATTGGATTTTAAGTCCAACGCGTCTACCTATTCCGCCACCCAGGCAAAGTGGTGTCCTGTAGAGGACTTGAACCTCTGACCCACTGATTAAAAGTCAGTTGCTCTACCAACTGAGCTAACAGGACGATGGTGGTGCCGGAAACAGGAATCGAACCCGTGACCTACTGATTACAAGTCAGTTGCTCTACCTGCTGAGCTATTCCGGCGTGGTGGAGGATACCGGGCTCGAACCAGTGACCCCCTGCTTGTAAGGCAGGTGCTCTCCCAACTGAGCTAATCCTCCGATTTGGTGGAGCCTAACGGGATCGAACCGTCGACCTCCTGCGTGCAAAGCAGGCGCTCTCCCAGCTGAGCTAAGGCCCCAAATCAGGATATTTAATTGGTGGGCCTGAATGGACTCGAACCATCGACCTCACGCTTATCAGGCGTGCGCTCTAACCAGCTGAGCTACAGGCCCCTTAACCATTTTTAGATGCAAAAGCCATTTTACAACTAACTAATTGGGATGTCAATAAGGGGAGTAGGGCTAAGACAATAAAAATAGAGTTGGCTGGGCTAGGAGGATTCGAACCTCCGGTGTCGGAGTCAAAGTCCGATGCCTTAACCACTTGGCGATAGCCCAAAATGGTGGAGGGGGACGGATTCGAACCGCCGAACCCTAAGGAGTAGATTTACAGTCTACCGCGTTTAACCACTTCGCTACCCCTCCAAAACGTGCATGAAGAATTATATTATATGAAAAGCCAGTTTGCAAGGTTATTTTGTAATTGGATACTTGATAGCATTCTTATTTAACTTGTCCTCAATAATTTCCTCTAATTCATAACCCATATCGTGAACCAAAGCCAAGGAATAGATTAAAACATCTGCGAGTTCTTCTTTGACATTAACCTCATCAAACGAGTCCTCATTCCATTGAAAGTTCTCAAGTAATTCTGCTGCTTCGATGATGATAGATTTAGCAAGATTTTCTGGACTATCGTGTTTTTTCCAGTCTCTTTTATCTCTAAAGTCAATGATTTTTTGAATGATCTCTTTCAAAGATTAATTACCTTCCTTTACATCGAATTTCTTAACACTTTTTAAGAATTTTTGACGGTCTAACATCACAATTCTTTTACAACTCAAGCACTGAATTTTAATATCTGCACCTAGCCGTGTTATTTCCCACTTAAAAGACCCACATGGGTGAATTTTTTTCATTTCAATAATTTGACCTAATTGCAAATCTCTAATCATTTAAGCCGCCTTGTTTAATGAATTCAGTGCAGCCTCTAAATCACTTTGATTCTTAAACTCAATAACAATACGTTTGGGCTTTACAGAAATCCTCAATGGTTTTATTTTCAGCTTGGTTCTTATTTTTTTCTCAGTCTCCTTTGAAAAGTTGTTAACTGGTTTAGAAATAAGCGACTCTAATTCCCGAACTGAAATTTTGTCTTTTGTGATTTTATTAGCTAATTTTCTTATCTTTGCTTCATCTTTTAATTTACTTAAGGACCTTGCATGTCCCATACTAATTGATCGATTCAAAACTAGCTCTGCTACATCGAAAGGAAGGTTTAATAAACCTACCATGTTAGTGATATAAGAACGGCTCTTTCCTATCTTTTCAGATAATTCAGCGTGGGTATAACCATAGTTTTCAATAAGTTTTTGAAACGCTGCTGCTTCTTCAATAGCACTTAACTTTTCTCTTTGAATGTTTTCAATCAAGGCAAGTTCAGTGTGTAATCTAGAATTGTAATCTCTAATAATGGCAGGAATTAGTCTAAGATTTGCTAGTTTTGATGCTCTAAATCTTCTTTCCCCAGCAATAATGTGATAGCCATTTGCAACTGGTTTTAAAATAATGGGCTGCATTAAACCATAATTAACAATAGAATTTTTTAGCTCATTGAGTGACTTTTCATCAAAATATTTCCTAGGCTGGCTTGGATTGGTTTTAATTAATTTTATATCAACTTCAGTAACTTCTTCTTTGTCACTTAAAGTTAAATCATTTTCATCTAACAAGTCAGATAATCCACGACCTAATTTAGTATTCTTCATTATTTTCCACCACCTCTTTAGCTAGGTTTCGATAACTTTGTGATCCTTTTGATTTTGGAGAATATTCTGTAACTGGAAGTCCATAACTTGATGAGACAGCAACTTTTACGTTTCTTGGGATAATTGTTTTAAATACTTTCTCTCTAAAATATGTTTTTACTTCACTGATTATTTCATATCCAATGTTACTTCTTGTATCTAACATTGTAAGAAGAACACCTTCAATAACTAAATCTCGATTATTAATCTTTTGTTTTTTCTGTATGTAGCGGATAGTGTTTAAAAGTTGAGTGAGACCATCCATTGCTAAAAACTCACACTGAACAGGAATCAAGACGGAGTCTGCTGCCATCAACGCATTGGTTGTCATTAAGCCTAATGATGGAGGACAATCAATTATAAAGTAATCGTATTGATATCTAATTTCTTCCAACGCATTTGATAATACATAATTCTTATCGTCATCTTGAAGTAACTTTTCTTCAACATTTGAAAGATCAAATTTAGCTGGAATCAAATCAATATTGACTCGATCGACATGAATAATAATCTCTTTAGCTTTTTTCTTGTTCATAAAAATATCTGCACTCGAAGCCTTCAAATTGGAACGATTAATCCCCAAATTAGTAGTCGCATTGGCTTGGTAGTCAATGTCAATAAGGCAAACTTTTTTTCCTAACGATGCCAAAGAGCACGCCAAATTTACACTTGTCGTAGTTTTTCCAACCCCACCTTTTTGATTACTGATTGCAATAATTTTACCCATTTGTTTCTCCCCGTAAAGTGAAACTATTTTAGCATAAAACAAAATTAAAAAAGGCTTTAACTATAACATCCGCTTAAATAATTCATCGTTATCTAAAATCAAATTAATTTCACCTGGACTCAAATAGTTAAGTACCAAACTGTCCATTAAAATATCTTTGACTGATTGATGAGTCAAATTTTCATCCGTTCTCTCCCATTTATCTAACTGTGTAATCTCAGTTCTCAAATAGTAATAAATGGCAGCCGTTGCAATAAAACGATCAGTGCTTGAATGATAGCTATTATGAATTCTTGTATCTAAATTTTGAATCTTATTATTTAAACCCTGTTTGGTCTCTGAAATAAGTTCATAGACGAGTCCCATAAATTCATTGTTTTGATTGATAAGATATCTTTTAAGCTGTTTTGCAAAACTTTTTGTTTTTGAATTAATGTTCTTATTACTGATAATGAGATCTGCATCAACTTCATGTAAATACAAGTAAAATTCTACTAATTCTTGTATTTCTTTGGCTTTAAAACCAAAAATTTCACCCAAAAAAGTACTTGTTTCTAATAAGCCTTGTTGAAAAATGCTCTGATCATATATGGGTTTTACCCGGTCTCTGTCATTCATTGCTTCTTTTAATTTAATAATCAATTCAATATAGTTTTTTGTATACGTTTTTGACTCTAGAAAGTTCTTAATGTAGCGTTCATTAGTTATCTCTAAATTGATGAAATTTAATAAGAAAAACACATAGAAAATGATAAGCGTTCCTTGATAGATAACAATTTGAGTGGTGGCGCTTTGTTGAAATATCTCTGCGGTGAAAGTATCAATATTAAAAAACAAGAATATAATCCCAAAAATTGTTATGACTGTCCCATAAATTGCAAATGTGTAAAAATCTTGATAGAAAATTAACACACCTAAAAGAGCAAATAACATTAAATAGATGTATATGGGGCTTGCGGTCGGAAAGAACGAAGCAGCTACAATGATAAACGCGTAAATACTTGCTGTCATGGCTAAACGAGGTTTTGAGATCAAGTTAAGTATGATAGATGCTCCAAAAGCCAATACAAAAGTTAATGGGAATGCTATTTGAACAATCGTTAAACCACTAAACAATATATTGATTGGGACCGTTATTACACCCACAATTAATAACAAAATATTTATAAACAATACCTTTATTGCAACTAATTCATTATTTGATAAGTATTGACTACTTCTAATTCTAAATATTAAATCTTTCATCTTCTCATAACTCCGTTTGTGGCGTCAGAGAGAATATCTTCAATAACATCTTTATACTGGTAAAAAATATTGAGGATTTTAGGCTCAATTTCGTTGACGAGTCCACTTTGATTTAGTAAAGAAATAAATTCTTCGGTTGAGAGGCCCTTCAATTCTCTTTTATCCAGTCTGAAGTAGACAAAAAATGCACTAAATATAACTAGCTTTACAAGTTGATCATCTTCGAAATGTCTTAAAGAATTAAATACTTCTTGATTCATTGAATAATTAATTTCGACTTTTTTTATCTGTGAAATTTTGATCGCAATAAATCTTAATTTTCCTAAATCTTGCAAACTTAAAGATTCAAGATAGTTCTTCATCTCTTCTTTCAAGTTGGGATGTTTTTCTTTAAACTCTTTTAAATCAAGTTTGTGTGCATCGTGTACTAAATCGATGCGACTTTCAAATACGTTTTCAATTCCAACCTTGGTTGAAAACTGTTTGAAGAGTTCTTTTAGAAGTGGATATATATCTTCTGAGTTTCCACGCTGAGTGAAATATTCGTTTTCAAGATCTATCAAAACATGTATTATTTTAAATTCATTCTCTCTTAATTTAGCTAATCGATAATAGTTATAACGCTTCTTTCTAAGATTAAAAAGTGAGGAAATAAATAGAAATACTAAAATAATTAGTAAGACTATATTGACAACGATAATATTGAGTAATGGGAGATTTTCTAACCCAAAAACCTCAGGAAATATCCAAATTAATAATGAGCTTGAAATCGCCATCAAAATGTGATTAATCCATGTCGCTTTCTCATCTAAATATAAATATCCAATCGTAAATGCCAAGAATATATTGGCGTAAATACCTGGTAAACTGGAATTAAACAATAGATAAGTGATAAAAACATAAACAAAGATTATAGAGAGATAGCTAAATCTTTTGAGAATTATGAGTTGAATGTCCTGATACCACAGATATCCACTTATACTAGAAACCAAAGCAAATAAAGCAAAGTAGACACCCGCTTCGAAAATATTAATCCCCGAAAATATTAATACTAACGAGATCAATAAGCCATATATAAACAAAATAATCGTCCCAAATAAAGTGCTGACACGATAAGATTTTCGCTCTAATATATCAATTTCGTTTTGGATTCTTTTAAGAGAAATATTGTTATTCATGTATCACCAAAGGGGCATCTTCAAAATTTGAGAGTAAGGTCTTTGTTTTAATATTTTGTCACTGTTTTTTTTCATAAATATAAGTTGGTGATCCATAGAATCTATAGTAGCTTTTTGAATTTCATATGAAATGTTATATCGTTCAAAGATAAGTTTTGAATCCCTTAGTTCTTGCTCGAAATTTTTACCTTTATAAGCAATTATCAGACCACCTTTTTTTGCCAATGGATATGATAATTCAAACAATGTGCTAAGTTTAGCAACTGCTCTTGATGTCACCACATCAAACAGTTTTGAATCCAAATATTCTTCCACTCTAGAATGAACGGTAAAAATGTTTGTTAAATCTAATTTTTCAATAAGTTTTTGTAAAAATTCAATTTTTTTATTATTAGAGTCTAACAAAATGATTTCAGTCTCAGGTTGTGCAATCTTTAATGGCACTCCAGGAAATCCAGCTCCGGTACCGATATCAAGAATTCTTTGATTTTTAATATCTAAAAACTCTAACAGCGATATAGAATCAAGAAAGTGCTTGATGAAGATGCCCTCTTCATCTTTGATTGCAGTCAAATTATATAATTGACTGACTTCCATCAAATAGTCACAATAAATTTTAAATTGACTGACTTGATAGTGCGTTAATCTGACGTTTAATTTTTGGCTTTGCTGTAAAAAAAGTTCTTCAATTTTCATTCCTTTATTGTATCACTCTTAAATAAAATAAAAAACCAGACTTAAGCCTGGTTTCTAGTTTGGTTTGCTTTAATGTAAAAACTTAATATAGCAATATCATTTGGATTCACTCCGCTAATTCTAGACGCTTGACCCAAGGTAAGAGGTCTTACTTTTTGTAACTTATCTTTAGCTTCACTTGCAATGTTTTGAATCTTTGCATAATCAAAGTGAGAGGGAATTTTTATATTATCTTGCTTACTTAATTTTTCAACAAGTTTATTTGCTTTTTCAATATAGCCATCATACTTTACATCAATCTCAACTTGCTGAAGCACCTCTTCATCCCAGTTTGAAAGATTAATAAAATGATTGAGTAAATCAATTTTTATTTCTGGGCGTCTTAGCAACGTCAATAAATCCACTTTATCTGTTATCGGATTTGAGTTAACTGTACTCAAGTATTCAATGACTTCAGGTTTGGGAGTAATCTTTGTTATCTTCAATGCAGTTAACAATTCATCAACTTGTTTCTGTTTTTCAAGATATTGATTAAATTTATCTGAATCCAATAGACCTATTTGTTGACCAAATCCCATTAATCGACGATCTGCATTATCGTGTCTTAGTAATAATCGGTGTTCAGCCCGTGAAGTAAGAAGGCGATAGGGATCAAGAGTCCCTTTTGTTACTAAATCATCGATGAGAACTCCGATATATGCTTCATGTCTTTTTAGTATTAATGGTGCTTTATTTTCCAATTTCAAA
>JAGYII010000019.1 GCA_018402725.1 Candidatus Izemoplasma sp. | reverse complement strand
CCGGTTCCGCTTATTTTAGGCTTAGTCTTGGTGACTGGATTCTTCATCTAAAAAACACCGAAGGGTCAACCCCTTCGGTTTTTTTATGTGGAAAAAGAAGTCTGATGAAGCTTTATATTAAGAGCGCTCATTCAAACCTTTTACTTTAATTACAATGAAAATAATCGAAGCACTGACGACCGCAAATAAAGTTAATCCCGCAAAACCCCATATTAAAAACGGATTCACTTCTTCGTCAAGGGGGTCAAGGATCTCGGGGTCTTCTGAGGCGACATAGGAAGCCGGAACTAATAGATCCTTTCCCGACTTTCACCGATAAATAAACTATCTTCTAATAAGTGATCCCCCACGTACATTTCAATTTTAAACGTATAGTTTCCTGACTGCCATCCATCAACTGGAAGGGTGTTAAAACTACTTTCAAAGAGCGTCTCAGGTAAGAAAGGAATCGCTGATTCTTCCGCTTTGTTGATCTCTTCGCCTTGATAAGTGGTGACTAAAACCAAACGGATGTCTTCAACGGTCGTATGGATATTTATTAATGTATAATCAATTCTTATTCTTGAAAGTAAGTCGGTGGTTTCAGATATAAGAGGCGTTATTTTAATGTTTTCTACAAAAATAGTTTGGGCGTATAAATCTAGTTGAGTGATCGTTTGATCCGTCACTTGAAACGATTCATTGAGGACTTCAATCCCTCTAATCGTCCCTATGACTACGTAGTCTCCTGGAATAACTCGGTCAGTGATGAGTCCATCATCACTGGTTCTAACTGGGACTAAATGTGACCCTTCAGTTCGGTACATGGTGAGGGTTGCTAAAAGCGGGTCTTCAAATATATCAAAGGTTTGAATTACAACACTACCGGCGTCTCCAAAAATCGATAATCGGGTCCTTAATTCAGCCGATCCTGTGATCGTTATGCCATCTAACCCTTTAGAAATAATTTCAGCACTTAGACCAATTAAATAATCTCCTGCTGGGGCCAAATCGTCAAGTTTAATTCCAATTGGAACGCTTAGATTTTTAAAAGCCGGAATCGTCACTCTTAATGACTCAACAATAAATTCTAATCGATCTCCCATTACGGAAGGACTTCCGTCTAATTGGGTGACGCGAGGGGATAATTCTACTTCAATATCCAATTCTTTGGTGGTTTCAAAAACCTGCGCATACAAACCTTTTTCTAAAAAATAATCTGAACGTCGGGGGTTGAAATCGTCTCACCTGGTACCATTTTATAGTGATAATTTGAGAAATTTCCAGAGACTGCAAATCCCCCAGAAGCTTGAACCCCTTGGAGGCTTAACCCTAACGTAAAGATTGAAAAAGTCATTAAGATTTTAATCAACGTATTAAGCATCATGTTCCTTTCGTTTGCATTTAAAACAATCTAATCCTTAATCGACTTAAGGATTGACGATTTGGACAATGAGTTTACCTTGGTAGCATGCATTCTGAAATACATCAGATAAGGCTAACCTCAGTAATATTTCATAATCGTGACCCAATTCAGGGGTGATGGTTTGACTGTAATCAGCGCTCGGTTTAAAGCCAACAAATTCTGATCCGACATAAAAAGGCATCAAACCCTCATTAGGGCTAAATTCATAATGAATGGCGAAGAATTGTTCCGTATATCCAGGGGTGTTTAATAGGTTAGGCTCTGAAATTAAACTTGCCCCGGTTAAGTTTGAAGACGGTGAACTTTGAGGGAGATGAACTTGAAAATCAAGCCATGGTTCGATGCCCAAGGCCAAGGCGGTCTGATTGATTTTATCAAAGCTAAGACCCACAAAATCTAAAGGCGTCGTGCCGGTCTCCACAGGCGGAGTTCCTAAGACAAATAATTCATTGTATTTATTAAGCAAGACATCTAGTTGGGTGGTCGTGATTGGTAACGCAAAAACAATATTAGCTAAATCAGTCGTAATAACTGCATCCCATGTTTCTGTAGACTTAATGTTAGTTTGATAGTTACCATTCGAAATGAAATTAATGCCTGAGAGCGTTTGTCCTTCTTGGAAATCTCTTCCCGCCAAAACACCCTCCCAAGCAATGCTAGCATCTGGACTCACAGTCACTTCTCCATACCAATTCATTGACCATCCAGAGGGGGCTTCAAGATCAGTCGACCCAGTCCCTGTCTTTAATCCAAAATCAACCACATCTGTTGGAGCTGAACCTGATTCAAGACTCAATTTTCCATCATTAATCGACGTCCCAAAATACCAATTCAAATTCACTGAATCAGACTCATGGGCAATTTTACTAATTTTAAACGTGACTTCAAATGTAAATTCAGTCGCCACAAGATCAGGGGCGGGGACGGTAGAATCAATGATTTCCCAGGTGGTAAAAGCCCCTGTGCTAACCACGTCCATGGTTTGAGATACTACGTTCCACTCCATCACAAGAGCAGCACCCATAGATTCTGTGCTGAGAATGGTATTAAAGGCTGAGGATAAATCTTGAGAGGTAGTTGGAGCTCCTGAAAAATAAAAGAACTTAATCGCGAATGAATTTAAATCTCCGATGGTGTCTGGATCAAATACTTCGATTCTAACGGTGTAAGATTCTTGCGGCGTTAATGGAGTCCCTGGGACGACCACTTCACCTAATCCATTTAATAACTCTAAATCAATAACACTTGCGGGGTTATTGTAGTTTTGACATGTGATTTGACCATCAATATCATCTTTGTCTGGTTCATCCTCTGCCAGGACAATCTGCTGACTGAGTGAAAGTGACATCACTAAAAAAGTTAAAGTGACGATTAATGATTTTGTGAACATTCCCTTTTTCATAGTTTCCTCCTTAAAAAATTTTGGAAGGCTCTTAGAAATGGATACGTTCTATTAAATGAATGGCCGTTCAAATAGGTGACTAATAAACCTTTACATAAATTCAGTCAAATATCCTTAATAAAACGGTATTTGAGTCTGTTTTTTGATTTTTTACCTGGATTAAAAATGACGTTTTTAACGTATCTAAGCGATAAAATAAACAGATGAGCGCTACGTTCATTATAAACTTTAAATTGAACAATATCAAATCTCTCTTAATATAACCGATGAGTAAGTGATGAGGCTCTTAAGCTCTTAAGCTTTTTAGCTAAGTTCTTAACAATCAATTTGAGAAGATTTTTGATTTATGATTTAATTCTTAGTATTTTGATGAAATTGAAACCCTTTTGAATCTTTTGAGGTATCATATTTTCAGTGCTTAATAAGGAGACTTCATGAAGTTATCAAGAATTGTGCTTGGCATTGTTTTCTTAACCTTTGTCGCATTAGGATTACCGGATGCTTTACTCGGAGCATCATGGAACCAATCCGAGACTTGATTTCGGGGTTGAAATCAGGGGCGATTGGTTTTTTACCTTTGTCAGCTATTTATCTATATTATTTACGCGTTCATTGCCCCTCAAGTCTAATGATATGAGGCCTAGCATTTTATTTTTAGTATCTTGATGATGGGACTCACCTTACTTTTAATTAGTCAGGTAGAAGCCTTTTGGATGCTTCTGCTTCTTGCAGTTCCTCTTGGGTTAGGCAGCGGGACAGTTGATTTATCTTTACAACATTATGTGGCAGCATTTTAAAACTCTCATATGAACTTTCTTCATTCGTCGTATGGAATTGGGGGTGACAGTAGGGCCCTTCTTGATGGCAAGAACATGTAGCCTTTTACCTGGCGACAAGGGTATGTATTAGTTGGAGCCTTATTGGCAGGGTTTGCAACATATCCTTTTATCGTTTAATGGTGACGATCGCGCTCCAAAACATCAGCCAGTTGAAACCAGTGCTCCCCTTAAAAAAACCTTTCAAACCAAAGGGGTTAAAAATAGTATCCTGATTTTCTTAGTCGCTGTCCATGTGAATCGATGACTGGGGTCTTTTATTGCGACGTATACCTTTATTGTTTAGGGTTTGAGTGCTTCAATCGCGGCTCTAGCAACCACCACTTTTTTGCTTCATTGACACTCATACGGGATAATTACCGGTGCCCTTGGTGACCGTTTCCCACGCTTCGGTTTTGTCAGCGGGCCAAAGAGGCGTTTTAATTGGGGCCTTATTACTTTACTTTAGCCGGTCAGTTTCTTTTCTAGCCTTTATCAGCTTCAGTGTCTTAGGCCTTAGTATGGGACGATTTATCCGAAATATGATGCACATGAACAAGAACGCTTCGGAGTTCAAAAACTATCAGGTCATGAGCTTACAAATGGTCATTGGTTATACTGGATTTAGGTTCCCAACCTTGCCCCCATTGCAGGTCAGTGGTTTGAACTTTGGTTTCTGTGGCGTCATTACCTTGCTTTGTATTTGTCATGGGAACTCTTCTTGTCTTGCTCTGGAAAGATTATTTGAAACCAATACATTTAATCTAAAGCCTTTGGTTAGGAAGGCTTTTTCAGCCTCAATCAGGGTTTGACAGTATTGTGACCATATGGCTCTTACATTGACCCTAAGCGGTGATTCCAGGATTTGGTTCACCGAGTTCTTTGTGTTGCATTAAACCCCTGTCTCGGCCTAATGCTTTTTGATAGCGCTCGTAAGGTCCTTCGCATTCGGTAGGTTCCGGTCTACCAATCAGGTCTTCAGGGACTTCCGACTCTTCGGCAAGATATTGGCTGTCAAATCCGATGAAGATGAGGCTTAAAAATAAAAACATCAGAAACTCGCCGTACTTTTTCATAATTTGTATCCTCCTTTTCACCTTCTAAACATGAAAAGGGATTTTGTGGAACTATTTAAAAATAGTTCAGCTCTTCGTTTTGAAGATTTAGAGAAAGCCTTGCGATTTAATCAATAAAAATAATAAGACCTTGTACCGCATTTTAGTGGGCTTAACCGGTTTATTTTGAGCCATCCGCTGAAGGTGAAATTCGCTAGGCGGATAGCCCTAAGATCGGACCTAAGACTTTATCTACTTTTTAAAACCGGTGGTTAAACGGGGAGATGAATCGTCTCATACGTCCCCGCCTTCGAATGTGACGAAGGGATATCAGGGTTTAAAACGGGAGGCCTTGCGAAATGTCAATCAGATCAACCATTATGGTTGATGACGTCTTCCATCACCCTTAAAGACAAGCCTCCACGTGATGGCTAAAGGAATTTTAATCTCGTAGCAAGATCTTTGATGGTCTTTAAAAAAACCCTTCGGTTTCTTTGTCCCATCATGCCGGTTTTTCGCTGATCCCCCGATAGTTCCAACTAGGTCGAGGCCTTTTTCTTCTAAGACTTTAATCACGTGCACCGGATTCAGCCGGGTAAGCCCCGTCTTCCCAAAATCATCGATGTTAAATTTTAATCGACACCGGATAAGAAGGTCCACTTCAGATCTTATAGCTTCATAAATATCCACTAAAACCGCATCGGTTCTCACTCGATCCTCGTAAGAGTCCGTCGCTGATTATGATGAGGTGATAGAATTGACTAATCAAATAGCCATGGGCGGCGTGGATTTGGACCCCGCCGTCCGCTTTGCTGATTGCCCGGCGGTTTTAAACCGGTTAATCAAGTCTAAAATCTCATCTAGTTCTAAAGCTCTTGGTGGATTAAGGGCGCTTTAATCCTTTTAATGGAATGGCGCTCCGGAGCAACGGAAAAGTTTCATTGATGAAACCGCGGAATTGTTTTCAGGGTGATTAAGCTGGACCCATAAGGGAAGTCTTTCCGGTTTGACCGGCCTTCGCCCAGGCTTTTAAGGCGCCTAAGTGTCGTTGCCATCTTCAATCCACACATTATGGGTTCACCGAGGCCTTTTCATCAATCATCACATTCCCCGTCACCACAATCCAGCTCCACCTTCAGCGGGCAGAGCGGTATTAGAGGTCACGTGTTTTTGATTCGGTGAAAAATCCTTAGAATTTATGCAACTTCACTCTGGCGGACTTTAAGAGTCGGTTTGTGATGACATTCCCCGCATGGAAGGGTGATGGGATTTAACAAAGGTGATGTCATGATCCCTCTTTAAAACCAGATGTCGACGAAGCTGAAGAAATAGCACTGGCGACACTGATCAGATAAATGATGCCCTACAATCAAACGAACGTTGGATGGTGGGGTGATGGATTTCTTCTTGGTTACGGTTTTGAATCCGGGCCCCATAAGACCAGCCCAAGAATTCCCGCAAAGATGTTGAAAATAAACTACCGGTGATAAATCCACTTCATATAAGAAATATAGATACCTAATGAAGCAATCGCCCACTGGATTTTCGGATAACGACTAATAAAAACTAAATTAAAGATTCGACCATAATCTAAAGGGCGCAATCGGGACTAGGTTTAATAATTAATAAACAAGATAAAGGTAATCAGTTGGGTCGTAAAGGCTTCATTAACAATCACAAAGCCTGAGTAAAATAAGAGATAGCTAAAAAGGATACGGAATCCGGCCTTGAATAAGACGATGATTTCTTGGGCGGCAGGACTGGATTTTCTTTGGTTCCATCACACCGCTCCAAACGGTGGGGTGAAGATGATGTTTAGATTTGTGTAGCCAAAGGCTTTCATTGCTAAAAAATGACCGAGTTCATGAATCAGTAACACCACCACGAGTACCGTGGCAAAACTACTCCCAAATAGTAAAGACCAAATAATAAATCCCACCACAATCGATGTGATCGAGCGCTGGAATCTTTGCCGGCGTGACGCTTCAGGTTTTTTCGCTTGACTGTCTTGTAAGAAAGCGGGCAGTAAAGGATCTAAGGGTTCTTGATAGACCGCAAGTTCGGTGCCCAGTTGACTAATCGTGATATCAATCGACCGGCCTTCAAAGTTAATCAAATAATCAAGCGTCACCATCCCGTTCATCGGTTCTTTGAAGGTATAAGACCCGCTCGATTTTAGATTTCTTTGCTCTAAAAAAGGCTGCCCATTTTTTAAAAGGACTTCCTTACCGAGTTGATTGCCTAAAAGTTCGTAGGTGTTTTCTTCAAATTCAATTTTAAATAGACTTTTCATCCGAAAACTCCTTCACTTGACTTAACTTTATCTTAACACTGTTACGTTATTTATGAAGGCGTCTTGCTTATGATGCATCGAGTATATTACAGAGGGTTCAATGAATTAAAGTGATCTTTATGTTTAGATGAATTGAAATACTCATATTTTCACTTCTTTAATCCAGTGCATTACATTCATTTTATTAAAAAAAGCCTGACACTGTTCGTGTCAGACCCTTGAGTTTAAATTGGTGGAGTTGAGGGGATTTGAACCCCTGTCCAAAACAGTCGCAACCTAGCTTTCTTCATGCGTAGTCACTGGTGATTTTAGTATTCATATAAGCCAGTCACCCCTAAGAATGAATACGAGTCTTATTAATAATCATCTTGCTCTTAAGACGGCAAAACAAGATGATCGCCTACTATCTTTTCAATTCGTTTAAAGCCATAGGCTGCTTTAAGGAATCGTCGCGCTTAATCTAAGCGGCGAAAACTGGTTGTGTGTTTGCGGTTATATTTAACCTTGATGGTTTTACAGGCATCACCCTGGCATGCTTACTAGGCCCAAACGGTCTTGTCGAATCCATAACAACCCCTTATCCAAGAAATATGACGAGGGTAAAGAATAGAGCAACAATGACAATCAGCATCACGAGGCTCCACCAAGAACCTCCACGCTGATAACGGCTATTTTCTAGCTCATTTTGATAATCCATGCGTCCTTTTTCTAAGGTGAATTTTGCTTGATCATGGAGATTTCCTGATTTCTCAGGTCCTAAAAAGCTCATTGAGCACCTCTATTTATATCTTAACGCGTTTTCGCAATTTTCTCAAGGTGACGAGCTTGGTCTTTTTCTTTAAGACTTTGACGCTTATCGTATAGTTTTTTACCGGTCGCTAGAGCAATTTCAACTTTGGCTAAGCCTTCTTTAAGATACACCTGCGTTGGAACAA
>JAGYII010000018.1 GCA_018402725.1 Candidatus Izemoplasma sp. | reverse complement strand
TTGAACCGCGGCAGCGGCCGTTCTTTTACCATTCCGGGTTTGAAGAATGAAGAGTTCATCTTCTTCGACCGTAAATTCAACATCTTGCATGTCTTTATAATAAGCTTCTAAGTTATCTAAAATTTGGACCAATTCTTTATAAAGGGCCGGTTTTTTAGCGTCAAAATCATCTAAGGATAAAGGCGTACGAATCCCAGCCACGATGTCTTCCCCTTGGGCATTGAATAAGAATTCCCCAAAGATTTTTTTCTCGCCGGTTTTAGGGTTACGGGTAAATAAAACCCCTGTTCCTGAGTTTTCACCGGTGTTTCCAAAAACCATGGTTTGGACGTTGACGGCGGTTCCAAGTTTATGATCAATTTTATTATGAATCCGGTAAATCCGGGCTCTTGGGGTATCCCAGCTTCTAAAGACCGCATCCACCGATTGATAGAGTTGTTCCATCGGATCTTCAGGGAACGGTTCACCCACATGTTTTTCATAGACGTCTAAGAATTTTAAAGAAATTTCTTTCCAGTCATCCGCTTTGAGGTCGGTGTCAAGTTCAACACCTCGGGCTTCTTTGACGTGTTCTAAGATATCATCGAAGGCTTTATATTCCACTTCACGGACCACTTCACCAAACATTTGGATGAGGCGGCGATAAGAATCCCATACAAAACGAGGATTGTTGGTTTTCGCAATCATCCCTTCAACGACGGCTTTATTCATTCCGAGGTTTAAAATCGTATCCATCATCCCAGGCATCGAAAATTTAGCCCCAGAACGGACCGATACGAGTAACGGCGATTCAGGATCACCAAATTTACGGTTAGATTCAGCTTCGAGTTTTGCTACGTATTCTTTAATGTCGGCTAATAGCTCAGGTGAGTTTTTACCTCCGTTGTCATAATACGCTGTACACATTTCAGTCGTGACGGTAAAACCTGGGGGCACAGGAACACCCATTTTCTTCATTTGGGAAAGGTTCGCACCTTTGCCCCCTAAGAGGGCTTTTTGATCCGGATTTCCTTCACCAAACATGTAAATTCTTTTCATGTTAATCACCTTTCATACTCAAAATTTTATGATTTTTCGCACCTAAACATTATAGCACTTGACCCTTTAAATTTTCAAGCCGTGACCGGCTTAATTTGATGTAAAACAAGAAAAACACGCTTTCATTTTAAGCGTGTTCATTTATTTCCGGATCGTGACGAACGTTCCGTCCGGATTGGGGTGGTCCTTTAAATAGTTAATGATCGGATCATAATGTCTGTCTTTGCCCGGTTTACACTGGTTCAAAGACTCGACGTCCCCTTCAACAATGGCGGTGGCAAAGGCGTTACACCCAGGATGACCGCATAGTCCGCAGTTGATTCCCGGTAGCATCCCTTCAATCACGTCAATCCTAAGGTCCGCTTCAACATGAAAATAATCCGCGGCATAGGCGAGTCCTAATCCTAAGACTAAACCCATGAGGGTGAGGGTGATGACGGCACTCATGCCTTATCTTCCTTCAACTTTCGGTGTAAATCCACGGAGCATGACCCTCTGGAGGGACAATTGATGCAGGCTGTAAAGTTTTCAGGGTCTAATTCACCTTCCATTTCTGGAAAGCGCCGGTTGAGCGCAAACGTCCCCATGTATAAAATGACGATGAGGGTTAATCCTAATATCGCATACCCCATTAGACAATTCCTCCTAGGCCAATAAAAGCTAAAGCCATGATGCCCGCGGTGACTAAGGCGACCGGGACCCCTTTCCATGCTAAGGGTAAGGGGGCTTGATCAAGGCGTTCACGGATACTTGAAAACGCAAAGAGCACTAAGGCAAACCCGAGTCCCGCCCCTAAGGCGGTCGACATCGCAACAAATAAACCATTCAAGATTCCAAACTCAGTCGCAAAGCCTGACCCAATATTCAGTTCAACCACCCCTAAGATGGCGCAGTTCGTAGTAATGAGCGGAAGATAAATGCCTAATGAACGGTACAATTTTTTCCCGTATTTTTTTAAGAACATTTCTACGAGTTGAACGAGCGAAGCGATGATTAAAATAAAAGCAATGGTAGAAATATAGGTGATTGATAAGGGTTCTAAAATAAAGTAATAAAGCACGTACGTGACGAAGGATGCAATCACCATCACAAAGATGACCGCGAGACTCATTCCCATCGCACTTTCGGTTTTCTTTGACACCCCTAAGAATGGACAGACGCCTAAGAATCTCAGTAAAACAATGTTGTTAATCAACATGGATGAAATGATCGCTGTAAAGAAAATTGTCCAGCTCATGCGAGGCCTCCTAAGGTTTTATTTTGGGCCGCTTTAGAAAGAGCTTCGGCTTTTTTTAAGGCTTTAAGTTTCGCTTGTTTATTAAGGTCAAATTGTTTAAAAGTGGCGAGTAAAATCCCTAAGATGATAAACCCACCCGCCGGTCCAGTTAAGATCCCGATATTAAATAAAGGACTCGTGATATTTAATAGCTTGCCTTCAGTTGCTAGCGGTAAATAGACCCCATAAGAGATTCCGCCCGTCCCGAAGAATTCACGAATGAATCCGATCGTGAATAAGGCCAAAGTAAATCCTAAAGCCATTCCAGCCCCGTCTAAGAAAGAGCGTCCCACATTATTTTTAGACGCAAAGCTCGTCGCTCGGCCTAGAATGATACAGTTGACCACAATCAAAGGAATAAAGATTCCTAAACTCTCATATAAAGCGGGAGCGTAGGCTTGCGTGAGCATTCTGACGATCGTCACAAAGGTGGCGATGATGACGATGTACGCCGGTATCCTGACTTCATCAGGAATCAGTTTTCTGACTAAACTAATAATCACGTTGGATAAAGTTAAAACAAAGACCACTAAAATCCCCATCCCGATGGCGGTTTCGACGGTGGAGGTGACTGCTAAGGCAGGACACATCCCTAATAAAGCGACAAAAACGGGATTTTCCTTGATGATGCCTTTGGTGAAATCTTGAAGTTTAGAGACGTCGTTCATATTAGTTACCTCCTTGAATCGCGATGGCTTCTAAGACGATATTTAAAACACTGGTTCCGGTTGCGGTCGCTTCTGAAAATACATCCGGAGATGTTTGTCCGGCGGCGCCTTCAGCAATCAAACGAGCGATCCCGGGGACCACGACATCTTGATAGTAATCAAGCGTATCGGCTAAGACGAGGTTTTCAATCGCAACTAATTCTCCGTTTTCAGATAGCGTAATCGCAAAGATATTTTGACCGCCAAAGCCACGGGCCGACCCCAAGTAAATCATTCCGGCTTCACTGGTTTTGCGGGCATAAATAAATTGATGGCCTTTGAGGCGTTCATATAACGCGAGTTCAGCGATGGCCTCTTTAACCAAGAGGGTTAAAGGATCCTCACCCGTTAAGGCGTCATAGTCGACTCCCCTTTGAGCGTTGAGGGCTTGTAAATCTTCGATGTCTAACGTTTCACTAGAGGCTTTTATAAAGGTGCGGCCTAAATGAAACAAGGTCACGACCTCTTCACCCAGGGCTAAGTCAACGCGGTAAGCGACGACTTCAGACCCTTTTAAGACTTCCATTTGAGTCAGCGTGTTAAACACCGGGGATAGTTCCGTATACCCATCCGCATCAATCTCTAAGGCTTTTAATAACTCAATAAAAGGATCGCCCGCAAAGACATTACGGGTCGCATTGACGACGTTTTGAATCGCCCGGTATGAGGCGGTGGCCCCCGTTAAAGCGTCATATTCAACATCAGAAATCGGTTGACCTTGTAAATTAGGAATATAATCTCTCAGTAACGGCGTTAAGATATTTGGGGTTTCTGTATGAGCTGTGACTTTAATATCAACAATATCACCCAAAGGATTTAAGGCGACTAAGATTGTCATCCTTCCGCCATACCCTTCTGAGATACCTCTTAAGACATAGCCAAGGATGGTGTCTGAAGCATCTCGCACGGTGTACTCGGTATCTAAGACCGCATCATCTATCTCGACAGAAGTTACCGTATCGCCTCCTGGGAAAAATTCAAAGAAAATCGCCAGTTCGGCGCGGGCTTGGTTGTCCGCGATGACGGGTGCAGTCAGTTCATTGACGGCCCAAATCGAAGCGCCGGATAATAAACCAATTAAGGTTAAAGTAAAGGCCATTTTAAGTTTAGAGGACATAACTGACCCCCCAGACGGTGATGATCGTGAAAATTAGGACGACGCCCGCAAAGATGGACGCGCTCTTTATCGTAAATTTCGGTTTAGAAAACTGCGGTAAATCAAAGGCGGGAACAAACATGTTCATAATTACAATCGCAAAGACAACGCCTTCAGGTAGATTCCCAAAGAAGCGAATCAAGACCGTTAAAACCCCAATCCCAAACGCATAATAAACTCGGCCGGGCCGGGTGACCGGCATCGTGACCGGATCGGTCGCCATATAAATCGCCGCAAACATCAACCCACCTCCAAAAAGCTGCACTAGAGGAAAGACCGGGTCAAACCCGTGAAAGACCATGACCGCTGTACTTAAGATAAGCACGGTTCCTAAGTAAGCCAGCGGCACAAATACGTCATAACTTTTTCTGATCAGTAAATAAAGGCCGCCGACTAAAATCAGCAAGGCACTGGTTTCACCTAAAGACCCAGGAAGGCCGATCCCTGAAAACAAGGTCCATAACGAATATGTTGCGGTCGGGTTAGCACCTAAATTACCGTTGAGAATCCCTAAAGCCGTAGCCCCAGCGGTCGCGTCGACATTAGCGACATACCGGGTTAAGCCCCCATAAGCGAGGACGACGAAGATTCTCGCAAAGCCGGCGATGTTAAAGATGTTGTGACCCATCCCACCGAAGACCAGTTTCGCAAAGAAAACCCCGACCGCACCCCCAATCGCCACCACCATCAGCGGCGTTTGATCGGGTAAAATCAGGCCATAAATAAGGCCTGAGGTAATCACTGTAAAATTCCCTAAAGTAAATGAATCGTTTTTGAGTTTAAAGGTTTTAGTTTTTTTAATGTCACCGTATTGATAAAAAAGATATTCAGTCACGACCATGGATAAGACCGAGACGAATAAAATTAAAAAGCCTGATAACCCATGCACAAAAATCGCAAAGACGACTAAGGGACTAAGGGCAATCGAGACATCTCCCATCATCCGGTTGACCCGGGCGTTGGGTTTTTTAACGTGCGGTGAACTTTGTGCAATAATTTGCATTAAAGAATCATCGCCTTCCCTTTTTTAACGTAGTCAGTCACGTTAATTTTAGATGTACAGACATAACTACAAAGTCCACATTCAATACAGTTTTTGGTATCAAACGCTTTTAAGGCACTCATGTCTTTACGCTTCACAGCGTTCATGATTGAAACGGGTTGTAAGTCCGCAGGGCAAGATAAAATACACGACCCACAACGGACGCAGGGTTCTTCGACATAATCATTGACTTTAAAGGCTAAGATGGACGTGGTCGTCGGGGTGATGATGATGTCTTCTGTCTTAATCGACCGGCCCATCATCGGCCCCCACTAATGAGATCAATCTTATCGGCTTCTTCTTTAAACTGTCATCGGACTTCAATTAAATCTTTAACGTTCGTTCCGACTTTAACCCGTAAGTTTTGAGGATAACTGAGGGCGTCTCCGTTCATCGTCACGTAGCGTTCAGTGATCGGTAAGTTAAATTTAAGGGCGTTATAAATCGCAGGCTGCAGTCGAGACATTAATCCCTAAGATACCGTATTCCATCGGTAGTTTCCCAATTGGAACGGTGATCCCTAAGGCGACTTTAAACGTCGCGTTCTCCCACCCCGTGGATAAAAATCTTTCAGGGTTTCACGCTCATGACTTCATCGTATTTCGCCATTTCGATATTTAAGGTTTCCAATCAGGGTTTTCTTCGTTTTTTAACGGCGATGTGACCTTGCTTAGCCCCGACAATCTTCATCACGTAATGAAGACTTTGACGATGTCTTCGGTGAAATCTTTAATCGCCCGGTAATCAGAACTTAAATAGGGTTCACATTCGGCGGCGTTAATAACGACGTGTTCAATCGTCTCTTTGGTTTCAAGCTTAATGTATGTCGGAAAAGCCGACGCCAAGGCCAATGATGGCCCGGTCTTTAATGATGCCAATCATTTCTTCTTTAGACATTTTTCTAAGGCATCATCGGAGCGTTCTTGAATGCTTTCGTGGAGGGTTTCTTCAAAGTCATTAAAGAGTTCTAAAAGGATTCTTCAACCCCGGTGCCACTCCACATTTTTTTAATTTCACCGACCATGCCTGATACCGTGGCGTGAACGGGTAAATCAAAAAAGCCACAAGCCTTATTTGCAAGGACTTGACCGATTTTAACCGCGTCGCCTGTTTTCACTAAAAGTTGATAGCTTTGACAGCGGCTATTGGTGAGTTCTATGTAGACCACTTTAGGCGTTAAATACGCATCCGTAGGAAGGGCGTAATTTAAATCTTTATAGTTGTTGATCTGAAATGTTTTAGCGATCATTGGTCTCGCTCACTTTCTAAAATAGCATCGACTCGTTTGAGAACTTCAGTCTTTAGTTCTTTCATAATCTCGAAGGCTTCTTCTTTAGAATCTTCTTTGACCATGAAATAGATCTTAAGTTTAGGTTCGGTACCTGAGGGTCTTAAGACAAACCAAGCATCTTTTAAAATAAACTTCAAAACATTTTCAGGGGGATAGTTGAGGGTCTTTTCGCCTTCAGGGCTAAAGGCCTTTAAGGCGAGGTAATCTTCTTTTCTAATCAAATTCTTCCGGCTAAAATTCTTCGGCATGAAGATTCTAAAGTCATCCATGATGGCTTGAATCTGGGCTTTACCTTTAAGACCTTTTAAATGGATGTTTTCAAGGTCATCGATATACGTGCCATAGGTTTTGTATAAATCATCCAGTTGATCAATCAGGGTTCGATTTTCTTTTTTGAGCGTCTCAGCCAGCTCAGCGATCGCAATCATCGCTTGAAGGGCATCTTTATCCCGGGTGATATCTTTTAAGACGTATCCGTAACTTTCTTCAAAGCCCATTAAGAATTTAAACGGAGTATCTTTTAAGAGTTCCATTTGTTCCCCGATAAATTTAAACCCAGTTAAGGTCTTCACAAAATGCAACTTGGCTTTTTTTATCATCTTTTCAGCCATGTCGGTGGATACAATCGTTGTAAACATCACGTGATGTTTAAAATCTTTCTCATTGGCTTTTTCTTTGAGCATGTAATCCAGTAATAAAACACCGACTTGATTCCCGTTTAAGTAATGATAAACCCCTTCATGGTAGACGGCGATCCCTATCCGGTCGGCGTCAGGATCTGTGGTCATTAAGAGGTCACATTGGTGTTTAAATCCTAAAAGGGCGAGCTTTTCAAAAGCTTCTTTATTTTCAGGGTTGGCCGATAAAGTCCCTTTAAAATCAGGGTCTGGGTCCATTTGCGAGGCTTCCACAAACACCTTAAAACCGGCTTTTTCTAAAAGCTTCGGTCCAAGAATCGCCGCCGTCCCGTGTTGCGGGGAAAAACCGACGTTTAACGTCTTGGTTCCTTCCTTGGCCAAACTCAAAACATCTTCGAGATAAATATCATCGAGATCTAAAGCAATCGTTTCAATCAACCCTTTATTTAAGGCTTCTTCTTTAGAAATCACTTTAATCTCAAAATAATCTTCAACCTGATCAATTTCATCAATGACTTTAGAGGCTTCTGAAGGGACGAGTTGACACCCGAGAGCGTCATACATTTTAAGCCCGTTATATTCTTTAGGGTTGTGTGACGCGGTGATCATGATGCCCCCACCTGTTGAAAGCTTCCTGACCGCGTAACTGAGGAGCGGGGTCGGTCTTAAGGATTCAAAAACAAGGGCTTTGATACCGTGGGTCGCAAGGACACACGCGGCAAGTTCTGAAAAAGCGAAGGATTGATGACGATTATCATAGGCAATCACCACGGATTTAATCGCCTGGGTTTTGACTAAAAACCGAGCGTATCCCGTCAACGCTTTTAACACCGTATATTGATTAAGCCGTGAGGGTCCAACGCCTAAGAGTCCCCGGATCCCCCCAGTTCCAAAAGTGATTGGACCTGAAAAAGCATCATCAATGTCTTGAGCACTCATATTTAAAAGCTCGCTTTTAAGCGAGGGGTCTAAAGAATCTTGAGCCAGCCAACGTTGGTATTCAGCGTTCAAATGGGTCACTTCCTTACCTTTTTTAACTACTTGTATTATAACTTAGACCCCCGTTTATGCCAAGGGTTGGGACGGTTAAAAAGGCATAAACAAGCGTTTTTCATTAAAAAAAGCCGATAGATAGACGTCATCGGCTTTTTAGAAAAATTATAATCAACTTTTTAAGGTTTCTAAGACAGGTTTTATTAAAGCTTCGGTCAAGTCTTCTAAGGCGATGCCTTCGAGTTTAAAACCGAGTTGACCGGAGGCTTTAATCCCAAATACAGAGGGAATAAACCGGCCCGTCTTCTCATTAAGGACTCCAAAGCTTTCAGCCACCGTTAATGAAGCGTCTGAAATCACGGGGAGCTTCCCTGGTTTTATATTTTCAGGGGTTTCTCTGACGACGATATAGGCATTAAATGGAAGGTCCCAGTTTAATAGGTGAGAGGCTTGGTCGGTAAATATTAAGACAAAAGGGCCGTCATTTAAAGCGTGATTCACGTCAAAGGAGGCTGGGCCGGCCTTGGTCACTAGGTCAGCTTTAAAGCGAGGGACTTGGCGATGGACTTTGGCGCCTGAAACATAATAATCAAAAGGTTCCATAAGGCCTCACTTGACTGGCTTGAGATGCCAGATCTCATCAATATAGTTTTGAATGGTTCGGTCGGAAGAGAAAAACCCACTGCGGGCGATATTTAAAAGCGCCATGGTGGCCCATTTTTTAGGATCTTTATAGGCCTCATTCGCCTCTTGATGCGCGTCATGATAGGCCATTAAATCTTCTAAGATGTAGTACTGGTCTTCATTTAAAAGACGGTCTCTAATTTCTCTAAATTCGTTGGCTTCAACGTCTTTAAAGAAGCCACTGGTAAGTTGGTCGATGACCGCTTTGATCAGCGGTTCTTTTTGATAGATTTTTAAAGGCTGATACGTTTTAGCTTCGGTTAAAGCGTTGACTTCCTTCGCGTCAAGACCAAAGATAAAGATGTTTTCATCGCCGACTAAATCTTTGATTTCAACGTTCGCTCCATCTAAGGTTCCAATCGTCAAGGCCCCGTTCATCATGAATTTCATATTACCGGTTCCGGAAGCTTCTTTGGAGGCGGTTGAGATTTGTTCTGAAAGG
>JAGYII010000017.1 GCA_018402725.1 Candidatus Izemoplasma sp. | reverse complement strand
TTGTGCTCAAACCTTCTTCTTGATCCCCGACGTCTAAATAAAAATGAGTGGGGACTTTTTGAAAGGGACCTTTTAAATAATCGATGTACGCATTGAGTGACACGTAGTAGGCCCCGGATAAAGAAGCGATCCGGCCAAAGACGTCAGGGTGTTCAAACCCCGCATAAAGCGAAATCACTCCACCCATTGAAGCGCCCATCATGGCGGTATGTTGGGGCCCTTTTAAGACAAGATAGTTTTTTTCGATATAAGGCATGACCGTCTCAATAATATCGTTGATATAGGCCCCGCCTTCACCGCCCTTAACCCCGTGACGGACCACCTCAGGGTAGTCAATGATAAACGGTGAATAGACGGAGACACGACGCCAACCATCCGGGCATTCAATACCCACCACTAAAACATCCTTGAATCCGCACAACTCTAAAGCCTTGTCGACTTTCCAAGCCGTCTTGTAACTGGCCCATTCGTCTTTAAATAGGTTTTGGCCATCATGCATCACCAAGACTCTATAAGGACCCGGATGATGGGGAACTCCGACCCAAACATTCAAATCTAAATCGATATTCTTAAATCTTAATAGTTCGCTATTTATTATCATTTAAAGGATCTTTCTGTAAAAAATATCAGGTATATTATAAATACTTTACATCCAAATATCAACTTATATTTTAGAAAAATAAACCCATAAAAAACTCCTTATCTTTTAAGGGATAAAGAGGGTTGGTAGATCAGACTTTTAAATGTATTTCATTAAAATTTCGTATTGATAAACGAGATAAGCTTGTAGCGCTCTATAATCATCTTGATTTGAAAAATATTCCAATGCGCATCGAAAGATTTCTGTTTTTAAAAATTCAAGGGTTAATTTAGGATCTTTAGCATCAAATATGGGCCCTCGAATAACAGTTCTAAGGAGTAATCCGGGGATAAAAAAATCGGCACTTTCATCTTGATATTGAACTTTGACTTCAAGGTCATCAAAAGGATTATACTCTATCTGATAGATAAATTCATAACGTTTGGCGAGTGAGGGCAGTTTTTGAAACTCCGGACTAATCATCGACGTACCTGTTTCTATCGATGTGATGGTTTTAGAAAGAACCTTGACTTTTTTTTGACTGGACGTGCATTGAAAATCGACATTTTTCTCAATGCCTTCTTTAGAAATACTGACTCCCCAAATTTGGGAAGCGATGCTCAAGACTTTTTTTGATGAATCAAATTCGACATTTTTAATATTGAAATAGGCTTTCTCGAAAGAAACCCTATGGTTAATAGTTAATGACTTATTTAAAGAAGTTTTGGGCTTTAACCGATAAAATTCATCTAATGAAGTGCCCATATCATCAGCTAAAATAAAGGCAATATCAACCCCTGGTCTATTGATGCCCCTTTCCCAGCTGGAGATGGCACTGACCGTCACGTGAAGTTTATCGGCAAGTTCTTGCTGCGAGTAATTTTTGACAAGACGATAATAATAGATTAAATCTCCAATACTTTTAGCATTTTTAAGCATTTTTCTCCCTTATTTTTTATCAAACGTAATGGCTGAAAAAAATGTATACAGCCATTGGGGAAGTAGATTTAAAATCGATTACTTAAATTATACATTTATTATTGATAGAATTCAACTACCATTGTAAGGATTAATCTTCAGATTATTCTCGCATTAGACTTGAATGAACGGTCATTTCGTGACACAATGAAAGGGTTAATAAAGGAGGAATCGATATGTCATTAGAATTACCCAAATTACCCTATGCTTATGATGCATTAGAGCCATCCATTGATGCGAAAACGATGGAAATCCATCATACTAAGCACCATCAAGCGTATCTCAATAATTATCTTGCCGCCTTAGAAGGCACGCCCTGGTTAGAAAAGCCAGTCGAAGAAGTTTTAAAAAGTCTTGATCAACTCCCTGTGGATAAACAAGGGGCCGTTAGAAATAATGGAGGTGGGTTCTTTAACCACTCGCTTTTTTGGACCATCATGGGTCCTGGTAAAGGCGGCGTTCCTAGCAACGAAGTCGGCCAAGCCATTGAAAAAGATTTAGGCGGATTTGACGCATTTAAGACGGCGTTCGCCAAAGCCGGTGCCACTCGTTTTGGATCTGGCTGGGCCTGGTTGGTGGTCGCTGCTGGGGTTTTAAAAGTAACCTCAACGCCCAATCAAGATGTCCCTTTTAACGAAGGAACCCCGATCTTAGGGCTTGATGTCTGGGAACATGCTTATTACCTTAATTACCAAAACCGTCGTCCTGATTACATTCAAGCCTTCTTTAATGTGATTGACTGGGATGCGGTCAATCAGCGTTTCTTAAACGCTTTATAATTCAAATTAAAACCCGACTCATCACTGAGTCGGGTTTTTTTATTTAATGAAATGATAGACCGGGATGGCCAAAGCGATGAAGCCTACGCCAATCAGTGATGTTAAAGGACTTTGAATGAAAATTGCGACTAAGAGTAAAACCGTAATTCCAATTGATACCACCGGTAAATACGGATAAAGCGGGGTTTTAAAAACGCCTTTTTCTTGCGGGGTTTTGAAGATACTTAAGAAGACCAAGGTATTAAAGACCAATCCCCCAAAGGCCACTAAGCTAATTAAATCGCCAATTTGAAAAGGGACCAGAACTAAAGCCATCAGCGCGCTTAACAGTAAGGCTTTAACGGGAGTTTGACGACGCTCGTCAAGGGTCGAAAGCGGTTGTAATTTAGGGAAATCTTGAGCGACGGCGAAGTACACCCTTGAAAAACTGAGGATGGTCGCGTTCAAAGCCCCTAAGATCGCTATAAAGATTGTTCCCATGACGATGAAAACACCCAAATCCCCCACTAACGCCATCGTCGCTGGAATCCCGATGAATAAGAATCCACTGTTAAAGATTCCTTCAATTGTAGCGACGTCTAAGGCTCTAAAGATTGAAGCTTGATAAAGCACATAGACCGCAATCACAATTCCGATCGTGATCGTGAGAGCCTTAGGTAAATCACGGGTCGGGTTTTCCATTTCTTCAGTGACCGAATTAAGATTGGTCCATCCTTCATAGGCCCAAAACGTAAAAATGACCGCAAAGCCAATTAGACTCAATCCCTCTAATAAGCCGACACCGCCTAAAGAGAAATTAAGGTCAAACGGTTGGGTTCCAGCGGCAATACCTAAAACAATTAAACCGATGATGGGGATAAACTTTATCACCATAATCACTTTTAAAAACGTCGTATTGAGTTTCACGCCTAAAATATTCATTCCCGTTAAGAGAACGATCATCACCGCCGCTAAACCTATTTGCATCCAAGGCTCTAAGCCTGTGCCAAAGGCCGTCAATAATATATTATGGGAGACTTCTGAGAACGCTAAGGCTAGAACTGCAATGGACCCTGAAGACGCTAAAACAAAGTTAAAAAAACCAGCCATGAATCCAACTAAAGGCCCATATGAAGATTTTAGATACGCATAATATCCACCGACCTTAGGATGGTGAGCGCCAATCTGCGCATACATCCAGGCATAACTGAGGGTCAGTAAGCCCCCAATCAACCAAGCGAGCAAGGCAAAGCCGGTCGAGTAATTTAAAACATTTAAGACCAAGGATCCGACAAAAAAAATCCCTGAACCGACAATGATGCCCGTCAGGATCGAGACCCCGCCAAAAACGCGAATTGATTTATTAAATGAAGACATATTAGCTCCTTAAAGTAATTTCTAATTCATTGTACATAATAAATTAATGATTGACAAAAGTTATAGTAAGTTTAATATTAAATTATGAATTTAATGAATGAAAAAATAAAAATCCCTTTTTGGCGGGACTTATATTACTCGGAATTTCTTTGTGGGCCTTTATTTGGGCGTTTGATGACGGGGACTGTTGAATTTTCGGTACTTTACCAATCAAACCGTCTTTTTATCGTTATTAACGATGACGTTGTGGCTCACCCCTTTAAAACCATCTTGGGTTTCGGTTTTAGCGGGATTAACATTGGTCAATTTAATCCTCACCGGATTAACTTATCATTTTATTTTAGACATTGACCGACCGATTTCCCTTCAAGGTCACCTATCCCACACCATAATTCCCCTCTTTTATTTAGGCTATTACTTAACGGTGTTGCCAGGGTTTAAACTAAAACGTTTTTATGCGTTTTTAATTCATCCTTCTATCTATCTCTTAGTCTTTTTAATCACAGGCCCATTGACCGGTTTTTATCCCTATTGGTTTTTAGACATTGAAACCCATGGTCTTCCCTACGTCTTGTTTTTTACGCTGGGTTTAATGTTGCCGGGGTTTAGTTTATTATCGATTGGGTTGTTGTGGATTAAGCAGACTTTAAATTCTCGTCAAATTGAATCTCAAAGATGATGGCACCTGCTTCTTGACGGGCGTTAATGTTTGCCCCATGTGCTTTTAATATACTTTCAACGATCGCCAGGCCGAGTCCGCTCCCTGGCGTTTTTTCTTGGCCTTTATAAAACGGCTTGAAAATCGCACTGAGATTTTCGATCGGGACCTCTAAAGCATTGGTAATCGTCCAGGTCAAACGGGTGGGGTCAATTTGGATCGTTACCGGCGTTTTTTCAAGGCGGTGATGAAGACTGTTTTGAATCAAGTTATTTAAGACTTGTTTCATCCGGGTGGGGTCGAGGTTAAGGTGGAGTGATTCTTGGGTGTTTAGACGGAGGGTTGGATCTTGATAGGTCGATAATATCTCTTGGGTCAGGTCGGTCAGATTGATGGGTTGAGGATGAATCGTAAACCGGCCCGATTCCAGTTGGGATAAGTCAATTAAGTCATGACTGAGGCTGACCATGTGATCAATCTCCTCATCAATCATGGTTTTTAAATCCATGGGTAATGCGGTCTTGACATGGTCAAATAACGTTTCAACGCTATTTTTGATGATGGCAAGCGGCGTTTTAAGCTCATGCGACACCCTTGCGACAAAATCCTTTTGGATTTGGTCAAGGGCTTTTTCTTTTTGAAGTTCAATCTGTAAATCTTCGAGGGTTTGCTTTAATGTCGCGGCCATCGTTTTTAAACTGGTTTCAAGTTCACCGAGTTCATCCCCGCGTTTTAGGTCTAACGTAGCGTCTAAACTTAAGTCTTTAAACTGCTTAGCAAGATGATTGATCTTGACGACTGGACTCGTAAATGAACGAGCAAAAAAGTAAGATAATGGCACCGCTAATAAGAGCGCCAAAAGTCCAATCAGGATGTAAAACTGATTGAGGAAGCTAATGTTAGAAATGATTGGTGCAAAGGGACTCTTTAAAAGAATAATCGTGGATTCATCCACGTAATAGAATTCTAAAAAGGTTTGAGATTGAGTCCGTGTAAATCGGTGCCAGGTGCCCTCTTGAAAACTCGTAACGACATCTAGAGGAATGAGGGGACTGACCTCGGTTCCGAAAATGACTTGACCTTGGGCATTAAATAAAACAATTTCAGAAGAAGTCTGGGTATTTAAGGTGCTGAGTTGACTAGGAGATGTTTTGATGGTGGCCACTTCTAAGGCCAGCTCGGCTTCATTTTGAAGCACGGACCGAACATATAAAGTCGGAGCAACGTATCGCTGGACCCCGTATAATAACACCACGAGTAAAGCGGTATATAACGTGGTGTAAACAATAAAACGCGAATTTAGGGTCTTAAACATGGGTCACCTCAAAGCGGTAACCGATTCCTCTGACCGTATGAATGACGTCTAAAGGTTTGAGTTTTTGTCGAAGCCTTTTTACGTGGGTATCGACCGTTCTTGCATCCCCAAAATAATCATACCCCCACACCAAATTCAAGAGCTGATCTCTTGAAAGGGCTTGATTTGGATTTTCAAAGAATACGGCTAATAAATCAAATTCAATGACCGATAAGGCAATGTCTTTACCGTTGACTTGACACGTTCTTGCTTTTATATCAAGGGTTAAAGGTTCATCAGTATGCTGGACGGGACGACGCTTTAATAAAACATGAACCCGGGCGATCAGTTCTTTAAGTGAGAAAGGTTTAGTTAAATAATCATCCGCCCCCAACTCAAAACCAAAAAGCTTATCTTCTTCGACGGATCTTGCGGTCGCCATGATGACTGGAATTTCTCTTTGTTTAATGGTCTTTAAAAGACGCCACCCATCGACATCCGGTAACATCACATCTAAAATGGCTATGTTAAAAGAGGCCTCTTTAATGAGGGTTAACGCGTGAGTGCCATCATGAGCAGAAAGCACCTCAAACCCCGCATTTTCTAGGGCGTGCTTCATGAGTTGATGTAGTTTTTTATCGTCTTCAACGAGTAAAATAGTCGCCATTTTAAACCTCAACCGTATTTTAACACGAAGCCTTATCGACTTTTTCAATTCAACGCAAGTTTCATGGAATTGTCACACACTTGTCACATCCAAGGATTAAGATGAAGGCATGGAGGTTTTCAAATGAAAAATGGTTTGTATTTCAGTGTATTCAGTATTGCTTTTTAACGGCTTGTTTTAATACGCAACCCGAGCCTACCCCTTAACACTGGACTCAAGAGTCTAACCTCACAAGCTGAATTTCAAGCGCTAGTGAGACCGCATTTAGAAAGTGGCACCTGGATTGATGGATTTTTTGCATTGCGAAGTTTAGATATGGTGCTCGAAGTATCTGCATCTTTGTCTTCGTGACATGGCTGATTCGAATGAAGCAGAGGTCTCTAGTACCAATGTCCAAATTGATGGCGTTGATGAAGGGGACATCATTAAAGTAGATGCCAACCGGATTTACCGCATTGATGGAGAACGGTTTTATGTGGTCGCCATAGAAAATGGTCAAATGGAAATCATCTATGCAGAAACCATTCAAACCGTCTCTGAAAATGAAGGATTTGCTTATTTCTCAGATTTATATTTAACCGATCAATACGTTGTTGTTATTGGTCAACGCTATGATTTTTACAGCTCCATTGAAGGGGATGAAGTCCGTATCTTCCCTATCTTTAGATTTGGGACGCCTTTCACCTTAATCAAAGTGTTTGACCGCGATACCTTAGCGGTGGTCGATGAATTTGAGGTCAGTGGTTCTCTCAACACCAGCCGGCTGATTGATGATCAACTTTATGTTTTAAGTTATCATTCTATTTATAGCTTAGAAGATGAATTTGACCCACGTCCTGTGTTCCGGATCAACGGCGAAGAAACCACGCCCGACTATGAAGATATTAAATACATTGATAATGTTCCAGCTGAAGCCTTTACCATTATCACTCAAGTGGATTTAAGTTCAGCACCAACCCTATCAAGTGATATATTACTCGGCAGTATGGGCTGGGGCCAGGTGTATATCAATTTAGACGGCATTTGGTTTGCGGAAACCCGTTGGATGGCGGTGACAAACGGAATCTTTAACCAAGAAGAATGGCGCTCTGAAGGTCAACTCATTTCTTACAGCTTCAATGAAGATGGTTCATTAAGTTTTGGAGGTCTAGGAACCTATCAAGGGACCATTCAAAACCAATTCTGGATGGATGAATTTGAAGGCTTCTTCCGAATCGTGACCACGGAAGGGTGGGGCGATGACGTCATCAACCGCCTTTATATCTTTGAGCGTCAGTCGAATGAAGATGGATTTTATTTAGAAGCGATCTCGATGATTGATGAAGGTTTAGGTAAACCCCGTGAAACCGTAAGATCAGTCCGCTTCCAAGGACCGCTCACCGTTGTGACTTTTGAAATGACCGATCCACTATACACGATTGATTTAACCGATCCTTTTAATCCCGTGATTCGGGCCGTCTGAAATTACTGGGTTTGCGACCTATCAACACCCTTGGGATAATAACACCTTGATTGGGATTGGTTATGAAACCAACCTTGACGGCATGATCATTGGACTCAAGCTCACTATTTGATATTTCAGACTGGGATAATCCCATAGAAATTGGAGCCCCTTTAATTATGTTGAGTGGGGAGAATAACTGGCAGTTTTCCGAAGCACTGCATAATCATAAAGCCATCTTAATCGCCCAAAGTAAAGACTTTTTAGGCTTTTCAGTGGGACATTATCGCTACTTAAAAGACTATGGATTTGCATCTCAGGATTACTTAATTTTCTCTGTGGATGCGTCCTTAGACCAACCGATTCAAATCGCAAGCACCATCTCTCATGATGATTTGCTGGATCCAGAAGAAATGCAAAGTTGGTGGTTCCAGATGGAACGTGCTGTCTATGTGAATGATGTTTTATATGTCATCTCAAGCGTCGGTGTGACGTCCCACCAAATCAGTGATGACTTTGAAGAGATCAGCGCTTTAACATTTGAATAATTAATCATTATCCGTTACACTAAAAAGGCTTTTAAAAGCCTTTTTTTTGGAGCTCATGATGCGTGTTTATTCCAAGTTACCGGCGGGATTTAATGAGAGGATTGAAGGATTTGCGCCAGAGTTTATGGCCGTCTTTTTAAGTATCCTTATAATCATTTTTTATCCACTTTCCACGCTTGAGCGTCTATTCATTGTCTTTATGACTTATTACGTATTCACGAGCTTTGGGAGCTTCTTTTTTAAAGGTCAGTCCTTGGGGAAAAAGTGGGCGAAAACGGAAGTCTTAAGACTTGATAACACGGTGCCTTCTTTATGGGTCATCCACCTCAGAGATCTCACGAAATGGGGGCTTGGAATTTTAACTCTAGGCCTTTATTTCATCGCTGCGTTTATGATCTTTACGAACCGCCTTGATAAAAGAGCCCCCCATGATTTTCTCTTTAACACCCATGTGGTACTCAAAGACGATTTAATCACTTAAAAAGCCCACTCGATGATCGAGTGGGCTTTCTCTTTATGGATTGAGAATGATGTATTGACCACGGTATACGCGCAACGTGACCTCAATGGTTTCACTTTTTAAACGGTCATACAGATTAGGCACATTGGTATCTAACACGGAAATTAAGTTTCGGTAGGTAATTTGAACCCCATCATAAACGGGTTCATAAAGGCCCGTTTCTTCAAATTTTTCATCGGTTAATACTGGGTTGATGGATAGGAATAAATAATCAATCTCTAAATACAATCCTTCATCCGGTTCTTCTTCCACCACTTGAATGACTCTTGAAGTATTGTTCGTCACTTCGATGATGGCATAAAAGGTCCTTTCATTTAAACGGCGATAAAAGTCTTCAGAGTCATAATCTCTTAGGTCTTCAGGCATGGCCTCGATCGGGACGTGGGTGAAATCTTGAATGCCGACTTCGACATAATTAATATCATTAAAACGATCGGCCTCGCGGTAAGCGTTATAAATCGTGATGGGGACATCATCCCCTAAGAAATACGTCATCAAGGGAACAACGGTGAGTGAAATTAATAATACAAAGAGGCCGACAAAACTGATAACGACTTTAGCTAAAGGCGATGCCCAAAGGGTCTTAAGACTTTTCATCTTCAACCTCCAAACGTCTGAATCGTTCAATATAATACCCCATGCCTAGAACCATAAATCCACCAATCACAAAGAAGAGTGAACGCGGTAAGAAGTCATATAAGGTATCAAAGTAATATCTTAAAATAAAGGCGGCAATCACGATGAGCGGTGTGATTTGACGCTTACTAACGAGGGTGAACATGTAAATCACGACGGCCAAGGCAAAGGGGAGTGAAATCCACGAACCGTTAGTGATCCATTCAATTTCTTGCCATATTTCTTTAAAGGATAAGGCAAATCCAGCAACCCCCATCAGGGCGACGCCAAAGAACTGGAAGATATCGTAATTGATTTGATGTTTGAAGTAATAAAACAATAACCCAATCGCAAAGAAACTTAAAGCGATATAGGGAGCTAAAACGTCTAAATCGTTAAACACATATAAGATGAAAACTAAAAGCAACGTTAAGGATCCAAACGTAATGAGTTTACGGTAACCAAAGTAATAATTACCCGCAAAGAAAATCACTAGTAAGAGAAATCCTTGAATATAAATCGGATCATTAAATCCTAACGTCAAGAATAAAAATGCAAGGAAATGGGCAAAGACAAATAAGATGGTGTCTTTATAGACACTACTTAATAATAAAGCCCCGAGCGCCCACACAAAATTAATGGTGTAAGCTTCGACATTGAAGTTATAGGCTAAGTTGATTAAGAATAACCCGGCCCCAAAAATAAGGACGCTTAAATATAGTAAAGCTTGAGAGGTGATGGGTCGCTTTTTAGAAGTTAAATA
>JAGYII010000016.1 GCA_018402725.1 Candidatus Izemoplasma sp. | reverse complement strand
TTTTTAATCTTTTGTTCAAAAAGGCCATAGTTATAACGAATTCCGTTCCCATGCCCCGCGTAATTTAAACTCGCGATCGAATCTAAGAAACAGGCCGCTAAACGGCCTAAACCGCCGTTACCTAATCCTGCATCGACCTCGGTGTGCTCGAGTTCATTAAGGTCTTCTCCTAAGAGTTTAAGACCGTCCTCAATGACGCTTCTGAGTCCTAGGTTTTGAATGTTGTTGGTAATCATCCGGCCCATTAAAAATTCCATCGAGAAATACACCACGATTTTGTTTTTATGGTCGGCTTTTTCTTGGGATTTAATCCAGGTCGATGATAAGGCTTCAAAGACCATCAGACCTAAAGCCCGGTACTTTTCATATAGACTCGCCTTTTTAAAAGGCGTAACAGCTAAGGTTTCTACTTTATCTTTATAATGTTCAGCGAAAACAGTTGCGTTTTTAAAGGATGGCGTCATTTTTTCACCTCGTATTTAGTATATCAAAAAAGGGTCTTTATTTAGACATCATGCCGTGCGGTAACGGTTACTTTTTCCCCGGTCACTAAATGATAAAGTTCAGTCATCCGTTTGGCTTGACGGGCTAAAGAGAAGTTTTCTTCCATCACTTTAACACGTAATTTATTAAAGGTTTTTTTATCTTGGTGGTAAAGGTTATAAGCGGCTTCTAAGGTAAACCATAAACTAGTGGTGTCATAGTTAAAAAAGCTAAATCCCGTACCCCGTTTGGTGATCGGGTCATAGTTTTGAACCGTATCTTTAAGACCACCGGTTTGTCTAACTAGGGGGAGGGTCCCGTATTTCATCGCAATCATTTGCGATAATCCGCATGGTTCCATCCGTGAGGGCATCAGAAACAAATCAGCCCCGGCATAGATGTGATTAGGAATAAAGGCATGAAAGCCAATGAAACATTTCATCCGGCCTTTAAACTGGGCTTCTATTTTTTCAAGGGCGTGAACCGTCGGGATTTCCCCGGTCCCAAGGAGCACAAACTGCGCTTTCGGATGTTCTTTTAAGAAGCTTTCTAAGATTGGGGTGATGATCGGGAAGCCTTTGGTTTCGGTGATTCGTGAGACCATCCCAATCACGAGCGCATCCGGGTCGATATCTAATCCGGCTTCGGCTTGGAGGTAGGCTTTATTTTCAGCTTTGAGTTTAATCGTTTTTTTCGAATACTGGGTATGAATCAAGGCATCTGTTGCGGGGTCGTGTTTAGAAGAAAGTCCATTTAAAATCCCGGAAAATCACGTTCTCGCTGAAGTAAAACCGGCGTCAAGTGTTTCCGTAATAGGGATACTTAAGTTCATCTTTTAGGTCGGTGATACGGTGGTTAAAACATCGACGTGTTTAATCGCTTCTTCTTAAGAAATTAATCGGGGTGTTAAAATTCTTAGTTCTTCAGGGATACTTCTGGTTTAAACTCCTTGATAATCAATGTTGTGAATCGTCAACATGGTTTTATCAGACGATTCTCTTTTAATAAGACCGATTAACCCCCGTGCCAATCATGAATATGAACGAGATTAATCACTTCAAGATGTTCAAAGAGAGACTACAAAGGCGATATTAAAAGGCATACCGTTCAAAGTCATCCTGATACCCGTAAAGCATGTCTTTCAAAATATGGATAAGCTTCACAAAGCAATACTGACCCCTTTATAAAGCATCCGGTATAAAACAACCTGAACCTCTTTATAGTTATAGGTGATTATTATTCGGTGACTTTTTCTAAGCGGTCAATAATCTTTTCTTTAACTTTTTAAATAAGGGCATCACCACCAGTTTATTAATCCCTTCAATCACGAGGTGGACGGGATAGATCATTGACCACGTCCCCAGTTTTCCCCTGCCTTAACAAACGGGTCGATTCGGTCGCTACAAAACAAATATTTAATGGCGTTTGGGTAATGACTTGTTCTTTGGTGGGAAACGTATGGTTCTTTAAAGGTACCTCTAAAGTAGCACCGTCTTTAACTGAGTACTTTCAATGACCGCATTTTTAACGGTCACCCCACTCATGATTTTGGCGTTTGACATGATGATCGAATCTTCGACGGTAGCACCCGCCTCGATATAAACATCGCTACTATGACTGAATGTGTTTAATCGTCCCCGCGATCACAGACCCGGATGAGACCATCGAATCAGTCACGTCCGCGGTGTCTAAATACCGGGCGGGGGAGATGATTTTTCTTCGAGACGATGGGACGTTCGGCGTTAAAGACATACTGACCGATGTTAAATTCAAGCATCGCTAAATTTGATTTCAAGTAATTAAAGCTATCGGTGATAAAACGGGTATAGCTTCCTTCATGGTAACTAATTTGGTGATCAATTTGGGGCGCTAACGAAATCCAGTCTTCTAAAGTCTTATAAGGAATCGACGCGTAGTCTTCAATCAAAGACACGAGTTTATCGCGTCTTAAAGATAAAGGTTCTAAGTGCTGATCGTCATACATGATTTCAGTGACGTCGGCTTCGCTATTTAAATGAATATCAATGAAGGCTTTAATATCAAGATTCCAAAACGATATTGGCCTGTGTAAAAGACGCAGGTCTGACTGGAACGCTTAAAGTATTCGATGTGTTCATGCATCCTCTGAAAAGTCAGCATGGTTTCAGCCGGCATGTGGATGTGTTTAGGTGGTAAGATAAATAATCCATCTTTTACGGTCTAGATCCCACTGCTTCCCGCTCCCACATGGTCTTGTAAAGAACGGTAGTTCCTAAAAGGAAAGATCGCCACATTTCGAATGCTTGCGTTTTTCGCATTGGAAAGCGCAAAGTCAATCAAGCGGTATTTCCCCGCAAACGGTAAGGCCCCGCATTCTATGAAGTGTCAGTTTTTCAAATTCACCTTTGATGAAGCATCAATGACCATCAATAATAATCAGAGTCCTATCGACCACAACATCTCATTATCAACGACGGTGGGCTGGTCAAAGACGAGTCTCGTTTTAGGCATGATCACGGTGTCTTCTAAGACAATCGCTTTATCAATGATTGCGTATTCACCGACCGTGACGTTAGGATGAAGAATGTCGAAATCACCGCGTCATCTTTAATCAAGCACCTATGCGCAATCACTGATTCATAAACTTCACCGAATATTAAAGTCCCGTCCGCAATCATTGGAAGACGTCACTTTTTTGAGGGAGGCGATAAGGATGGCATGGTAAATTAGCGGAGTTGGCGTATAAGGGATGATGTTGATAGTCATATAAGTCAACTAAAGAAGGATCTTTAAAATATCTATGTTGGTCATAAGGATTCAATAGTTCCGACATCTTTAAAATACCCATGGAAATGATAACTTCCAATCTGGATGTTTTGTTTTAAAGTAAGAGGGGATGACGTCCTCCAAAATCAACCAAGCTTTTTCTTCGAGGAGTTTTTCTAAGACCTCGGTTTTAAAGACATACACCCCATCGATGCACAGGTTGATTCCCAGGGACATCGGGCTTTCTTGAAAACCAGTGACGGTATCCCCAGAAGTTCTAAGACGCCATAACGGCTTAAGTCATCATCCGGGGTAAAGGTGCCAATCACCATCTGATAATCCATTTTTTGCTTTTTCGGCGAGCGGGTGTAGTCCATCTTATGACATGATCGCCCGATAAGATTAAGACATATCTAAAGAGCGGTATGTTTAATGAAACTTAGGTGTTGACGAATCACGGCGTTCCTTTTTGGAACTGTTCGCCTCTCGATCGATGAAAAAGGCGTGAGGAAGTGAATCCCCGTCGGTTTTATCATGTCCCATGTCGCCCCGCGACCAATGTAATTCATTAGTTCTTGCGGTTCGTATTGGGTGATGATGCCAATCAAATGAGATCTGAATGCGATAAATTCGATAAGACAAAAATCAATCAGTTTATATTTTCCTAAAAAAGGGATGGCTGGCTTTGCGGTTTTTTTAGTGAGGGCTTGAAGTCTTGACCCTCTTCCCCCGACTAAAACCATCGCAATCATTTCTTTCATGAACGCCTCCATTTTAAAAGCGTCACAGAAAGCGGTGATACCGTCAATCTGATCGAATCCTTACGGCCATGAGAAGACTCTTTTAGGGTTTTTAAAGGCGCTCCGTTATATAAATTAGACCCGCCAAATTCACTGCGGTCTGAATTAAGGATTTCATCGTACGTCCCGGCCTCAAGCACACCGATTTGATACTCATGATAGGTAACGGGGGTTAAGTTAAGTACCACAAGGATATGGTCTCCGTTTTTGCCTTTTCTAACATAAGATAAAATACTTTGATCGGCGTTATACTGATCGATCCATTCAAAGCCATCAGGAAGATGGTCAAGGCTATATAAAGCTTCTTCTTCGGTTTTCAATTTTTTAAAAGTTTGGTGGAAGTGTTCTAAGTTTTGATGCATTGGGTGTTCAAGTAAAAACCAGTCGAGTTCTCGTTCTTCCGACCATTCTCTAAACTGCCCAAATTCGCCGCCCATGAACATCAGGGTTTTCCCAGGGTGGGTATAAAAATATCCCATATAGGCTCTTAAGTTAGCGAACTTTTGCCAGTAATCACCCGGCATTTTGTCAATCAACGATTTTTTTCCGTGCACCACTTCATCATGAGATAAGGGTAAGATATAATTTTCCGCATAGGCATAATGCATGGAAAAAACGAGTTGATGGTGATGATACTTTCGGTGGACCGGGTCTTTTTCAAAGTACTTTAAGGTATCATTCATCCAGCCCATGTTCCACTTGTAGTTAAACCCAAGGCCTCCAAATTCAACCGGATGGGTGATTTTCGGATGGGCGGATGAGTCTTCAGCAGCGAGGATGGCTGCTGGGTTTTCTTTAAAGACGACTTTAGAAAGTTCTCTTAAGAAATCTTGAGCCCCGTGGTTTTCACCGATCGATGGGTCTCCTAAATAAAAGATCATGTTGGATACGGCGTCTAATCTAAAGCCATCGACATGAAATTCACGCATGTAAAAGAGGGCGTTTGAAATCATAAAACTTCTGACTTCACCGCGTCCTAAATCAAAATTAGCGGTCCCCCAGACGATGTTTTCTCTAATCACGGGGTCTTGGTATTCAAATAAAGGACTTCCGTCAAACATATAAAGCCCATGGGCATCTTTACACATATGACCGGGGACCCAGTCTAAAATCACACTGATGTTTTCTTGATGGCAGCGGTCGACCAGATACATGAAATCTTTGGGGACTCCGTACCTTGAAGTTACGGCGTAATATCCGGTGCCTTGATAGCCCCATGAAGCATCAAGCGGATGTTCATACACCGGCATAAATTCAACGTGGGTATAATGATGTTTTTTAAGATACGGAATCAAGGATCGGCAGTTTCTGAGAAGGTGTGGGATTGATTCCCGGGTTTTATTCATCCGCTGACCTGCATCAGGTTCATAGATCATCACCGGTTTATCATAGGGTCCCTATTTTGATGGCGGTTTTTCATGTAATCATGATCAGACCATTGATACCCGTCTAAGTCGTAGACTTTCGACGTCGTTTCTGGCCGGTGAGAGGCATAAAAAGCATAGGGGTCCGCTTTATATAAAGGATCTCCATGATGCGGGAATATTTTATATTTATACTGCGCCCACTCTAAAGATCCTGGGATTTCGATTTGAAAAACACCCGCCTCATCGACTTTCGTCATTTGATGGGTCCAGTCTTCAAAATGATTAAATTCACCAATCAAGGATACGGCCTTCGCACTTGGGGCGTAGACGGTAAAACGGGTCAAGGTGACTTGACCTTTTTTGTCTTTGACTAGGTGCGCACCAAAGTGATGATACGCATCTTCACAAAGACCTTGGTGGAAATAATACATCGTATCCGCATGGATGCCTTTCATTATTCCTCTTTCAAGGCTTTATCAATGTCACTGAGTGAGTACCCTCGGCGGAAGAGTTTAGCCTTTAGTTTTTCTTTTTCTGGGTAGTCTAATGGTTTAGGATGTTTTTTAAGTTCTTTTAGAAGCATCGCACTTTCATTAGGGGATTCAAATTCAATCTGGGCCATGGCTGAATCAATGACGTCAAACCCATACCCTAATGATATCGCGTAACGCTTTAGTTTTTCCTTTTGTTTTTGAAGAGGCTCTTTTGAAAATAAGGAGACTTTTTTACTCAATGCCTCTTTTAAACGTTCTTTTTCATTGACCTCAATCTCTTCAAAGGCTTTTTCAATGTCACGTTTATAAAAACCTTTTTCCATTAATTTAAAGGTATAGGCTTTTAAAGAAGACGCTTGAAAAAAGAAATCTTCCGTGTATTGTTTGAGGAGTTTTTGATCGTCCAAGTATCCGAGCTTAACAAGTTCATGGATAACTTGTTTGACGACGACTAAGGGGGCGTCACTTAACGACTCTTCTAAGGCTTTTTTAGAGTAGGCTTTAAAGGAAAGTTTTCTTAAGGCTTTAGAAAAGGCATGGTAGTAAAGATTATCGGCCTTAAGGACTTTAAGCGTTTTTTCATCGATTTCTTGGTTGATATAGCGGTGGTATTTAATTAAGGTTTCTGGATGACAAACAAACGATTCACCATCAATCGTTGCGGTCACCTTCTTGCCTTTTTGAACCACCGTGAGTTTCATTCTAAAAGCATCCCAATCGCGGTTTGAAGCTGGGTGTCGTTTTCTAGATTACGGCGGTAGTTAAAGAGCGCTTCAGAAAGTTTAGACGCGGTTGCGGCGTCAATTTCTCCCGTGACGGGGATCGAATTATTGGCTTGATAAATTCTCAGTTGATCTTGTGTATTTTGATCAAAGTAACCATCTTGACGTAGTTCATAGCCGAGTGCGGCTAAAATGACCTGTGCATTTTGAATTTGCGGGGAGACTTGATCAAACCTAAACGTTTCGCCTTCACTTAAGAAAATCGAAAAAGCACTGAAAACAGGGTTTTGTTCAACCACCACCGTTGGGATGACACTCTCAAAATCCCCGCCCATTTTATTGATCCAGTTGCCTTCAGGCGTCAGCCAGCGACCGGATGATGCTTGAAGTTCATCGCCATCCGTCGAGCGTAAAGACTTAGGCACTTGCATCGTCCCTTTTCCAAAGGACGGAGTCCCAACCACATCAAAGCCCCCCGCTTCAATCATCCCAGCGGCGAAGACTTCTGAAGCACTCGCCGAGTTTCCGTTAATGAGGGTGATGATCGGATAACTTTTCGTGTTGGTATTACTCGCATAATAGGGCGTTAAGCTTCGTTCACCGTTGACCCATTCTTCAATTTGAAACATCGGAAGACCGTCACTGCTTAAAAACATGTTTAGCATGTTGTTAACGGTGGATAAGAAGCCCCCAGAGTTATTTCTTAAATCAATGATGAGTGCGTCAATTTGATTGTGACTTCTAACATCGCTAAATACAGATTAAATAAAAGAACGTTTGAGGCCAAAGCTATTGACCCTTATGTACCCAATGGTTTTGCTCGCCTTCTTCAAAGACTTCAACGACCACGGTCGGATTTTGAATCCGACAGTGTCGTGAAATACACCGGATTAACTAACCCCCGCTTCTAATCACACCGACCTCAACGGGGTCCCTTCAGGACCAGTAATCGCGGAGACTTTATCAAAATAAGTCTTAGTAAGAAAAATCTTCCCCGTCGATAAAGGTAATTACATCGCAGGTAAAAGCCCCGCTCGAGGCAGGGGAATCATCAAAAACTTGACGAATGACGACATTATTATTGATGTTTTCAATCAAGACCCCAATCCCAAGGCAAAAACTTGAGGCTATCTTGAAGGCTGATATTCTGCCGCACTTAATGCAGGTATGGGTCTTCTAGGAAGTAATTAGGCCTTGAATCTTCCCAAAGTTGCAGTCGATGGACGGTTGAGAGTAATGATTGTCTATTAAGTGCCCAAAGACTTCATTAAAGGTTTCTTGGTCAAACGATTCAATGGGGGTTCGTTCACTAAAGGGGTTCTACACGCACTAACGTAAAAATACAATGAGTACACTGAGCAGTACACTTATTTTTCATCTTAATCTTCCTCCTCGTTTTAGAAAGTCCCCGTGGATTTCAGTGGCCGGGAGGCATAGACAAACGCCCCGGCATCTTTATCAGCCACAATGTCTCTTAACGTTGAATATTCATTTCTAGAAATCCCTGTAATCATCATTGATTTTTCTTTGGAGTAGCCCCCTCAATCAGGACGAGGGTCACCCCGCGGTCAAGGCGTTCATAGATGGCGTCTTTAATTAAATCCGGGATAGAAGTGATGATATGGACAGTCTTTAAAGGTGAACCCAATCACCATCGGTCCGCCGCCCTTCCAACACATAGACGGAGATCAAGGCGTATGGCGCGTAAATCGCGGTATCAGATGACCCTAAAGTCAAGGCCCCTAACACAATCACGAATCCATCGACCAGATAGACCCCTGAAGACAAAGGAATCTTAAAATATTTATTCATCAGGCGAATCGGAATATCACTTCCGCCGCTGGTGCCACATACCTCACCACTATTCCAAAATGACGCCGATAAATAATCCGGAAAGACACTGGCAATAAATAAATCAGTGATCGGTAGTGGGTCTAAAGGTTTCAAATAAAATGAGTATGGATGGGTATAATAACGACCCATATAACGATGATAAACTTTTTTACCGAGGAAGTAAATGAAGCTAGCGCAAGGGTAAGACATTGGCTAAGAGACAATAGCCCAATCAGGATGGTGAAAAACCGGTTTAAAATAAGCCCTAATCCAGAAACGCCTCCTGTGACTAATTGCCGGGACTAAGAAAAATAAAACCCGATAACCATTAAAAAAAATGCCCAGGGTAATAATCCCGTATCGTTCTAAAAAGGAGATTTGTCTTAACGGGTTTAAACGTCTAACGTTCATGGTCAACCTCATGTTTTAACATCGCATAAATAAACGGATTGAGATACTCCCATCCTAATACGTTTTGAACTTGACTGGTTTCAACACTGGTTCGGTGGTCTTTGACCATACTATGAGATGCATCACATAAGGCCGAATCTGCAGACAAAGGCATTACTTTGATGAATGTTTTTAAGGGCGTCAATCGATTCTTTTTGAGCTTCAATTTTCAATCGGTATACTTCCCTTGTAAGATTTGCATCGCTTTCGAGCGGTTTTTTAATTTGGGACCGTTCATTTTGACAGGTCACGACCGTATTGTCGGTAGGTGCGTATTCTAACGGCACTTATCGGTCGTATTAACACTTTGACCCCCCGCCCCAGAAGATGCAGTATCGATCTTTAAAGTCTTCTAGAGGATGTGTCTTCCATTTGGGCTTCTTCAAGTTCTGGGACCACATTGACTGAAGCAAAGAGGTATGACGCCTTGCCCCTGAATCAAAAGGACTGATCATCACTAAACGGTGAACCCCTGATTCAACTACCCATTAACCCATACGCAAAGGGCCTGATACGGTGAAGGTCGCTCGTTTTAAGCCGGCTTCAGTCCGTGGTAATCATTGAGTTCAAAGTTAAAGCCTTCCGTCTCACAGTAGCGTTACATTGTCCTAAACTGACATACTTGCCCGGTCTTGACTTTCAGTCCGCCTGCCGGGGTGGATTTCTACAATCCTTTTAGCGGTCATAATCGCCACTTAAAAATAAATGGGTTTCAAGTTGTTCAAACTTTTTTTCTGAAACACTGACTTCTTTTTCAAAGTCAATATCTTCGCCAAGTTCAAAAAGCTCAGGGATTTCTTTTAACAATTCGAGTTGGTCTTTTAAGGTGTCAAATTCTTGAAGGGAAGCCTTTTCAAGATTGAGTTCTTGAATCACGCTTTGAGCGTTGTCTTTATCATCCCAAAAACCCTCTTTGAGGGTCTTTTCTTCTAGGTTTTTTAAATGTTTGAGCCGTGAATCATAAGAAAAAGTCTTCGTAAGGTCTTCGACTTTTTCAGTAAAGTCTTTGAGCCAATATTTAAACGTTTGTAGATCCATGATTAAGCGCCATGACAATGTTTATATTTTTTACCAGACCCGCACGGACAAGGATCGTTACGGCCCACTTTAGAGACTTTCACCGGCGCTTTTTTCGTCGGTTCATCTTTACCCGATGATTCTTTGACGGGTTTAGCCACCTGAACTCGTTCTAAGTTATCTCTGATTTTAGCTCGTAAGACATATTGGGTCGCATCATGTTCGATGTTAGCGACTAAGTCATTGAATAACTGGAATCCAATCTCTTGGTATTCATTAAGAGGATTGACTTGACCATAGCCTCTTAACCCAATCGATTGTCTCAGTTCTGACATCTGGTCAATATGACGCATCCAGTACGTATCCACCACTCTTAATAACACCACTTTTAAAAATTCATTAAAAGATTCTTCTCCGACTTTACCACGTTTAAAGGTGATGTCATCTTGGATCAGTTTATTCAAAGCTGATTTTAAAGCGTCCGCTTCTTTAATCGCTTTGATGTCTTCAAGTTGATCGGCTTCTAAAATGGTTTTGGCTTGATCAATGAACCCTGGGTGGTCAAAGCCTTCTTCATTTAAATGGTTTTCAACCATGCCCATTAAAGTCCGTTCCATCATTCCTTCAACCACCGGTAAGATGGAATCGAGTTTTAAGATGTCGGTCCGTTGTTGGTAGATGATTTCACGTTGTTTTCTTAAGACTTCATCGTATTGTAAGACGGTTTTACGGCGGTCAAAGTTATTGCCTTCAATTTGGTTTTGCGCTCTTTGAACAAAGCTTGAAAACATTTTAAAATCAACGGGTTGCTCAGCGTCTGAGCCTTTGACTTTCGTCAACATCGAAAGTTGATTTTTAAAGCGGTCTCCCCCAAAGCGTCTTAAAAGATCATCTTCTGCCGATAAGAAAAACTTGGAATACCCCGGGTCTCCTTGACGCCCTGAGCGACCTCTTAACTGGTTGTCAATCCGTCTTGACTCATGGCGTTCAGTCCCTAATACCGCAAGGCCCCCGCGTTCGACGACACCTGGACCAAGCTTAATGTCGGTTCCACGGCCCGCCATGTTGGTGGCGATGGTGACGGCGCCTTGATGGCCGGTTTCAATGATGTCAGCTTCACGTTCGTGTTGTTTCGCGTTTTAAACGTCGTGCTTGATGCCTCTTTTTTAAGGAGCTGACTTAAGAGTTCAGACGATTCAATACTGATCGTTCGACTAAGATGGGTTGGCCTTTTAAATGGCGTTCTTTGATTTCATCCGCTAAGGCGTGATACTTAGCCTGCATCGACGCAAAGATAATGTCATTAGCGTCTTCTCTAATCACCGGCTTGATTGGTGGGGATTTCAATGACGAGCATGTTATAGATGTTTCTAAATTCTTCTTCTTCGGTTTTGCCGTCCCCGTCATCCCTGCCAGTTTTTATACATTCTAAAAAGTTCTGGAAGGTGACGGTCGCTAGGTCGTTGTTTCTTTTTTAATTTCAACGCCTTCTTTAGCTTCTAAGGCTTGGTGTAGGCCTTCTGAAAACTGACGGCCATGCATCAACCGGCCGGTAAAAGCATCAACAATGATGACTTCCCCGTCTTGAACGACATAATCATCATCCAGGCTCATCGTATAGTTGGCTTTTATCGCGTTATTGATGTGGTGAAGTAAAGTCACATGATCTAAGTCGTATAAGTTATCAATACTAAAAGACTTTTCCGCTTTTTCAACGCCGGACGGAGTTAAAGCGACGGTTTTTGTTTTGAGTTCAACATCATAATCACTAGTATTTAAGTTCTTCGCAAAGCGGTCCGCCAGTTCATAAAGGTTGGCGGATTGTTTAGCCCCTCCTGAAATAATCAACGGGGTTCTGGCTTCATCGATTAAAATCGAATCGACTTCATCGATGATGGCGTAATTTAAAGGTCTTTGGACCATATCTTTGGCGTATAAAACCATGTGGTCTCTTAAATAATCAAAACCGACTTCATTGTTGGTGGAATAAAGAATGTCACATTGATAGGCTTCTTTTTTTTCTTCTTTAGAGAGTTCTCTTTTATTTAAACCAACCGTAAGACCTAAGAATTTAAAAAGGTCGGCAATTTCACCTTCGGCTTCACGAGATGCTAAATACTCATTCACCGTGATGATATGAACCCCGTCTCCTGATAAGGCATTTAAATAAGCAGGCATGACCGCAGTTAAGGTTTTACCTTCACCGGTTTTCATCTCAGCGATGTTCCCTTGATGAATCACATGGGCCCCCATAACCTGGACTTTAAAGGGCGTCATCTTTAAGACCCGCGTCGAAGCTTCTCTGACTAAGGCGTAGGCTTCAACTTCAATTGCATCAAGGCTTTCACCGTTTTGAATCCGAGCTTTAAAGGTTTCTGTTTCGTTTTTAAAATCAGCATCCTTAAAGGATGCATACTTATTTTCAAGTGCGAGGACTTGATCTGCAAATTGACCGAGTTCTTTTTGTGCTCTACGACTCGGATCAAACCATTTTTTAAGCATTTTATCACCTCATGAAAAACACTATTATGATACCATATTGTCTCACTTTTTTAAATCTCAAAGCCCAACTTAGGGTAAGAAAAAAAGCACCTTTTTGAGGGTGCTTATGAACGGTTAAAATCATCATCAAAACGAATTATATCATCTTCTTCAAGGTATGAACCTAGCTGAACTTCAATAATTTCAAGCTTTTCATTAGTTTTATTTTCTAAACGGTGTTTTTGGGTGGCTTTGA
>JAGYII010000015.1 GCA_018402725.1 Candidatus Izemoplasma sp. | reverse complement strand
GTGAATAACTACAACTTCGCCTCAGAAGCCACCGACCGAATTAATTACCGGCGCGATGTTGCTTTAGGGGTCAACCGTTTTAGACTGGAATCCACTTGTGAGCAATGTGTGTATCAATCTGGATATTTCCTGACCCCCGAAAGGACCGAAGCGTTAGCCCTTCAAGATTTTGATGATTATGTGGAGGCTTCTTTAAACGTCTTATTTGAGTCGGCGGGGCATACCTTATTTTCGTATGATTTTAATGGGCCACAAACACGTTTTGACGCTTTAGAGCATTACACAAACCTTTATGAAACCTATCAAGGGCAGGCGTCTTATCTATATCCACTGCCTTATGTTTGGCCGTACACCGATACGTTTTTTGAAGCCCCTTTATATAATTCACAGCTCAAGTACTTTAATGATTTAGTGCCACTCTTAAGCATTGTTTTAAGTGGACAGATGGAGATGGTTTCAGCGTTCTTAAATTTCAATAGTTTAGGCCGTTCTCAAATCTTACGCTTGATTGACTTTAATATTTATCCGTCTTACATCTTAACTGAAGAACGCCCCAGTCTTTTAAAAGGCAGTGATTTAGAACGGATGTTCGCAACAGAGTTTGATTTATTTGAATCCATCATTGTTGATGAATACACGATGATCAACAATGCGTTAAGCCATGTTAAAGGGGCTACCATCGTTTCAAGGGATGTCTTAGATATTGGGGTGGTGGAAGTGTCTTATAGTAATGGGGTCATTATTACGATTAATTATGGCTTTAGTGCGTATCTTAAAAATGGCACTACAATTGCCGCGCAAGATGTCTTGATTGAAGGAGGCCGACCATGAAAAAATGGATTGAAAAAATACGAGCTTTCTTCGCTTCAAAGGTCGCCCCTAAAGTTGACCGTTTTATGCATCGTTTGACCCACAATAAAATCTTAAGAATGTCATTTACTCATTTAACTTTATTTAATAAGTTAAAGATCAAAATCACCAATCAAAGACGGCAAACGTCACTGGGTTATTTATTCATTCTATTATGGATCTTTGGCTTTGTGATATTTGCGGCGTATCCTGTTTTTTATAGTCTTTATTTAACGTTATTTAAAGTGCGTTTAGATGCGGGAAGTTTACAACTCGCATGGGTGGGGATTGGAAACTTTCAAGCCGCCTTCTTACAAGATCCTTACTTCATTGAAATCTTAGTCAACTATATTTTAAGGATGATTCTTAATTTACCGGTCACCTTAGTTTTTGCGTTGGTCATTGCGATGTTGATCAATCAAGATGTCAAAGGAAAAGGGGTATGGAGAACGGTGTTTTTCTTACCCGTGATCATTTCTTCAGGACCGGTGATTAGTGAATTGATGAATCAAGGAGCGACCACATTACCGTCGATTCAAGAATACGGATTCATCCGTTTTATTGTTGATAACGTCGGGTCGTTTTTAGCCAATCCGATTGAAGCGTTGTTTAGTCAGATTTTATTAGTTTTATGGTTTGCGGGGATTCAGATTTTAATCTTACTCGCCGGTCTTCAAAAAATTGATAAAGAAATCTATGAAGCTTCGATGATTGACGGAGCTTCACCGTGGGAATCTTTTTGGAAGATTACCTTGCCTTCGATCATGCCCCTGATTTTAGTCACGGTGGTTTATACCGTGGTCTCAATGAGTGTCTTTAGTCTGAATGAAGTGATCATTTATATCCGCAATATCATGTTGTCAGAATCCACCCCCGCGATTACCACAGGATATGGTTATTCAGCGACCCTAGCGTGGATTTATTTCTTAGCGATGAGTCTGATGATTGGAATTTTTGTAGGGGCCTTATCGATTAGAAGAAAGCGGTGGCAATCATGATGAAAAAGATGTTTGTAAAAGACACCTATAAAAACATCAATAAGGCCACCATCCAAAGAGTCATTAAACATCGTCTTTTGGGGATGAAATTTAGTGATGGATTGGTTTTTAAAATCCTCATTTATGGACTCCTAATCAGCCTTGGTTATGTGTACTTATACCCGATGCTTTACATGTTAACCAATAGTTTCATGACGGTCTCAGACATCATTGACGCCTCGGTGCGCTGGGTGCCTTCGAGATTGAACTGGGAAAACTATGTGGTCGTTTGGGAAGCCATTGATTATCCAAGAGCTTTATGGGACGGTATTTTACTCGCAGGACTCCCTGCGTTATCGGCCACCTTTTCCAGTGCTTTAATTGGATATGGGTTTGCTCGCTTTGAATTTCCTCTTAAAAAAACCTTGCTTGCCTTAATGATTTTAACGTTTATCGTTCCCCCTCAAATTACGATGATGCCGACCTTTAGACTGTATGCCAATTATGGATTATTAGGATCGATAAGAACCTTCATTTATCCAGCGATATTAGGCCAAGGATTTAACGGCGCCATCTTCATTCTCATCTTTTATTCATTCTTTAAAATGATTCCAAAAAGCTTAGAAGAAAGTGCTCAACTTGACGGGGCCAGCCCAATCAAAGTCTTTACCAAAATTGCGATTCCACTCGCCATCCCGGCGATCATTATTGTCTTCTTATTTAGCTTTGTTTGGTATTACAATGAGACCTTCTTAAGTGGATTATATTTAAGGGGTTCTGACATTCTCACGTTGCCATTAAGAGTGGAACAATTCTTTATCAATTATACGTCGATATACCCCGAAGGTTCCCAGGCCCGTGAACTCATGCAAGCGGCGAAACTTGCGGGTAATATCTTAACCATTTTACCGCTTTTGGTGCTTTACTTCTTTACGCAAAGACACTTCGTAGAAAGCATCGACCGAACCGGAATTACAGGAGAGTAAAATGAAAAAATTAATCCTTATTTCAACGTTAATATTAGGGCTATCAGCGTGTGAAACGCCCTCTGATATCGACCCCAGAAGCATCGTCAATGAAGAGTGTAGCTACCTTGAAAATATCGATGATTGGCAGCCTGTTTGGTGCGATGAATTTGATCAAGATGGCCTTCCTGATCCTGAAAGATGGGGCTATGATGTCGGGGGTCATGGCTGGGGCAATCAAGAACTTCAATTTTATACCCAAGCCGACCTTGATAATGCTTTTATTGAAGATGGCATTTTAAACATTAAGACCATCGCTGAAACGATGGGGTCTAATCAATACACCTCGGCTCGTTTGGTTTCTAAATACCGGGGCGATTGGTTATATGGCCGGATTCAAGTAAGGGCCAAGATGCCCTCAGGCCGCGGATTATGGCCTGCGATTTGGATGTTACCGACTAACTGGATTTATGGTAACTGGCCGGCCAGTGGTGAAATTGACATCATGGAATATGTCGGGTATGACCCTGAAATCGTTCATGGGACGATTCATACCGGGGCGTTTAACCACGGGATGAATACCCAAATCGGATTTTCAAGACGGGTACCGACCGTCGAAGACGCTTTTCATGTCTATGAGATGATCTGGGAACCCGGAAAGATTGAACTCTTTATCGATGGTGAACGGTATGCCCGGTTTGGGTTTAATCCAGATACCACGATTCAAATCCCTAACAGTGATGCCTGGCCTTTTGATGATCCGTTTCACCTTATCCTTAACGTCGCCGTTGGGGGAACTTGGGGCGGCTTAAGAGGCGTGGATCCTTCGATATTCCCTCAAGCCATGCAAGTCGATTATGTCCGTGTTTTCCAGCGGGATTATCAAGCGCTCGCAAAGACCGCTCCAAGTCCAGTCACCAACCCCGTCGTTCAGCGGAGTACTTATAATAGTGTCCGCTTTAAATGGGATGCGTTGGGTGAAGAAATCTTTTCCCATGTCAATATTTATGCCAATGGTGAATTTGTTGGAAAAACAACGATCAATGCCTTTACCGTGAACGGGCTGACTCCTGATAGTGATCATGTCATTGAAATTGAAGTGGAAAACTTTAACGGTCAAACCTCCTCGAAAGTAACTCTCAATGCCTCCACCGAACCCGTCCGCTCCATTGACCGGCGGATTCAAGCTCAAGCCTTTGATGCGATGGTTGGTGTTAGAACGGAAGCCACCGAAGATACTGAAGGCGATTTAAATGTCGGTTGGATTGATACTGGTGATTATTTAGAATATCAACTTGAAGTTAAAGAAGCGGGAACCTATCAGATTACTTACCGGGTTTCAAGCTTAAATGGTGGGGGTAAGATTGCCTTACTTACCCGTTCGAGATTCCCTCACACCATCACCGATATCCCGAGTACGGGCGGTTGGCAAACCTGGACGTCGGTGACCAGTGAAACCTTTGATTTACCGGCTGGCATATTTACTTTTAGATTAAGAGCCGATCAAGGGGGCTTTAACCTTAATTACTTTGACTTTACAAAGGTGGATGAATAATGGTTACGATTAAAGACATCTCAAAACGTTCGGGATATAGCGTTTCGACGGTGTCTAAAGTTCTCAATAATTATCCCGATATTCCTGAACCGACCAAAGAAATTATTTTAAATCTCATTGATGAGATGAAATACGTGCCTAACTCAACCGCACGGTCTTTAAAGACGGCTAAGAGTTATACGATTGGCGTCATCTTTGAAGAAATTACCAATCAAGGGTTACAACACCCCTTGTTTTCAAAGATTTTAGAAAGTTTTAAATCCGACGTTGAAAAAAAGGGCTATGATATTTTATTTCTTGCTAAAAGCATGGGGCATCAAGGAGGTTCTTATTACGAACACTCCATCCGTAAACAAGTCGATGCGGTCTTAGTTTTATGTGCGGACTTTAATAGTGATGATATGGTTGAACTTTATCACTCAGAGCTGCCTTTAGTCGTGATTGACTACCAAGTTGAAAGTGCCTTTACCGTGACGTCTAATAACGCGCATGGAATGAAACTAGGCGTTGATCACTTGGTCGGTTTAGGTCATCAAAAGATCGCCCACATCCACGGGGATTTAGATACCTATATTGGGGGGATCCGGAAAGAAGCCTTTGAAATGTCGATGGATCATCACGGTCTTAAGGTCCCTGCGTCCTATTTAGTCAATGGTCCATTTTACTCCAAAGAAAATGGCTATCAAGCGATGCAACAACTCTTAGCCTTAAACGACCGGCCCACCGGGATTTTTTGCGCCTCTGATTTACTCGCGATTGGGGCGATTGAGGCGATTAAAGATGCGGGACTTAGTGTGCCTGAAGATTTTTCTATCGTTGGCTATGATGGCATCGACTTGTCACAGCTCATCACCCCTCGTCTCACTACGATTAAACAAGATAGTTTATCCATGGGATCGATGGCGGCCGATAAAATGTTATCGATGATTGATTCAAAAGTGAAAAAAGAAGGCGAAAGCATCACCATCAATACCGAAATCATCACGGGTCAAAGCACGCGGTCCATCCATTAAGGAGTCACGATGAAACTTATTCATTCTTTTGATTTTAGAACCATGAAAAAACTCGACCGCTCCATTTTTAATGTCCGGACCGGGGATAAGTGGTTTAACAACGAAGAACAACACTACACCGATCAGGAAGACACGCTTTATTTAACCGACCAAGGGTTGGTGTTTGAAGCGATTTTGAAAGACAAGACCGTTGAATCAGCCCGAATCGATACTGAAGATACGCTTTATTTTAAGTATGGCCGGGTTGAAATTTCAGCGTTATTACCTTCGGGGCTCGGGACTTGGCCGGCTTTGTGGCTTTTACCTCAAGGAAGTCCTTATGGCCGCTGGCCCAAAAGTGGAGAAATTGATATTGTTGAGCACATTGGTCGGCGTTTAAATGTTCTATATTTCTCTTTACATACGGAACTTTATAACTGGCAAAAGAAAGAATTTTATACCTATGAACACCCCGGTCATGATGTGACTGAAGTTTTTCATACCTACGCGATCGAGTGGTATGAAGACCGGATCATGTTTGAACTTGATGGAACAGAGATTGTGACCTTTTATAAAGGCGAAGACGGCCGCGATGTGTCTCATCAAGGCTGGCCTTTTGACCAACCCTTCTTTTTGATTATGAATTTGGCGATGGGGGGCAACTTAGGTGGCAAAGTCGATTATCAAGCCTTGCCTCAAAAGATGATTGTAGAAACGGTTAAAATTTATGAACTGGGGGAAAACGATGCCTAAAGATCATGCGGCGTTTGCGCAAGCATTGTTAGAAAAAATGACGCTGATTGAAAAAATCGGACAGCTTCAACAATCCCCGTATTATTCAGACGTTATCACCGGGCACATCCTAGATACCAGTGACGTCGCAAAGAACATAAAAGCCGGTAAAATCGGTTCTATTTTGAGCGTGTATGAAGAAAAAACATTAAGGGGTCTACAAGAACTCGCGGTTCATAAAAGCCGCTTAGGGATTCCCCTTTTATTTTGTTTTGACGTGATTCATGGATTTAAAACAGCCTTTCCGGTTAATTTAGCTTTGGCTTATACCTTTGATCCGGCGCTGATTGAAAAAGTTTCTAAAGCCGTGGCCTATGAGACCAGTCATGGGGGGATTCATTTAACGTTTTCACCGATGGTGGATATCGTGAGAGACCCACGCTGGGGCCGGGTTATGGAAAGCAATGGAGAAGACCCTTATTTATCAAGTGTCTTAGCCGAGGCATACGTTAAAGGCTACCAAGGAGACGATCTTTCAGACCCCATGCGATTGCGGCCTGTGTGAAACATTTTGCGGGTTATGGCTTTGCGGAAGCGGGTCGTGACTACAATACCGTAGACTTTTCAAACAGGGTTTTATTTAATACCGTTTTACCCCCATTTAAAGCCGCCATTGAGGCGGGTGTTTCGATGGTGATGACGTCGTTTAATACCGTCTTTGACATTCCAGCGACGGCCAATGCGTTTTTACTTCAAGATATCTTAAGAGACACCTTAGGGTTTAAAAACGTGGTGATCTCTGACTTCTCATCAACCGAAGAAATCATCGATCATAAAGTGGCGGCCGATCATCAAGACGTCGCTGACCAATGTTTTAATGCAGGGGTCGATATGGAGATGGGATCGACCACCTTTCAAGATCATTTAGAATCTTTAATTCATGAAGAAAAAGTAGACCTCAAAAAACTGGATGCCGCCGTCCTTCGGATTTTAGTTTTAAAATCGAAGCTCGGTTTATTGAAAATCCGTTTAGAAATTTATATGAGGATAGTGCCAAGTATATGTTGACGGATGAGCACCGGGCCCTTGCTAAAAAGAAGCGGCTTTAAAAGCATGGTCCTTTTTAAAAAACGATTCAATTTTACCGCTTTCAAAAGACCATAAAATAGCCATTGTTGGAGCCTTTAGTGAGAGCCAAGACTTAATTGGAGAATGGCCGGGACTGACAGAGAAAAAAGATGTCGTAACGATGATGGAAGCCTTTAAGTCAAACGCCATTCAGGTGGATATCCTACGGGATATTAAGGCCGTAAAAGCCGCTGACTTAAGCCGCTATGACCGAATCATCCTGACATTAGGAGAAGCTTCGAATGAATCAGGGGAAGGATATAGTAAAGCCGATATTAATTTATCGTCTTTAGATTTAGACTTACTTAAAGCGGTCAGTGAAAGACATAACGATGTCGTCGCGGTCATTTTCAGTGGACGTCCTTTAATCTTGACCCCCGTTGCTCAACACGTAAAAGGCATCTTACAAGCCAACTTACCAGGGACTGAAGCGGGGAATGCACTCTATGACCTTTTATTTGGCTTAGAAAGTCCCAGTGGCAAACTGGCCATGACCTATCCGTATCACGCCGGACAAATCCCCATTTATTATAATCACACCCCGACGGGTCGTCCCTTAAAAAAAGAAGACCCAATGTACCGGTACCGGACGCATTATATCGATGTCCCCAATGATCCGTTATATCCTTTTGGCTTTGGCTTAAACTACGGTGATATTAGAATTGAAGACGTTGTTTCATCGTCCCTTTGTGATGAAAAGACGCCTTACCTGGTGACCATCACCCTTAAAAACCATGGAAGTCATGCAGCTACAGAAGTTTTACAGGGTTATATTGAAGCCTCATCTTATAGTGTTTCAAGGCCCATCAATGAACTTAAACGCTTTGAACGTGTCACATTAAACCCAGGAGAAACTAAGTCGATAGAATGGGTCATACCGCTTAATGATTTTAGATCTTACAATAAAAACATGCAATGGACCGCGGAAAAACGTCTTTATCAGGTAAAATTCGGTTTCTCTTCAAAGACAACGCATGTCTTTACGGTCGATGTGAAAGATTCGGTATACTAAGCTTAGGAGGACGATGATGAAAAAAATTGCGATATTATTGGCGGATTATTTTGATGACAACGAAATGTTTTATCCGTACTACCGGCTTCAAGAAGAAGGGTATCAGGTGGATTTAATCGGCCATGAAAAAGGGGCCAGCCACTTCAGTAAAAAAGGTCAGACCGCGGTGGTTGATTTAGCAGCTTCAGAAGTCAACCCAAGCGATTATGAAGGGATGATTATTCCTGGTGGATTTTCGCCGGATCACATGCGCCGCTCAGAAGGCATGAAGGCCTTTGCGAGTGCGATTAACACGCAAAATAAACCGATTGGAGCGATTTGTCATGGGGCCTGGATGATGATTGCGACCTGTGATTTAAAAGGCCGGACGATGACGTGCTATCATTCAATCCGGATTGATATTGAAAACGCCGGGGCTATTTTTGTGGATGAACCGGTGGTGGTCGATGGGAACTTCGTCACCTCAAGAACCCCGAAAGACCTCCCTGTCTTTGTAAAAACATTTATTGCTCAATTAAATTAATTAGGTAATTACAAGGTGTTATGCTATACTAGCCGAGGTTAAGAAGATATTTTTAACACATCAAGAAAAAAGATAAGCTAAACAGACTTCAAAACGCTGTTCTTACAGCGTTTTTTAATGCCAAGCTTTAGGAGAACCTATGAATTTTCAAGAATTATCGTTACACCCGCTCATTTTAAGAGCCATCGAGGAAGACGGTTATAAAACCCCGACCCCGATTCAAGAAAAAGCCATTCCCCCCCTTTTACAAGGAAAAGACATGTTGGGATGTGCGCAAACTGGAACAGGGAAAACCGCTGCGTTTGCTCTGCCCATCATTCACCAAATCTTACAGTTTTCAAACAAAGGGAAATTTCGTAAAATCAGCGCCGTGATTTTAGCCCCTACTCGCGAACTTGCCTTACAAATTAAAGAAAACTTTGATCGCTACTCCCGGAAAAGCCATGTAAAAGCAGTGGCCGTTTACGGAGGAATGAGTAAATACAATCAAATTGTTAAGATTAAACGCGGGGTTGATGTTTTAATTGCCACCCCTGGACGGCTCTTAGATCTCCACCAAATGAAAGTCTTAGATTTTTCTAGTGTTCGTCATTATGTTTTAGATGAAGCCGATCAAATGCTCGATATGGGATTCATCGATGATGTCAATAAAATCTCAAGCTTGATGCCCACTGAACGTCAAACCATGTTATTTTCTGCGACCATCCCTTCATCGATTGAAAAACTAGCTAAGTCGCTTTTAAAAACCCCAGAACGTTTAGAAATCGCTCCTCAAAATACCCCCTTAGAAACCATTACCCAAAAAGTTTTCTTTGTGGATACTGCGAATAAAATCGATTTATTAGCAAGCACCTTAGCGAAAGCTGATGTCACGTCTGCCTTAGTCTTCGTTAGAACCAAACACCACTGCGACCGTGTCTTTAAACGGTTAATCCAATCAGGAATTAAAGCAGGTGTGATTCACGGGGATAAAACCCAAGCTCAGCGTCAAAATGCGTTGATGGCTTTTAAAACCAAAAAACTCCAAGTCCTCGTCGCAACGGATGTTGCCGCACGTGGGATCGACATCGACAAGTTATCACATGTAATTAACTTAGACATGCCCCAAACCCCAGAAACGTATATCCACCGAATCGGTCGTACCGCTCGGGCGGGTGCGTTAGGGAGTGCGTATTCCTTTTGTGGGAATGATGAACGTCATCTACTTAAAGGTATTCAAAAGCATATTGGCTTCCAAATACCGGTAGAAACCGATCATCCCTTCCATTTATCTCATGAAAAAAGAAAACAACAAGAGCCGAGAAACCATCACCCTAAATCAAACAAGAAAAAAGAATATCAGACGTCTTTTAAACCAAAAAAATCGAATAAAAAAAACGCCGGATCGTATTCTAAAAAAGAATCCTACCAACGTTTCGCTTCCCAAAATTAATCAAAAAGCCTCATATCGTCAGATATGAGGCTTTTTTTATGAATGGATTAAAGGAATCGGTTGATGAATGACATCTAAATAAGTATGGATTAACTCTTTAAAGATCGGTGACCACGAACGTTTCTCTATCAGTTTCAAGGATTCAGTCCGGAACTTGGTGACCATTTGAGGAAAATGTAAAGCTTCTTCCATGGCGTTTTTATAGGCGCTTGAATCTTGATAGTCGACCACCCATCCATTTTTTTGGTGGGTCACATTCATTAAGACGCCCCCCCGGTTCACGACAATCGGTGGAATCCCTGAGGCCATCGCTTCTAGGACTACATTGCCAAGCGTTTCGGTATGAGACGGGAAGACAAAAACATCTGCACTGGCATATATCATCGATAATGCCTGTCCAGTTTGATAGCCTAAATAAGTCGCAAAGGGATAATTTTCTTTGTAGGTCTCTAACATCGGGCCATCCCCTACGATGATGAGCTGACTTCTTGCTTTTAAGTCAGGATTTAATGCTTGATAAGCCTCAAATAAGAGTTCTAAATTTTTCTCACCAGAAATGCGGGTGACACATAAGAAGACGATTTTTTCGGTGGCTCCCCACTCCGCTCTCAACGCTTTTGATCGATAACTGGGACTGAATCGTCTCGTATTAATGCCCCGGCCAAATACTTGAACATTGGTGATTCCAAACTCTTTTTCTAAGACATCCTTAGAATCAAGAGAAGGGGTGGTGGTCAGTTTAGACCGGCGATGAAAAGCCGATATGTATTTTTGAAGCGGTTTAATAATGGGACCTAAGTGAAGGTGTTTTAAAAACTGAGTAAAATGCGAGGAATAGTTGGTAATGACAGGGATGTTGTTTGTTTCTGCATACTTTAATCCCATCGAGCCCACGGTAAATTCAGTCATCACATGGATAATGTCTGGATCAAATTCTTGCATTAAATTATGGATTTTCGATTTCCGTGAAAACCCGATTCTAGCATCTTTATAAAACCAAAATGAAAAGGATGAAAGACGTTCTATAAAGGCATTATTTTGGTCATTTTTATGGACTTTTGGACTGACAATGACGTATTGTATCTTTTCATTTTCGAGATATCGTGCGTATTCAAATAAGGTATTTGAAACCCCATTAATTTGAGGGAGATAGGTATCTGTAAAGATAGCGACTTTAATCGGGACCCTGGAACTTTGGGTAAGAAATTTCTCTTTATAAGCTTTAAATACAAGATTAAAGATAGCATAGGATAAAACAAAGCCATCTTTAACATCTTGTTTAGGTTGAGCCGATCCTTGATGGTGCGTCATCACATAATCCGTAATCTTATCGCCATAATTATTTAAGGTCCAGGAGGCATCATCTTCAAAACAAACGACGGTCTTTTTTAAAATCCGGTGACATTTTAATTCATAGGCTAAATGTTTCGGATGAACGTACATAAAGTTGTAGTTTGGATTACTGTGATAGGCGACCGCGTAATCCGTGAAAAAGTGAATCAATTCACCCAATAAATGCCCCACAAAATGTCGAGGTTTATAGGTGTTTAAAATCTCATCAACCAGTTGATTCACAAAAGCGAGTGAGTCTTCTAAGATGTGCTTCCCGGTGTAGCGGTATTTAAAGGAGTCAGGTTCAGTGGAGCCCTTTAAAAAAGCTCTTTTTGAAATCCAAATGTGGTCTTGAGGATCTAAGGAGTGATAGATGGCTTCGGCGATTTGAATATGACTTTTTCCAATCATGTTAACCTTCCTTCTTAACCATATAATTTTTGTATACCAACAGAACAACCACAAAACCAATAATGAGGGGAACGATGGCTTGCGTCATCCAATCCAATAAGGTCCAGTTGCTTTGATATTCAATTAACCAAAGGGATGAAGCAAGCGTCAAACCAGTTAATAGCGTGTAAGAAATCAAAGGATATTTATCCAGTACTTTTTCAATCAACGATGAAAAAAATACATATCCGACCAAACTTCCTACGATAAAAATTGCAATATCAGCAAAGACAATCCGGTTAATCGCAAATAAAAATCGGGGGTATTGACCTAAAGCCATCCAGACCACCGATCCTGAAACACCAGGAAGAAGTCCGCCTAAAGCCGCCAACATAGCGCTCACAAAAAAAATACCAACACTAAGGAAACCGTGCGTTGGTATTAAGGTTTGAGGTTTAAATTCGTTAATCAAAAACACCCCTAAGATAATGGGTAAAACACTCACAAAACTAAAGACTAAGTTTTTATTCGAAGAAATCCGTTTAATTTTATCAAGGAGGGGGAAAATCGAAGCAATGACAAAACCAATAAAGACCCACATAACCTGATAATAAAAAGCTGTATAAACATAATTAACCACAATACTTGTTAGATAAGCGCCCACACCCATCGCGACTAATAAAACCCCGACATCTACCCAAGTACTTAACTGTTTAGGGGACTTTAATAAAGAGGCATACGTCCCAATTAGAACGGGGTAGACACCAAATAAGTAAGCGATCGTCCCACTTGAAAACCCAGGGATTAAACCCGCTCCTCCAAACATCAATCCTAGTAAGAATAAAAAGATTAATCGACGATTCACTTTCAGCATGTAAAGAAGTATAGCAAAGGATTGTCAAAGCCCTGTGAGAAAATTGTAAATTCTGTATCAAGTTTTGATTAAAATAAAAGCGTCAAAGACCAACCGAGCACTAATACTGTGTTTAGTAAAATGGCTAAACTAACAAAGATAAACATTGAAAAATCACCGGGTTTAGGTTTCTTTTTGTAAAAAATATAGATTTGAACAAATAAAATCACCAAGCCTAAGATTAAGAATATAAAGGCCGAATCCGTGGTGGATAAGATAGTCACCCCAGCGATGGCAACCGCAAATAGCATCAACATCACCCGTTCAGCATTTTTAACGCCTAAGGCGACCACCGTAGTATTCTTTTTACTTTCTTTATCAGAAGGTTCATCGGGAAGTGAGGTCGATATCGCCATCGCATATTGAGCGGGCAACAACGCCGCAATCGATAACCATGGTAAAACGTCATAACTTCCGCCTTGGGCTAAATAACCGACGACCGGTAAAACAACCCCGACCCCGAGCATTTGTAAGACTTCTCCATACCCCCGGTAAGAAAGTTTAATCGGTGGAAAACTATAGGAGTGCATCAAAAAGAGTCCAACAACGACCCAAACCATGAGGGTCCACTGTCCTGAATCAATCGCCAACACGTTTCCAACAAATAAAACAAGTCCCGCCATCAATAAGCCAGCAATGAGGAGGGCTCTTTTGGATAGTTTGCCATCGACTAAGACGCGTGAGCCTCCCGAAAAAGGCGTAAAGGTCGTATTCTTCTGATCGGTTTCAAAATCAGCCACATCATTGATATATACAATAAAAAAATGCATGGCAATGCCATAGACCACTAACCAAGTAAACGTATTAAGACTAAATTCACCGGTCAGCATGTAGTGTAAAGCCTGACCAAATAAAACGGCGGGAAACATAAAGATTTGAGCGGGTAAGCGCGAAGCTGCAACCCATGCTTTTATATTCAAAAGAAACTCCTTTAATTTATATTTATTAATTTCATTAAATCATATTTCAATTGATATGATTGATTAAATACTGCATAAAAAAAAGCAGCTATAAAGCTGCTTTTTTACTTTTAAAGGTAAGGATGATGGCATCGATACCAACGACGATGGCCACCGGAATTAAAACCAATAAATAAATGACATACCCAAGTGCACCTAAGCCGTCCACCGTATTGGCAAAATAAAGAGAAAGTCCAATCAGAATCAATAAAGTCGTTTTTGAGTATGTGGACGATCAGTTAGTTCGGATTGGCCTTAAGAGAACGAAACACTGATTTTGATGTTCCGCAAACCCAGGGAATCCGGCTGGTTAAAAGGAGGCTTTGTTTGATCCTTTAAACTGGGAATTTGCTGAAAAATCCGTTTGATGCGCTTGAATTAATTGAGATGTCTTAATTATGAACTTGATGAGACCATGTCAGTGCCTCAAAATCCAGCCACATCACCATCAAAGATGTGATGATTTAGAACCATCTTAAAAAGGCTATGACTTTAGGGATTTAGACCCACACTCAAGAAATACGCAACTCCTAGTGAAGATATGGTGTTATACCCTCGAGGAGAGAACTCAAATTGAAGATCACACGCCCAAAATGAGGCTATCAACTGATTTCGAGCCAATGAGGGTCGTTTATGATCACCGCTATTAAGGGAAAAGAGATGTTTTGGGAAAGTTATTACTATGGGTATTATGCCGATGGAAAGGGTAGAAATTCATTTTAGAAATAGTGTGTGTATGAAACATGAGTCTGCTATTTGTATGGTCGGATGCCAGGATGGCCCTGAATCATCATGCCTTGGTTGATAATGAAATCGACCTTAGCGATCGCGATTTTATTCCAATTTGAAATTGATGTCTATGTCGACTATGATGATAACTTTTTAGACCGTCCTGTTTTGAAGGTTTGTAGATACCTTATTGGGTGTTTTATCGCAGTTATCATCCAAGATTCAACTATGAGTCATTGGTTGAAGACAGTTTAGAAACAACGAGCAAAATAGTATCAAGATTTCCTTGAGAGTTATATCTACTATTTAATGATGAAAATCTAAGATTAGTCAATTTCAATGGAAAATTATGTTTGAAATGGCATCAGATACAATTTTGAGTCCCACAATTAGGGATAGAAAATTATACCAGAGACCATAAGTCTTGTGAGTCTGGCATGAGAAAGATACGGCTTTATTTCACGGACTGTGTGGATCACCAGTTGGAGAAGACGGATCCCAATGCGAAAGTATTACTTACATGGACAGGGGGTGAAGACCGATCACGGTGATACCCAGAAGGATGGCAAAATAGAAATAATCATCTTTAATGCCATTTATTCAAACGGAATACCATTGAATTTCAAATGAGCAGAGTTTAAGATTTGATGAATCAGTAAATTGCTAGAGCCTATGCATGATTTAGAGGCACTGATTATGTTTAACCAATTAAAACCTTTATTTTTAAGCACCTTCGTGGCTGAGGGGCTCTAAAAAATCGTCATGGCCATGACTATGATCCTATCACCGAAAGTATTTCATTAACGGTATTGAACTAATGAGGCCGCCATTCAAGTCTTGATTGGGGTTCCGGGGAGTCATCCAAGAAGCACGCTGGTTGAAAGCGCCGACGATAATTACTACATCCTAATACGAAGATTTTCATGAGTAAAGATATCGGAGATGATCCCGCCTATTTGCTATACCGTTACGTTCGGACCGACAAATCCAGACCTCATTGAAATGATCAGACTTATCCCAAACCGAATTGCCTTTTTGATGAATTTGACTTTCATTCTTGAATAAAAGCGCATTTAGCGCTTTACTTTAAAGGTAAGGATAATCGCACGATACCAACGACGATGGCCACCGGAATTAAGACCAAAATAAATGATACCCAAGTGATCAATGTCCACGATTGGCAAAATAAAGAGAAAGTCCAACAGAACTAAACTAAGGACTGGAATCAAGGAGGTAGACTGAATTTAATAAGGAGTCGGGATGAGGACACCAAATACTGAAGACCCCAAGACCACAAAAAAGATAAAAGATTCCAAATTTAACTTCATGGTGCTGATGTTCTGATGGTCCTATGATATCATACATATTGTTAGGTCTAAGGAGTGTTTATGATATTTAAAAACATAGATGTTGTCACAAAAGACCAGGTTTTATCCCAACAAACCGTCCAGATAAAAGACGGTAAATTCACTTCGATTAAACCTCAAAAGAACAAGATGAAGGCACCGATTATCAGGGCGGTCTTTTAGTCCCGGGATTTATCGATCTTCATCAGCATGGTACTTCTGGTTACGATATGATGGACGCAACCCTCTCAAGCGATTGAGGCCATCTCAGAACACTTACTCAAAGAGGGCACGACGCGTTTTTTAGCCACGACGATGACCATGTCTGAAGCCTCTATTTTAAAGGCATTAAAGGCCTACCCTGCATCCAACCCCCAAGGGGCGAAGCCATTAGGGATTCATCTTGAAGGCCCCTTTATTTCTAAAGCCTTCCCTGGTGCGCAAGACCCAGCATTTATTATTAAGGGGACGATAAACCTATTTGAGGCCTTTCAAGCGGCCTCTAACGGGGCGATTAAGTTAGTGACGCTCGCCCCGGAAGAACAAGATGATGCTTTTTTAAAGTATTTAATCAACCAAGGCATCGTGGTTTCCATGGGTCATAGTGCCGCCAACGAAGACGATGTTGAAAAAGCCTTAAAGCTAGGCATTAAAAGGGTTACGCATTGTTTTAATGCGATGAGTAAACTTCATCACCGTGATTTAGGTTTAGTGGGGATGACGTTATTACATGATGAAATCGAAGCTGAGCTGATTGCCGATGGCATTCACACCACAGATAACGCCATGCGACTTTTAACGAAGATAAAAAAAGACAAAGTCTCGATTGTCACCGACGGAATAAGAGCCAAAGGTTTAAATGAAGGAACCTATGATTTAGGCGGTCAAACCATTCACGTCAAAGAAGGGGCTGCTCGCTTAGAAAGTGGGACTTTAGCCGGCTCAGTCCTATTAATGGACCAAGCCTTAAGGAATTTACTTAAGATTGGAATTGCATTACCTGAAGCTATCCGGATGTTGTCTTATCATCCGGCTGTCACGATGAACCAACATCATCACCTCGGTCAAATCAAAGAACACTACTTAGCCGATTGCGTCGTCTTAGATCAAACCCACCAGGTGATGGAAACCTATGTTGAAGGTCAACTGAAATTTAAAAACCCCACCCGTTAATCCTGGGTGGGGTTTTTGTGTTACATATAGAAAATATGTGATTTATATTTTTCGAACGTTTCCGCATTTTTTTCATCTCCCCCATCTAAATTAGCGGAGTAAAAGATGGGAGGGTCGACTTTGTTATCAAGACATAACTGAACGGTCTCAACCACGATACTATTCACGATCGCGGCCATGGAAAGCGTTGAGGTGGCACCAACTTTCTGAGATAAAGAGGGATAACTCATCGCTGCATCTCCGATGGCTCCGTGGTTATCAATGACGAGATCTGCAATTTCAAAGAGCCGTTTTTTTGAAGAATGCCGTGACGCCGTTGATTGAGAATATTTAACATTGGTGAGGGCGATAATAAATGCGCCAGCATTTTTCACAGCAAGTGCAAAGTCAATGATGGCTGGATTTCGCCCACTCACGGAATGGATAATTACCACATCATTGGGATGGATAGATAACTTACTCGCAATGACATCACCATACCCTTCTAAACGCTCCATTTTGGACGTGGTGATTACGGGTCGATTGGTTAACTCTAGTTCCTGAGCCACCACCGGATTAATGACGGCGAGTCCCCCTGCCCGGTAAAAGAGTTCTTGAGCGACCATCCCGGCATGTGCGGCTCCAAATGCATAGATATTATGCCCGGATTGAATCGCTTTATAAAGCATCTCGGATGCTTTCTTCAAGGCTGAAGCTTCTTCTTTTTTAATGGTTTTTAAAAGGTCAATGACATGATCAAAATAATCGTTATGCGTCGGCATATTGCCTCCTTATTATTTCCTCATGGCCATTCGGCGATACGTGTGACGAATGCCACGGATGGCGATACTATAATGCATGATATTTTCAGGCACTGCGATGCCTGGGTATCCTGCATCACCAATATGATGCAAATCAACCCCCGCCCGTTTTGCGGCTAAAGCGATGGCTTTAATGGTTTCTTTATCAGCCCCTTCTTGGGAGGTGCCGATGGCGCTCATGGCTAGTTTTCCTTTTAAATGGACATGATCGACTAATTCAGCCACATAACTTTCTGAAAAACCAGGGACGGTGCCTGGGGCCGGGATGAGGATGATATCACTCCCCGCTTCAATGAAAGCATCAATGTCATCCGTATTTAACATTTGACGAGAGGTTTCACTGGCAATGCCTGCACTATGCATTTTGCCGGCCATGATGATTAATTTATCACCCAAAGCTTCGGCAATTTTTTTAATCGACTTGATAATTTCTTCATTGGTCACTCCGGTTTTAGGATTTCCAGTTAATAAGACATACTGGGCCCCTTGTTGGTAGGCTTTTTCAGCCGAAGCCACCGAAGCCACACGGCCGGATGAAATATCGGTTTTTTCATCCATCAAGGCTGCATCAGAAACGGGTTCTAAGTTGATTCCCACCATCCGGCCGACGCTTTGACTCAAATCCTTTAATAAGGTCGAACCCTCATAAGGATAGGCAAAGATGGATGGATGTTCGGTGTCATACATATTCAAGATTAATAAATCAGCGCCAAAGGCACTGGCAAGTTCTGGGTTAGAAACATCCCATAATAAAGCCGGAGCGGGGGCAATGACTTCAGCCACCATGGTTCGGCCTTCAGATGCTTTTATCGCATTAAGAAGGTCTTTTTTTTGAACTTGATACATTTCATGAGGACGGATATCTAAGAGTCGTTTCATGATTTTAACCGCACTTTTAAAAGATCACGGCCATTGACCGATTTCGTTTTTAAAACGGTGATTGATTTCGTTTCTGTAAACACCACAGGTGAAAGGATTGAATCGGCTTCTTTTTTTATTTTTTCTAGATCAAAACGAACGAGAAGTTGACCCGCTTTGACAGAATCTCCTTGAGCGACGTGCAAAGAGAAACCATTCCCTTTCATCTTGACTGTTTCAAGGCCAATATGAATCAAGACAGAGACCCCCGATGAATCGGTGATGGCCACTGCATGGCCGGTCGGGAAAAGAACTGAAATGGTCCCATCAAAAGGCGCATAAACTGCCCCTTCAGTAGGACTAACGACAAACCCAGCCCCCACCATCCCTTGACTAAAAACCTCATCAGGGGTCCCAGATACATCTCCGTACGGTCCTGCGATAGGCATGTGTATTTTCATAAAGTCTCCTTCAAGTAAAAAGGGATGAGGTAGCCCCCCATCCCTCTTAAATCTAATTTACAGTAATTCTTCGACGGCGGTGGCGATGAATTGCGCTTGAACCCCGACGACGACTTGAACATTATTGCCTTTACGCATAATGTCAGTGGCTCCGGCTGCTTTTAAAGCATCGCGATTCACTTTCTCAGGATCAGCCACTTGAACTCTTAATCGAGTGATACAATTTGAGAAATCAGTAATATTAGCTTTTCCGCCAAGTCCAGCAATCATTTTTTCCGCCACATTGCGGTGAGACGCTTTTCCTTTGACAGGAGCTGCTTCTTGACCATCTTCTTCCATATTGCCCCGACGACCAGGGGTTGGAAGGTCAAATTTTAAAATGACAAACTTAAATAAGTAGTAGTAAATGGCAAAGAAACCAAGTCCGATAATCGGGAGTAACCACCAATTCACTGACAGTGGGTTTTGCGCTTGTAAGAGTAAGTCGACGATTCCCGCAGAGAACCCAAACCCACTTAGGGCAGGAATACTGGCTGCAATAAACATCGAAATAGCCGTTAAGAAAGCATGAATTAAATATAAAACAGGGGCTAAGAATAAGAATGAAAATTCAATCGGCTCCGTAATTCCAGTAAAGAAGGAAGCGAAAGCGGCCCCAATCATGATGGATGTTACTTTAGCTTTGTTTTCTTTTTTAGCCGTATGAATCATCGCTAAAGCGGCCCCAGGAAGCCCGAACATAAAGATTGGGAAATACCCAGCCATGTAGCGTCCGGTCACGCCAGAGACGGCTTCAGGCGTTTGACCTAAGAAGTTGACAAGATCGGCCACGCCAAATCCATCAAACCAGAATACAGCATTTAATGCATGGTGTAATCCAAGCGGAATGAGGAGACGGTTGAAGAAACCAAATAACCCAGCTCCAAAGGCGCCTAATCCAGCCATCCATTCACCAAAACTTACGAGTCCACCAAATAATACAGGCCAAACAAATAGGAATGGTACGGAGACCGCCATCGCGATAAACGAAGTCATAATTGGAACGAGTCGCTTACCACTAAAGAAAGCTAAAGCGGTTGGAAGCTCCACTTTACTAAAACGGTTGTAGGTGTGACCCCCGATAATCCCACTCAAAATCCCAATTAAAGCATTTTGAATCCGACTAAAGGCTAATGCAAATTCATCGGTACCTCTTAAAGCTGCAGCCGTTCCAGGGCTAAGTAAGGTCGTAAGTACTAAGTACCCAACCACCCCTGCAATGGCAGCAGATCCATCTCCTTTTTTCGCAAGGCCATAAGCAACCCCGGCGGCAAAAAGAAGTGGGATGAAGTCAATAACCCCTGCTCCAGCGCTTAATAAGAAGGTGGATAAAACTTCACCAATTCTAGTATCGCCGGCAACGGAGACTATCCAATACCCTACCCCCATTAAAATCGCGGCGGCAGGTAATACAGCCACTGGTAGCATTAAAGCTCTACCAATGCGTTGCATGTAGCCCAAAATTCTTGAGCCTAAACCACTTAAATCCATAACATCATTCTCCTTTGAATAGTTTTTGTTTCTTTAAGTGATACACTAAATTTAAAGACGCATTCAAGGCAGGTAGGTATGTTAGAAGTCATTTGTGAGACCGTTCAAGACGCGATTCATGCGGCCGAATCGGGGGCCGATCGAATTGAACTAGTCAGTGCCTTGTGTGAAGGTGGGCTGACCCCATCCATCGCACTGGTTGAACACGTATGCAACTATGTCCTGATCCCGGTGAGGGTGATGATAAGACCTCATGCAAGATCTTTTATCTATGATACGTATGACCAAGAAGTGATTTTGAAAGATCTTTTAAAGATAAAAGCCACGAAAGCTGAAGGGATTGTTTTTGGGGCATTAAAAGAAGATAAGACCATTGATTATGATTTGCTGAATCAAGTGATTAAGCATAAGGGTCATCTAAAGTTAACTTTCCATAGAGCTATTGATGAAACGACGGATTATTTAAGTGAAATAAAAACGCTGTTAGAGTATCCCATTGATACAGTCTTAACATCAGGGTCTAAACCCAATGCGACTGAAGCGATTGACCTATTTAATCAAATCAAACATGAATTTAATCATAAAGGCATCGAGCTTTTAGCAGGAAAAGGGATTCAACCCGACAATATTGAAGAGTTTATTACCTTAACAAAGATAACGGCCATCCATATGGGATCAGGGGTTCAAACTCACCATGCGGTGGATCCCCTTAAAGTCAAAGCAATGGTTAATCGTTTAAAACAAGGTGCGTAATCATATAAATTGATAATGGTCTATACCAGTAACAAATTTATTATACAAATGAAAACGCTTATAGTCAATAAAATTGGAAAAAAAAGCCATTTAATTTACAAAAATCATTCGTATTGACAAAAAGCTTGTTTCCTCCTTATAATTGGTATAGACCAAAAGGAGGGATTTGTTATGAGGATTCATAAAGAAATGAGTGGTACGCATATTGATGATATTGTTGCGACTTACTTATCTAAGAAAATTAAAGCGAATCCAACGATTAATCTTGGTCTAGCCACTGGGTCGACTTACATTCCTTTATATCAAACTTTAGTCGCCCAAATCAAAGCCCAAGATATCGATGTTTCGAAGCTTAAAACCTTCAATTTAGACTGCTATGCGGATCAAAATCCAGCTGATGAGTCAAGCTTTCAATCCTTTATGAACCGTCATTTATTTCACCCTTTAAATATTGTTTCTAATCAGGTGCACTTTCCTGAATATAAAGAGGCGTCAGATTACGGGAAATATGATGAACTGATTGATCAAGCCGGGGGACTTGATATTGTCTTATTAGGGATTGGGGTGAATGCCCATATCGCCTTTAATGAACCGGGCACGCCGTTTAGTTCTAAAACCCATAAAGTAATACTTGCTGAAGAAACGATTGAGAGTAACGAGGTTTTTTTTAAAGATAAAAAGATTCCTAAAGAAGGGATCACGATGGGAATCTCTACGGTCTTGTCCTCTCGTCAAATCATTTTGGTAGCTAAAGGTGAAAGTAAGGCCAATGCCATCTACGATATGATGTATGCGGGTGTTTCAGTGGAAGTCCCTGTCACGGCGTTAAGAAATCACCCTCATGTTGATGTGTATGTCGATCCGGCGGCTGGTTATCATTTAT
>JAGYII010000014.1 GCA_018402725.1 Candidatus Izemoplasma sp. | reverse complement strand
AATGAAGCCGGTAAAACGACCCTCATCCATTTTATTGAAGGAATGCTTTATGGGTTTTATGATCCTTTTAAAAAGGGACGAAGAACCCTCGGTATTTATGACCGTTACCTACCTTCTGATGGCATTTATCAAGGGGCCCTAGAAATTGAAAAAGACGGGGTTAAAGTCCGCTTAGAAAGGGACTTTAAAAACCATCAATTAAAGGTTTTTTCAGTGAAGACCGGGGAAGACATCACCGATCAACTTCCTTATGATACAGACATCAAACAAGCTGATATTGGAACTTGGCTTGATTTACCGTACGCCCTTTATCAAAATACGATCCGTATTTCTCAAAGTGATTTGATGACATCATCCGGGGCGGAAGATGAATTATTTAGACGCCTATCCAATCTCAATCAAACCAAGTCGATGTCATTTTCGGGGGATGAAGCCCTCAAGTATTTAAAAGACTTAAAAGATGAAATTGGGACTTCAAAATCTCCCACCAAACCCTACGCCATCGCTCTTTCTAAGAAAGCCCAATTGGAAGGTCAAAAAGAAACCCTTGAAGCCTTATCATTGTCGGTTGAAAACTTAGAAAGAAATTTAAGTGTCGACCAAGAGACTTTAGAAAAATTAACCCCACAATATGAAGCCTTAAAAAAACAAAAAGAAGAACAACATAAACATCGTCTTGTAGAAAGAATCATCCCTTTAAGAAACCAATATCAAAATGAATATCAAGCGATCACCACGCTTGATTTTGAAGCATTTTTTACCGTTTTACACGATCATGGTAAATTTTCTTTTGAACTCATTGACGCCCCTAAAAAGCTCAATGATAAGCCTCTTATGATGCTTGATGAAAACGCCTATCAAGAAGCCTTAAAGACATTTAAAATGCTTGATCAGCGTTTAAATACACTCCACCAAAACCAACAAAGACTTCTCCAGGAACATGAAGCTTTAGAAACCGCGTTTAACCGGAACCATTCGACGCATAAGGTGGAGAAGCCTAAGCTAAATTGGACCGCACTTTTTATCGTTCCTTTCTTTATTTTCTTATTCAAATGGCTACGGTATCTTCTTAAGAAAAACGCATCAAGTGAAGCCTATCAACTTCAAGAAAAAGAGCGAATTAATTTAGAAATCAAAGCCCTTAAAGAGGAGTTAAAAGAATTAGAAGGAGCTCTTCAAAAAGCGAAGGATGCCGTATCTGAATTTCTAAATACGTATCAGCTATCACACGAAAATACGCTAGTTGAGCTTTATCAACTCCATCAATTATCTTTGAACTATCAAAACCAAATCGCGCAACAAGAGACCTATGAAGCTCAAATTAAAAAAACGTTAAAAGAATATGAAAAGAGTTTAAAGGCGCTTCATTTATCCGATGATGTTGAGGGGCTTAAGCACCTGAGTGCATTGATCAATTTGAAAGAAACCATCATCCTTCAATGTGCGGGCTATGATTTTTTTGAGCTTATGGCTTTAACTTCATCTTCAAATCAAGGGTTTAATCTCGATGAATTAAGAGAAGTCGAAGATCAACGACTCAGTTTGATTCAGTCGATCAGCCGTCTTGAAGCAAACATTCAATCATCGATGAAACAATTATCCGGGTATGAGTCTTTGCGCGTTGAACTCAGTGAGGTTTCAAACGATATCTCGCGTTATGAAGAACGTTTAACTGCCATCACTAAGGCTGAAAAACTCCTAGAAAAAAGCATTGATATGATTGAGGAAAACTTCGCACCCGCCCTTTCTGAAGCCATCGAAAAACATTTAAAAGTCTTAACACTGGGGCGTTATGAAGACGTTAAAATCAGAAAAAGTTTAGCCTTTAAAGTGAGTGCTAGTGGCTTTTTAAAAGAAGCCATACATTTCTCTACGGCTACGCTCGACCAAATCCACCTCGCGATTCGCCTCGGGATGATGGATGTCTTAGATCTTAAAGAGTTGCCATTGTTATTAGATGATGCGTTCATGCATTTTGACGCCCCACGGCTTGAAGCCATCTTAAAAGAAATCGGTGCTTTGAAGACCCAACGTTTGGTATTTACCGCCCACCAAAGAGAAGAAGAAACCTTTAAAAAACTCGGGGTTTCCTTTGAAAGGACTCAGCTTCATGATTAGCGCAGACTTACATATGCATACCACGGCTTCTGACGGGAAACATTCGGCTGAAACCCTTTTTAAAATGGCTAAAGAAAAAGGCCTTGATATCATCTCAATCACCGATCATGATACGGTGGGAGACGTCAAAGCCTACTTAAAACTGAGAGATAAGTATCAACTTAATTTTTATCCTGGGATTGAAGTATCGACCCTTTATAACGGAGAAAGTGTCCATATTTTAGGGTATTTCCATCCTGATAAAGTGCCTTTTAAAACCATGAAACTCTATACCGATGAACTGATTAAAAGGCGTCAAGACCGGATGAAAAAATTCATTCAAAACTTAAAGACAGAATATCAAATTGATGTGAATTATAAAGCCGTCTTGAAACGCTCTGGGGGCATGATTGCAAGACCTCACCTCGCCAGAGAAATCATCGAACACTATCCAGAATATACCCATGATGCATTATTTGAAGGTCCCTTATCCGATCAATCTAAAGCTTACGTGGTGAGTGCGAAGTTATCCACCCTTGAAGGGATTGAGTTTTTAAAAGAAGCAGGGGCTGTCGTTGTCTTAGCGCATCCGGGTCTAATGAGTGATGAGATTCATAACGAAGTCTTAGAACTTCCCTTTGACGGGATTGAAACTTTTTATCCCCGTCATGACGCGCTTTTTAGAACGGTGTATCAAGCCCATGCCAAAGATAAAGGCTGGCTCGTGACAGCGGGTTCTGATTATCATGGGATTGAAAATGATTCAAAACACGGAATGATTGGGGATGAACGTTTAAGCGGCCCAGAGCTTATTGCTTTTTTAAGAAAAGTGAATCAAACATAAAAAAGGACCTAGCTAAAGGTCTTTTTTATTTTAAATGAGGAAAGCCATCATGATCAGACTGGCCATATTACTTAAGAAGTTCACGCCGTTGTTTCCAAGATATCTAATTCCACTGTGATAGGCATATTGCGGGGCTTTTTGTTCGGTCAAGGTTTGAGTGACAGGGTCCATGTATTTGACCTGGACGGTACCCAACATACTATCAATGATCGACCCTGAAAAACTAATCACTCCTACCATAAAAACGAGTAAGAAAGAAGCTACCACAAAACTGGCTAAGAAGGCAAAGGTCAGTCCAGCTGCAAAGCTGGCAATCACACCGCGTAAACTAACGGCCCCTGATAAGCCTTTATCCATCGGCTGAAGCTTAAAGATATGAAAGGGTCTTGACGTACTTTTTTTACCCATTTCACTGGCCCATGTATCCGCCGCAGAAACGCCAATTGAGGCGATCATTAAGGCTAAGTAGGCTTCGTGTTGGTAAAGGCCATAAAAGATAGCCATGACCGAAGCCAATGAAGCGTTGGCCATGACCTGGATGAGAGTCCTTCTAGAAGGGGTTTTATCAGAATCAAATAAACCCATCAATGAGGATGAAAAGAAAAAGACCATGAGGACAAAATAAGCAAATCCTCCCGCAAACCCATAGATGATAGTTCCGACTAGGACAGCGCCTAAAGCGCCATCACTGGTTAGAGACTTTTTCTTATAAGCGAGGTAACTAATCAAAGATGATAACGCAAAGCCTAAGAGGGCTCCGGTTAAACTCATAGCGGAAGGGCCCACAACAGAATAAATAGTCCTAAGGGTAAGGTTAAGTTATCAAATCCTTTGGGGCTTACAAGTTCAAGTAAAGCCGCAAAGAAGGCTAAAACAACAATTAAGAAGCCGAGGTCTAAAAAGATAAATCCAAGCCCTAAAGCCACCGCGAAAACGGTTAAGAAGCCGGTCAAAGTTTTACTATTATAGAGTTCCACTCGGCCATATTTTTTACCTAAAATGGCGGAAAGGCCATCCCCCCATCCCATCACAAGTAAAGAAAAGGCCGCCGCACTTTGGAGGGAGAAGGTATAACTTAGATAGGTAATAATGGCTAAAGAGATGGCGTAATACACCGTCCCTAAATCATTGGCTGACTTATCATCTCGTTCCATCGCTTTGATTAGGTCAAAGCGATAAGAGGCATAGTTTAAAAAGATAAACGTCACCGGAGCAATGATCGCAAGCCACACATTATCCACCAGCCACCACGTCAATAAGTACCAATGCGCAACGCCAATATGAATAAATTTACGAGCAGCTTCATCGTTTAAAACATTGATTTTGTTGAGTACGGTAGATAACCCTAAGGTTGCAAAGACAAATCCAAATCCAGCTAATACCCCGACCATCTTAAAGCCCTTTCTTCGCAAGCTCTTTATTAGCTTGTCGCATTAGTTTCCATTTTTTAAACTTAGAGACATACACCCGTTTTGTTAAGTTGTCATAGCCTCTTTTCTCAATTTCATAAAGAATACCTTGGTAAAACTTCGCCGATAAATAGGTCGGTTTTAAGGCTTCTAAATCAAAGAGATGGGCATGATCATAAAAGACTTGGTACTTTTCATGCGCCCGGTCCATAAAGTCAATGATTAAAGCTTTATATTCAGGAGTTGAGGTTCCCGTCCGCATCGTTTTTTCTAAGACGTTATATTTTTTTAAGGCTTCTTCAGGCAGATAGATTCGGTTTCTTTCGAGGTCTTCTTTAACGTCTCTTAAGATGTTGGTGATTTGCATTGCTTTTCCGAGTGCAATCGCTACTTCGTAAAGCTTTTCTTTATCCGTTTTAAGCTTTTCTTGAGCGATCACCGGAAGTAACATTAACCCGACCGTAGAGGCCACGCTATAACAATAGTCATCAAATTCTTTTTCGGTTTTTATCTTTAAGGTCTCGTAATCTTTTTTAAGTCCATGGAGGAGATCTAAATAGGGCTTCATTTCTGACGGAAACTTTTTAAAGGTATCTTGAAGGGCGATAAACAAGGGGTCGTTAGAATCATGACCTTCAAAGAGGGCTCTTAATTCTTTTTCTAGGTCAAGGAGCTTTTCAGGATTATTCTCTTCATCGACCGCATCATCCGCCACCCTACAAAAGCCATAAATGGCATAGACGGCTTTTGCTTTTTCTTCAGGAAGATAAGAAAAAGCTTTATAGAAGGATTTAGAGGATGTTTTAATGATCTTTTCTACGTGCTCGTAAGGGGTCATAAGGATACCTCATTTAACTAGGTATAGTATAAAGGGTTATCACCTAAAAGTAAAACAGAATAGTCAGAGGATGAGCGATTAAAAACCGCTAATCATAAGCATATTCACCCTCATTGGTTTAAATTATGATACACTTAATTTAGACAGATTTTAAAGAGGTTTCCATGGCTAAAAAAGTCATTGTTATTGGCGGCGGTATTGCCGGCTTAACCAGCGCAGTTCGCTTACAATATGACGGATATGACGTCACTTTATATGAACAACTCGACCGTTTAGGCGGGAAGATGAACCGGATTACCGGTAAAGGGTTTACGTTTGATTTAGGCCCCACCATCGTGATGATGCCCCATATTTATCACGAGGTTTTATCTTACACAGGGGTCGATCCTAAAGATTACATTGATTTTATGGCGTTAGACCCGATGTATCAAATCACCTTTGCGGACGGTGAAAAACTGGATGCCACGACCGATTTAAACCGGATGATGGTCGATTTAGAAGCCCGGGGTGAAGGCACCGCCGATGGCTTTTTAAGATACCTGAATGATACCTACGCGAAATACATCGTCGCGAAAGATCACTTTATTGAAAAATCATTCCGTTCATGGCGTGATTTTTATAATCCAACCACGTTATGGAACGCTTTAAAACTCAAAACCTTTGATTCCGCGCACCATACCATCGCGAAATACATCAAAGATCAAAAAATTCAAAATATGTTATCGTTTCAAACCTTATATATTGGTATTTCTCCCCACAAAGGCCCCTCGATTTATACCATCATCCCGATGATTGAAACCTTATACGGCGTCCATTACGCAAGAGGCGGCGGGATGTATGCGTATGTTGAAGCCTTAGAGCGCCGCTTTAGAGAACTCGGTGGGACTGTCGAGCTTAATTCACCGGTCGAAGAAGTCCTTTTTGAAAAACAAAAAGCCATTGGCGTCAAACTAAAAGGCCAAGACATCATGGCCGATGCCGTCGTGGTCAATGCCGATTTCCCGCGGGCGATGAATACCTTAATTAAAGATCCTAAAGTTAAAGGGAAATACACGGAAGAAAAAATCGCTAAGATGGCGTATTCTTGTAGTGTCTTCTTAATTTATATCGGGCTTGATAAGAAAGTCCCTGATTTAAGAGTGCATAACTTGTATTTCGGTTCTGACTTTGAAGATAACTTAAGTGATATCTTCTCAGGAAGTATCCCTAAAGATCCGGCTTACTATATCTATTCGCCTTCAAGAATTGATGATACCGTCGCGCCTGAAGGCCATGAAGGTATTTATGTCTTAGTCCCGGTCCCTGAACTAAAAACGGGCACCTTTGAATGGACCGATGAGGTCAAACAAAGCTTTAAAGAAAAGATTTACTCGAAGATGAAAAAGAATCCAGGGATGGAAGACTTTGACCAACATATCGTCTTTGAAAAATTGATGACGCCCCCTGATTTTTCAGAAAAAATGGGCGTTCATTACGGAGCCACCTTTGGACTGGCTCCGACGCTTTTACAAAGTAATTACTTTAGACCTAAAAACGTTCACCCTTACGGAAAAAACCTGTACTTCGCAGGAAGCTCCGTGCACCCAGGGGCAGGGGTACCGATTGCGATTACATCCGGTAAACTGGTCCATAGAGAACTTAAAAAAGATGTGCCTTTAAATTCATAAACCCCTTTTTCAAGGGGTTTATTTTACAAAGAGGGAAAATGCTAAAAACAACCGTATTATTGCTTCTTTTATCCATCACTTTAGCCGGCTGTCAAGCTCCGGTTGAAGGCCCCAATGACTTGATTTCACAAACTGAACTGATGGAAGCTAGAAGCTTAGTTAGAACCACCAATGTCGGGGTTAGGGTGGATCTTTATACCCAAGTCTTCGGAGGCTTTTTTGAACGAAGAGCGGGGAACGCCCAAGGCAGCGGTGTCTTATTTTTACAAGATGATGAGTATTATTACGTCCTCACCAACTTTCACGTGGTCAACCCCAGAGACTTTGACCGGGCGAGTTATTTACTCAGTCCATCGGATGAAACCGAACCGATTGAAGCGACCCTCCATGTCTTTGATGCCTCTAAAGACCTTGCTGTTTTAAAATTTCCAATCGGAGACTTAGATTTAACACTGATTCAATTAAAGGCTCGTTTAGAGATTCCTCTCATCGAAGGGGAGTTACTCTTAGCGGTCGGGAACCCGAGTGCGATTAACTCAATTGTCACCTACGGGGAATATTTAGGTTATGTCTCGATTAAAGAAGTCGAGTTTCAAGTCTTACTCCATACCGCCCTGATTTTTCCGGGAAATTCAGGCGGGGCATTAACTGATTTAAACGGCCACTTAGTCGGGCTCAATACCTGGAGCTATCAAAATAGTGATGAGCGTAATTTAGCGATTCCCTTAGAAGAAATTAAAACCTTTTTAGAAACCCATGACTTATGGCCGTGAGGAACCGATGAAAATACTTGTGACTGCCTTTGAACCTTTCTTAGACCATTCGACCAATCCTACGATTGAACTGGCCCGACGGCTTAAAAGTGAAGCGATTGACACCTTAACTTTACCGGTGGTGTATGAAAAAGCGGCCCAAAAAGTAATTGAGCGCGCCCAGCACGACAGCTATGATTTTATTTTGTTACTAGGGCTTGCGGCGGACCGTCAAACCGTATCCATTGAGCACCACGCCTTAAACCTGATGGACGCCCCCACTCCTGATAATGAGGGTGTAATTAAACGGTTTGAAGATCATCGATAATAATGGTCCAGACCTTTACCTCACCGACATCCCCTATCAAGCATTCCTTTTAAACGCTGATCCAAAACGTATTCAACTATCGTTATCGGCGGGGGGCTACATTTGTAATGACACGTTTTACCGCGTTAAAAACGCGCTAAAAGATCACAAAGTAGGATTTATTCATGTCCCTAAAGAAACCACCATTGACCTCGACACTCAAGAAGCCATCCTTCGGTCAATCATTAAATATTTATAGAAAAAATCCCTTCATTCATTGAAGGGATTTTCTATGATTAAATCAGAGACGTCTCTTTGTGAGTAGATTTTATAAAGCTGATACAAAGCATAAGGCAAGACGACGATTAAAAAGCCATAGGTCATCACCATAAACGGAATGGATTCTAACCACGCTTCAGGAAGAAGACTGGCTCCCCAGGCAAAAAAGTTATTACCCGCATGCATGAGAATAGGGACCCATAAACTTTTGGTCCAGTAAAAGCCGAGCGCAAAGAAAATCCCAATCACCGAAGTAAAGATACCTTGGATGATGTTGAGGTGAAAGACCCCAAAGAAAAATCCGCTTAAGACAATCATGATGGAGGCGCCAACCACATTTTCAAACTTTCTAAAGAAGAGGCCTCTCAACATGATTTCTTCAATCAGTGAAGCACCAATCACGACCACGACAAAGCCTAATACCGCATCGGCTCCGCCAATCGAAGCTTCGATTAGTTCAACATACGCTTCAAGTTGTTCTGGCAATAAGACACTCATCGCTCCAATTAATAAAGCACTGATATTTACAAGAGATAATCCCGCTAAAAAGGCCCAAAGATAAGCCATGGGCTTTAAAGGATTAATTCTTAAATAAGATTTAATTCCTTTTTTCCGAGTGGTTAAGAAAAAGAAAAGCCCCATGGTGATTTGAGTAAAGAGTAAGGCTAAGGTTTGTTGGTCGGGGGTCATTAAAGTGATGTCTTCTAAGTTACCCGTATAAATCGCAATCCCTAAGAGATAAATCGTCGCAATGACTTGATAGAGTAAGATAAGTCCTAATACCCATAAAATAGGTTTTATGATTTTCATCGTTTATTTCCTTTTTTTAGTTGGCTCACGCGTCCCCAATAATTAAAGAAGGGAAGAATCGTAAAGGTCACTAATACAAGGCCAAAACCATTAAGAAGGAGGACCAGCCATCCAAAATTGATCGGTTCATAATCAAGTAATGAAGGCGTAATTCCAAGGCTAATCATCAATAACAGTAAAATAGCTGCCAAGGAATATTTACCCATCCGTCTGGTTTCTTGCGTATATTTTTCAATTTGGGTGGCGGTATCGGTATAAAGCGGGGCCGTCCCAAGTGGGGCTTTAAAGAGGTGAATATAATCGAGGGAATCCACATGGGTCCAACCAGATTTTTTTATCAGCTCAAAATACTCTGTATCTGGATGATCCCGGTAATCAATCGCAAAGATAAGATTTTCAGGCTTTTGATATCTTAAGGTGTATCTAATCCCAAGCTTTTCAACGATATACCCTTTTTTAGCTTCAAGGGAAAGTCTCTCCATGTCATATTCTTCGCCCCATTTAAAGAGCTTGTCTAAATATCCAATGCCACTGGATAACCCACTGGCCCAAAACTTTTTAATTTCTTTCATTTTCCGACCTCATCGATAAATTTTAACATTTCTTTTTTTAAGACTCTTGCTTCATTAAACAAGGCTAAACCCGTTTCAGTGAGGGTGTAAATCTTACGTTTACCGTCGACTTCAATCTGACAAAGGTTAGCTTTATGAAGCAACTTCAATGCCGTATACAAGGTGGCTGGACCAATTCTAAATTGGCCTTTAAAGTACTGATCAACATTCTCCATCATCTCGTAACCATGGACGGGTTTTTGCATCATTCCGAGTAAAATAAAACTGGTTTCAGTGAGTGTGGATAATTCCATACGCCCTCCTTTTATATCGAACTATGATATATCGTACCACGATATAAAATAGGCGTCAACAAAAAAAGTGACTTCGCAGTCACTTTTTGTTTTTATTGAGTATTGAGTTTTAAATCGCCCGGCTTAATCCAGCCTTTATGACGGAAGTATAAATCAAGACTTAGGACTAAAGCGATCGGCAGAATAAAGTGTAACAATCCAATCCCAAGGATCGTATTAAGGTCTAAAGGCATGGCATCTAAGGTCGTGATTTGACCAATTAATCCAGAGGTTCCCATTCCTGCGCCTGCGGGAAGTGTTTCCATTTGAAATAACAAGGTACTGATCGGTCCAAGAAGCGCAGAGACGATAATGGTGGGTAACCATAATAACGGTTTTTGCAGGATATTTTTAAACTGCAACATACTCGTTCCAAAGGCGACCGATAAGACGACGCCTAACGAGTTATCTTTACGGCTCATCACCGCAAAACCAATCATTTGGGTGGCGCCTCCGACTAAGGCGGCCCCGGCTGCTAAGCCAGAAAGCCCAATTGAAATCGCGATTGCGGCTGAAGAGATAGGCGCCGTAAGGGCCATTCCCATGATGACCGCAATGATAACCCCCATTAAGAAGGGTTGGAAGGTCGTTGCGGTGTCAATAAAGGTGCCAATCGACTGCATAAACAAACTAACCGGTTGAGCAATCAGTTCTGAAATCCCAAAGGCCGTTAAACTTCCGAGTAATGGAATTAAGAGAATATCAACGGGCGTTGGTTTTCTTAAGACTTGGGTAAGGATGAAGATGGTGCCGATCACGGTTAAGTAAGCAACGACCGGATCGTTCACTGTCGCGGTTGCAATCGCGCCGGCAGCAGCGGCGACAATCAGTTTTAAACCCGTGAGTTTAAGACTAAAGGCGACCCCGACTCCAATCCCCATCCCCATAAGGCTTCTTAAGGTGCCCGCTAAGCGGGTGAGGGGTTCAAAGCCTAATAGGGTGCCAAATTGACCGATGATGACCCCAATGATCAGGGTCGCAAATAAACCCAGGGCCATCCCGTTAAGCGTTTTAACAAAGAAATCAAGCATTTGTTTAGGTTTTAAGTTCATGGTTTATCCTTTAAGTGATTAGGGTAAATTATCAAAATCAATATCAGGTTTAATTTGGACACTTTGAATTACCAAATATCTATCTATTTCCACAGGGGAAACGTTAAATCCACCAGTTGTTAAATAAATCATACCATCAAAGTGACTCAAGCCAGCCTGTATATCATTTCTAATTCCATTTCTGGCATTGTCTGTAGCAGTTAAAAGGACTCTGTTTACTGAAAACCACTTTTGATTAGTATTTTTTACCCAATAATTTCCATAATGTCCAGTTCTTTCTAAATTACCATAGTCTTCAGTGTAAACTTCTAAAAATTGATACCAACCTTTTGCATAAGTATTTGTTTTTGGTCTTTCGAATGTTGCAATAAAAAACCATTGTTCCTTGCTAAAGTCATAAAAGTAGGCTGAGTATTCTGTTGTATTTGGTCCAGTCGGCCTAATTCTGTTTAAAAAACCATATCTGTTTCCAACGACCCAAGGGTATTTGAGAAAACTTTGACCTCCAGAACCCTCATTTCCAAATTCACGTATTTCTACGCCTTCTCCTGCTCTTATCAACTTAACCTTATAGTTATCTGGAATTTCATTTGGGTTGTCAGTGTCATATGGACTCCATATTGAAAATAATACCCAGCGCTCATCAAAGTTAGTCGTATTTGTTTGAATTCCAAAATAACCTTGAGCAAATCCATTCGCCATAAAGTAAGTATGGAGGATATCATTGTTTTCTTCAACGATTATTTCACTATATAGCCATTCGATATTACCATATGAATTTTGAACATTTGGCCATAGGTGTAATGATGCAGGCATTTGAGAAGAATTAGAATCAGTAATCCCTACACCATTTTGGACCGAAGAACCCAATAGAGTTATGTATTCCAAATCAATATTATTTCGGGAATTATTAGTATTCATTTTAAACATTATAGAGTGATGACCTTGATCAATAAATTCAACTTCGCCCCAAGCATAAGAAGAATTCGGATTCAATTGAACCTTTCTAGTTTCACCATTAAACGTTATATCTATAGTTTGTTTAACTTGAGAATCAAAGTGGAAAATTAAATCAATTGTTCCGCTTGATTTTAAATAAAAATAAGAATAAACATAGTCATTTCTATTTATGGAAGACCAGTCTCTAAATGTTCTAATGTTTTTTTCGATAAATAGATTATCTCTAACCACCCAGGTATTCTTTAAAAGATTAAACTTGATATCATCTTTTAAAAATCTCCTAGAAATGTCCTTTATTGTAATCTCTTGATTAAAAATACCTATTGAGTTAATGTCGTCTAAATTATTGTAGTAATCACTATTTACGTAAATAGTTAAATCACTAGAAAAGTTATGGAATGAATTATTAAAAGTTTTTAGAGAAACATTAATATTTGTCGGGAAAATTATTTCAGATAGCTTTGCACCGACAATATTGAAGCTTCGAATTTCTTCTAAATTTTCATGTAAATATAATGTCTCTACTCTTGACCCATCGAAAGCATGATCATTTATTACCTTTGTATGAGGGTGTATTTCGTATGAAGTAGATTCTAAGCCCGAAGGATAAACAAGTAATGTATGAAAATTTTTGGTGTATAAAACACTATTTAAACTTACAAAATAAGGATTATCTTTATCGACTAAAATCTCATTTAATCTTTTGTTGTGAGTTAGTGCATAAGGCCCTATATGCTTTAAAGTTCTTGGAATACTTATTGAAACAAGTCCATTTGAATTATAGAAAACTCCTTGATCAAGTGTTTCTAAACCATTTGGAAGTCTAACTTCTTTAAGTGATTGATTAAATGCAAAAGCATCTAATTCGATTGTTTTTAAGCTACTATTCTCATCAAAATTGATTTTTTCAAGAAGAAGTGAACTTTCAAATGCTCTCACACCTATAATCTCTATATTTGAAGGAATTTTGACTTCAAGTATTAGACTTGATTGGAAACCATAATCATTTATTTTTAATACTGGGTTTCCATTATGAAAGTTAGGAATTATTATTAGATCATCCTTATTTTTTCCTAAGCTGACTGCATATCCCCCTTGATATGAGTTAAATTCTAAGTCTCTTGAATAACCAATACTTGTTAAAGTTATATTTTCTTTTAGATGAAATGGAAATAAAATAGGTGGTTCATTAAGTGATTTATACCAATCATAATTTAAGTTATTGTGAGTTAAATAATTATCAAGATTAGTGATTTTTGTCCCATATTTTTCTTCAATTGTCCCTATCTTATCCCCAATTTCGTTAATTAAGCTTAAGGTAATCATTATTTCTTCATAGTTTGGGAAGACCAGCATGTCCTGCGTAATATTTGTTAGTTCTTTTGACCAACCTAATTGTATTAAGCCCTCAACTTCTGGCAAAATTGGGGATTGTACATCAGAACCGTGTTCCACTGAAATTGTCTTAAAAACATTACCTTCATAATCATGAAACAGGACGTTATATTCTTTTAATTCAAAAATTGGATAGATTTCTAGATCAGTATTTATTAGAATTAAATTTTTGTCCCATCCAGTAAACACTTTATTTGGTAAATCATCAAGTTTAGGTATAAAAAAAGATTCACCTTCAATAACATTAATAGATTTAAAGATATCTCCACCATAATCATAAAGTTCAGAGTATATTCATTAGGTTGACATCCAAAATAATAAATATTATTCCGAACGTAAGAAATCTTAAGTGTTTTATCACTTAGCTTACCCTCCTAAATGATTATATTTATTTTAACATTTTTCAAAAAAGCACACTAAAAATAAAAGCGACATTGTCCTTTTTTATTTTGAAACCTGGGATTTTTAAGATTTGATCTTTAACTTGTTGGCCACTTAAAACCACCATGGGCATCCCGCCCCCTGGGTTTACAGAGCCGCCGACGAAGTATAAGTTGTCATAAAGGGCGGAGTGCTTTTTATTTTTAAAGCCACGGTTAATTCGTTTATGGGAATCAACGCCATAAATGGCTCCGCGGTTTGAGTAATACATTTGTTGGATGGTTTCAGGGGTCCAGAGTTCTTCAGTGACGATATGTTTACGAATATCGGTGAGTCCCATCCGTTCGAGTTTTTGTAAGATCTTGTCTTTATAAAGCGCGTAGTCTTCTTGGGTGAAGGGTTCATCTTGGACGACCGGGATATGCGGTAAGATTTTGATGTTTTCATGACCCGCAGGGGCCACGGAAGGATCGGTTTTACCGGCGGCGACTAAATAAATAGTTGGGTCTTCAAAGAGTTCGGCTTTTTTAAAGATCGAGTTGTAGTGATCTTTCGGGTGTGCTGAATAAAAGAAGTTATGATGAGCGAGTTGATCATAGGTCCGGTTTAAACCTAAATGTAGCGCAAAGCCAGAGGCCGCGGGTCCAAACTTATGTTCAATTTTAGACACGACTTTTTCGCTTTCTTTACTGACAAAGCGGTAAAAAGGAACGACTTCCATGTTGGAGACAATGCCATCGACTTCGACGATTTTAGAGCCGTTGATTTCAATCGCATCAATCAGACCATCTGATTTAACTACATTAGTGATTTCAGCGCCCGTTTCAATCTTGACCCCGACTTCACGGGCGAGTTTTTCCAAGGCTTCAGAAAGCTTAAATAAGCCACCTTTTACGTACCATAAACCAAATTCCCACTGGATTAATGGGAGTAAGTTTAAAATCGCTGGAGCGTGATAGGGACTGGTGCCGACATATTTCGCAAAGAAATTAAGAATTTGGACCATATGAGGGTTTTTAACATGTCGTCTCACCCCTTGGTCCATGGTTGAAAGAAGATCCGTATCGCCGAGGACTTGAGAGGGTTTAAAAAACTTCATCGTATCGCGGACGGTTTCTGATTGGTTATCAAAATAAATCTTTTCGGTCGCGTTATAAAGTCTTCGGGTGTAAGTTAAGAAGTTTTTAAGCTCAGTCAAGTCTTTCGCCGTTAAGGCTTTTTCGTTGACCATGTCATTAACATTTTCTAAGAGGTCAATTTTTGTACCGTCTTCAAAAAAGTTACGCCAATGCGGATTAACGTTTTCAAAGGTGACATAATCTTCTCGTTTTTTACCATGCATCGTAAAAAGACGATCAAATAAGTGCGGCATCGTTAAAATCGAGGGTCCTAAATCAAAGCGAAAGCCATCAAGGCTTTTTTGATTGAGTTTCCCCCCTAAGTGGTCGTTTTTTTCATACAACGTAACATCAAAGTGTTTTTCTTTAGCGAGGGTAATAGCGGCGGATATGCCCCCTAAGCCTGCGCCAATGACTGCCATTTTTTTCATTGTGTTCTCCTTCATGAGTAGCGACCCCACGGATCTTCAGAGTCTTCACCGTCGTCTTCAATAATAACAACATCTTCAAGATTTTGATAGGGATTTTCAAGCGGTTCAGAGGGTTCATAAGGACTCTTAAAGCCTTGGAACTTGCCTTTGAAAAAGGGTGTTTTAGGGGCGATGATGAGGCTTAACAATACGCCGGCTCCTAAGCCCCCTAAATGGGCGCCCACAGATATATTTGGGACTAAAAAAGTAAAGATCACATTCACAAAGATGAGGCCTCTAATTGATGAGATATCAGAAGGACTAAACCACTGAGGTCGTCTAAAGGTGAGGTATAAGAAAGCACCAAGGACGCCGTAAATGGCACCACTCGCTCCAACCCCAAGGGTCGCTTCAGCGGTGATTAGGAAACTGACATAAATCGTCAAACTCGCTAAAATCCCGGAAGTGAAATATAAAATCCCGAATCTTAAAGGACCAATGAGGCGTTCTAAGGTCGCACTGATAATGACAAGGCCAAATAGCGTATTGAATAAATAATGAGTGAATGACCCATGTAAAAACATGACGGTAAATAACCGCCAATATTCCCCGTTTAAATAAATCGAAGGCGGAAATAAAGCCCCGAGTCTTAACAGGTTCGCGTTATTAAACCCACCGAGCAACAAGGTCACAATAAACATGACTGTGACGGCCACCACATTAATGAAGGTGATGGGGGTGGTTTTATAAAATCGTTTTAATGAATCTGAAGAAAATATCATGGTGTCCTCCCACAGGCATTAGTGTAGCCTCAAAGCCCCTTTTTTACAAGCAATAAGTCCCCGCATATAAAGCCTATTTTATGTGATAAACTAACCCTAAAGGAGGGGCTATGGACGCATTTAAGTTTAACTTACCGACTCACATCCATTTTACCGACCACCATATAGAGGCTTTAAAAGAAGCTTTATCGGGTTATACCGATAAAAAAGTCCTTTTCCTTTACGGAGAAGGCTCGATTAAAAGACTCGGGCTTTATGAGGAAGTCAATTCGCTTTTAAAAAGCTTAAAGATCGATGTTGAAGAATTGGGTGGAATTCCCGCCAATCCGACGCTTTCTAAAGTCTTAGAAGCGAGAGCCCTGATCGTTAAGACGCAAAGAGATTTCATCTTAGCCGTCGGCGGGGGTTCCGTGATGGACGCCGCTAAAGCGATTGCGGTCGCGGCCTTAGTCCCTGAAGAAGAGGTTTGGGACATCTTTGAACGAAAACGCTGGTTTGATCAAGCCCTCCCTTTAGGCGTCGTCGTGACGTTATCAGGCACCGGCAGTGAGGTCAACGGAAACGCCGTCATTAATAATGATTTCACCGGCATCAAATGGAGCATTGGGTCCCCTTTATTAAGACCGGTCTTTGCGGTCATTAATCCTGCCTTTCAAAACGGCCTAAAAACCGAGGCCTATAAAGCCACGACCTTAGATATTATTCACCACACCCTAGAACAATTTATCGATGACACGGAAGAGACTTCAACGGCCGATTATCTGATGGTCGGATTGATTAAAAGTGTTCAAGAAAACTTTCAAAAAGTGCTCGATGATCAAGCTTCATTAGAGACTTATAAGAACCTCAGCTGGGCCTCTAGCCTAGGGCTATCATTTCTCTTCCAGCAGGGTAAAAAAGGGGCCTGGGAATCCCACCGGATTTCATATCCAATCACCGCTAAATTTAACGTGATACACGGCTATGCCTTAACCATGGTGATTCCGGCCTGGCTCAGTTATGTCTATGATGAAGATAATCTCGTCTTCATGGACCGCCTTGCTTTCTTGGGTCAACACCTCTTTAACGGAGCGAAAGGCCAAGACGTCATCAAAGCCTTAAAAGCCTATTATCAATCGACCGGGGCCCCGGTGACCTGGGAAGAGGCCGGCTTAAAAAGACCCAATCAAGAAACGCTGAAAGAAATGGCCCATGATGTCATGAAACACGGTGACCTTGGCAAACTCAAAATTTTAACCGAAGCATCACTCATCGACATATATCAACGGATAGGAGCATAAGATGGAAGACCTTAAAGTTCTTAAATTACTTCAAGAATCTTACCCGACGGTACAAAGTGCCGCCACTGAGCTGATTAACTTATCAGCGATTTTACACCTACCTAAAGGGACTGAAAGCTTTATCGCCGATATTCACGGCGAATATGAAGCCTTTAATCACCTTTTAAAAAATGCTTCGGGGATTATTTTAGAAAAGATCAAACAGCGCTTCAGTTTCCAAAGTGAAGCCTATCAAAAAAGACTCGCCTTTTTTATCTACTACCCGACCGCCATGATGCGTAAATACCAAACTAAACTGAATCATGAAGCCCATCAAGAATTGATTCGTCAAACGATTCATGACATGGTCACCTTAGCACGAATTGTGGTCATTAAATATACGCAGTCTAAGGTGCGTAAAGCGCTCCCTGAAGAGTTTGCGTATGTGATGAACGAACTGATTTATGAATCTCGGTCCCACGATGATAAAAAACCTTATTATGAAGCGATTTTAGACGCAGTTTTTAAAACCAAACGAGAAGGCAAACTTCTTTTAGAGATGAGCCGTGTCATTAGACGTTTAGCAATTGACCGCTTACATATCGTTGGGGACATTTTTGACCGCGGACGAAGCCCGCATAAAGTGATGGAAAAACTGACGACGATGAAATCAGTCGATATTCAGTGGGGCAACCATGATGTCAACTGGATTGGGGCTGCTTCAGGGTCGTTAGTCGCGATTTGTAACGTGATCCGGATTGCCGCTCGTTATGGCAACTTAGATTCCTTAGAAGATGGGTATGGGATTAATTTAAGACCGCTCGCTTCTTTAGCAGCGAGTCTTTATAAACATGACCCCGCGACCTTATTTAAACCGATCAGTGATGATGTCTCAGAACTCGATGATGAAAAACTCGTCGCGAGAATGCATAAAGCGATCACCATCATCCAGTTTAAGTGTGAAGCCGCCGTCATTAAGCGCCACCCCGAATATGGGCTTGATAACCGCCTCCTATTAGAAAAAGTGAATCTTAAAGACGGCACGGTCAAACTCGATAAAACCTACAAACTTGAAGATACTCATTTCCCGACAGTCGATTCTAATGACCCGACGGCCCTTCATCCTCAAGAAGCGATGGTGATGGAGCACTTAAGAAATAGTTTCCTCCATAATGAAATGCTTCAAAAACACGTGAAATACTTGCTTCAAAAAGGCAGTTTATATTTACGGTATAACGGGAATCTTTTATTTCATGCGGTGGTTCCGATGGATAAAGATGGGTCCTTTATGAAAACGACATTGGAAGGCCATGAAGTGTCAGGCAGAGCCTTATTTGAGCGTCTTGATCAAGCGATCAGAGCCGCCTATTTAGCCCGCCACGAAAAAGAAGATGCCCTCAAAGACATCTTTATGTATGCGTGGCAAGGTCCGACCAGTCCGCTTTTTGGGAAGCATACGATGAAAACCTTTGAACGGTATTTCATCAAGGATGCTGCCCTCCATGAAGAACAATTAAATCCTTACTATCACTTAAGAAGCCAAGTTGAAATCATTGATTCGATCTTTGAAGAATTTGGCCTCAATCCCAAAACCGCGAAACTCGTCAACGGACACGTCCCTAAAGATATCACGCAAGGCGAAGACGTCATCCTCGCTAAAGGCAAAGTCTACCTGATTGACGGGGGCATGAGTAATCAATATAAAAACAAAACCGATATTGGGGGTTACACTTTAATATCAGACTCCTATGCTTATTATTTAGTTTCACATTCCCGGTTTGAAAGTGTCAGTGAACTAATTGAATCAGAGACCGATATGATCAGTCTTACGCATGAAGAAGATCTCTTAGATCGACGGAGTTATATTTATGACACTGATAATGGCCAGACGCTCAAAGAGAAGATTAATGATTTAAATCATTTAATTGAAGCCTACCGAACCGGGACGTTAAAAGAAGCCAGTCTTAAAGAAAAATAAAAAAACCCTTGTATTTTGGGTGCAAAACTAGTTAGAATGATGTAGAGTTAAAAGTTGTAATACAGATTTTTATAAATGGGTGAAGATTTCACTCAAAAGGTGAGGAGAAAACTGTGATATTAAAAGAATATGATGCCCTTTCCAAAAAGCGATTCCAAGTGCTTGATGAAGTGGGTAAAGTGATCAATCCTAAGTTTGAACCGAAGATTGATGATAAGACACTCTTACATATGTACCGGATGATGTTACTTGCCCGGATTGCGGATGAAAAAGCCCTTCAGTACCAACGTCAAGGAAGAATGTTGACGTTTGCGCCCGTCAAAGGCCAAGAAGCCGCTCAAATCGGTCCGATGGCAGCCTTAGAAGAAGGCGACTGGTTATCCCCCGCCTTTAGAGAGCAAGCCGCCTTTTTATATAAAGGGGTCTCGCTTGAACAAGCGTATTTATACTGGTACGGGAATGAACGCGGATCGTTTTTTGAAGACGGCGTCAGAGTCTTACCGGTCAACGTCCCGATTGGTTCACAAGTCAACCATGCCGCAGGCCTTGCCTACGCTGAAAAATTAAAAGGCAATAAAAATGTCGCCGTCACTTATATCGGAGACGGTGGAACCTCCCACGGAGAATTCCATGAAGGAATGAACTTTGCATCGGTGTATAACGCGCCGATGATTTGTATCGTCCAAAATAACCAATATGCGATCTCGACGCCCCGTGCTAAACAAACCAAATCAGAAACCATCTCGCAAAAAGCCGTCGCCTATGGTGTCCCTGGGATTCAAGTCGACGGTAATGACGTCTTAGCGATGTATGCGGTCGTTAAAGAAGCCCGTGAAAGAGCCACGAAAGGCGAAGGTGTGACTTTAATTGAAGCGTATACTTACCGCTTAGGGCCCCATACGACGTCTGATGACCCAACGATTTACCGGAAAGACGAAGAAGTGAATGAATGGCTCTTAAAAGATCCCCTCATCCGTTTTAAAGGCTATTTAGAAGGTAAAAAACTCTGGGACGATAAAAAAGAAGCCACCCTCGTTGAAGAACTGACTGAATATGTCGGTGAAACCTTCAAAAAAGTCGAAGTCTCTGAAGATCCTACGGTCGATGAAATCTTTGACCATACTTACGCGACCTTACCTGAAGAGCTCAAACGTCAAAAAGCCCAACATTTGGCTTTCTTAAGTGAAAGTGAGGAGAACTAATTATGGCGATGATGACCTTACTTCAAGCCATCAACAACGCGCTTGATCAACAACTTACTAATGACCCTACCGTCGTTTCTTACGGCGAAGATGCCGGTTTTGAAGGCGGTGTATTCCGCGTCACTGCTGGCTTACAAGCTAAACACGGGGAAGCCCGCGTTTTTGATACCCCGATTGCTGAATCGGCGATCGTCGGATCCGCCGTAGGGATGGCGATTGCAGGCATGAAACCCGTCGTTGAACTTCAGTTTTCAGGGTTCATGTTCCCAGCCTATAACCAAATCGTGGTGCATTTAGCCCGTTTTAGAAACCGGAGCCGTTCCAGTTACTCGCTTCCATTAGTCGTCAGAATGCCTTATGGGGGCGGCGTGAGAGCCTTAGAACACCACTCTGAATCCTTAGAGACCTTATTTGCCCACATCCCTGGCTTAAAATTAGTTATTCCTTCTACGCCTTATGACGCAAAAGGATTACTCACTGCGGCGATTAAAGACCCTGACCCTGTTATTTTCTTTGAACCTAAAAAGTATTACCGGGCCGGTAAACAAGAAGTGCCTGAAGAAGAATACATCGTTGAAATCGGTAAAGCCAACGTCCTCCAAGAAGGAACTGATATTACGTTAGTTTCATGGGGCGCGGCCTTAAGAGATACCCAAAAAGCCCTTCAAAACCTGAAAGAAAACATTTCAATTGAATTGATTGATTTAAGAACCATCGCTCCGATGGACAGTGTAACTGTGGTTGAGAGTGTTAAAAAGACCGGTCGTTTATTGGTCGTTTCAGAACAAGTTAAAACCTTATCGATTGCCTCAGAGCTCATTGCTAGAGTCAACGAAGAAGCGTTCTTGTATTTAGAAGCGCCGCCCGTTCGTGTCGGCGGTTATGACATCACCATCCCACTTCCAAGGGGCGAACACCACCAAGCCCTCAATGATAAAAAAATCTTAAGAGCGGTTCGTAGCCTTGCAGGCTACGAAGTGTAAGGAGGCCTTTGATGACTGATTTTAAATTTGCAGACATCGGGGAAGGCATCCATGAAGGCGTCATTTTAAAATGGTTTTTTGAAGTCGGAGATACGGTCAAAGAAGGTGACACCTTAGTCATCATTGAAACCGATAAAGTCAACGCCGAAATTCCTTCCCCTGAAGCCGGGGTCATTTTAAAAAGGGGCCCTGAAGTCGGTGAAACCGTCCACGTCGGTGAGACCCTTGCCTTAATTGGTGAAAAAGGGGATTCAGTCGATGCGCCTAAAGCAGAAGCGCCTAAAGAAGAACCAAAAGAACCTGTCAAAGTAGAAGCCCCTAAAGAAACCCCAAAAGCTGCCCAAAAGCCGATAGCGGAGCTTCGGTGGTAGGCAGTGTCGAAGTCTCATGCCGAAATTCCAGCCTCTAAAGAATACAAAGCTTCTTTAGCCGCAGCAGCCGCTTCAAGCTCAGCTCCAGTCCTTTGCGACTCCAAACTGCTAGAAAGATGGCCAAAGACCTCGGTGTTGATTTAGCTTTATGGATCAGGCCCCAATGGCCGGGTCATGAAAGCCGATATTCAAAATGCGAAAGGATCGGCTCCACAAAGTGTCTCTGCGCCTTCTGTTCAGGCCAGCATGCCGGCCTTTAAAGGCGAACGCATTCACCGCGAGAAGATTACGCCGTTAAGAAAAGCCATCGTTAAAGCGATGAATGTATCGAATCAAGTGATTCCAGCGACAACCTTGATCGATACCTTTGAAGTCGATGAACTTGTTAAACTCAGCACCCTTAAACCGGTGGCCGCTGAACAAAACCAAAAACTCACCTATTTACCGCTTTTAATTAAAGCGTCGATTTTAGCCCTTAAAAAATATCCGCAGTTTAATGCGAGTTTTGGACCATACTGCTGAAGAAATGGTCTATAAAAACTATTTCAATCTAGGCCTTGCGGTGGATACCGAAGCGGGCCTTGTCGTTCCTAACATCAAAGATGCGGATTTAAAATCCATCTTTGAACTGGCCAGTGAAGTCGACCGACTTGCGGGACTCGCGAGAGACCGTAAACTTGCTTTACCGGATATTCAAGATACGACCTTTAGTATTACGAACTTTGGAGCCTTTGGTATTGACGGGGGAACGCCCGTTATTAACCATCCTGAAGTAGCCATCTTAGGCATGGGCGCGATCAAAGAACGCGCCTGGGTCAAAGACGGCGTTTTAGGCGCTCATTCGACCATTACCTTATCACTTACGGTCGATCACCGCGTGATTGATGGCGGCGATGCCGGAAGATTCATTTTAGAAGTGAAACGATACTTACAAAATCCGATGTTATTACTACTGGCGTAAGGAGGCGTTATGGAAACCTATGATCTAATGATTTTAGGCGGCGGACCTGGTGGCTATGTGGCCGCGATCAAAGCCGCACAAAAAGGCCTCAAAGTCGCCCTCGTTGAAAAAGAAGTGGTCGGCGGAGCCTGTTTAAACTGGGGCTGTATTCCGACGAAAACCTGGTTAAAAAGTGCCAAACTGTATGATCAAATGCTTCATGCGGGAGATTACGGGATTAAAGTCGATCCTAAACATGTCTCGGTGGATTTTAAAGCCTTCTTAGACCGGAAAAACAAAGTCGTTAAAAAACTGACCGGTGGGGTCAAGTTTTTACTCAAGAAAAACAAAGTCACCCTCTTTGAAGGATTTGGGAATGTGATTTCCCCGACCTCGTTAAAAGTGGGCGATCAAACCGTTAGTTTTAAAAACCTGATTATTGCAACCGGGGCCAGTCCTTTTTACCCCCGATTCCTGGCTTAGAAGAAGCCTTTAAAGCCGGTCACGCAGTATCGGCCCGTGAACTCTTAGACATTGATACGATGCCCAAATCCTTAGTGATTGTAGGCGGCGGTGTCATTGGGGTGGAATTTGCGACCATCTTTAACGCTTTAGGCGCTGACGTCTCGATTTATGAACGGGAAAGTGACATCTTACTGACCGTGGATGAAGAACTAAGAGAAGCCTTTAAAAAGAAAATTGAAGCCGACGGAATCAAAGTCTTCTACGAGTGCCAATGTCACCGGATTTAAAGGGGCGGACATCACCGTAGAAAAAGGCGGTAAAACCGAAACCATTAAAGCCGATAAAGCCTTAGTGAGTGTTGGGATGCGCCCGAATTTAAAAGGCACTCGCCTTAAATTTAACCCTTGATAAAGGCGCGATTAAAACCGATGATCTTTTAAAACCAACGTTAAAAATGTGTTCGCCATCGGCGATGTCAATGGCAAGATGCAACTGGCCCATGTGGCGAGTGCAGAAGGCCTTGTGGTCGTTGATCATTTACTCGGTCATGACCGCCCGATGAACTATGACCAAATTCCATCAGGAATCTACACATTCCCTGAGATAGCCCAGGTCGGCGCGACCGAACAAGCTCTTAAAAAAGACGGAGTGAAATACAAGGTCTCCACCTTCCCGCTAAGTGCGAATGGAAAAGCCCTAGCTGAGGCGGAAACCATTGGGATGGTGAAGATGCTGGCCGATGAAAAATACGGTCAAATCTTAGGGGTCCATATCATGGCCCAAAATGCGACCGAAATGATCAGTGAAGGCGTCCTCATGAAAACTCTAGAAGCGTGTGCTGAAGATATCGCTCATGCGGTTCATCCGCACCCCACATTATCTGAAATGATGCATGAAGTCGCGCACGGCCTCATTGACTTACCGATCTCGATTTAAGGTAGCTCCGGCTACCTTTTTTTATGCACCCTAAAGCAACGTTTTTGAAACTTAGAGAATTTTACTTGAAATGTCATGTTGTTTTGTAATATAATCACGCTTGAATAATGCTTGGAGAACCTTCTTGGCAACTCCAAAAGAGGCAAACTATCGTTCAAAAACGTGTTTTTTTGAATATTTTTGCGTCTTTAAATTACACAATTGCTTAGGCAAGTTGCATACGTGTTTCGTTTACAATTGACCATTGACATGCTATTATAATGGCAACTGTATTATATATACGTATGCGCGTAAGGGTTGTTAAGACGACTTTCCGAAGTCTACGATCAAGTCATTACTCACATACTACAAATGATTCTTAGGAGGGATTAATTTGAAAAAAAGCCTTATTGCATTAGTGGCATTTGCAGCGCTTTTCTTCTTGGCAGCATGTGCAACGCCAGTTGAAAGCATTAACTTAAGCGCTACGCAAGTTTCATTAAGAGTCGGAGAAACATTACAGGTGAATGCAACCGTATCACCTGCAGATGCTGACTTTGATGGATTTACGTGGAGTTCTGCAAATACCAGTATCGTTACTGTTAACCAAACAGGTTTACTCACAGCTGTGGGCGCTGGTACTACAAGCGTTACTGTCGCTGCGGGAGATCGCACTGGATTTGTACAGGTGACTGTCCAAGCCCGTCCAGCCGATCCAGATCCTGTTGTCCCTGTCGATCCGGTAGAACCTGATCCGGAGAGCGTCGCTGTTTCAGTCGAAGGGGTTGAAGAACTCGATGTATTATTCGGAACTTCAACAGCAGATGTATTAGCCCTTTTACCTGAAACCACAACCATCACTGACAACAATGGTGATGAGTTCGAAGTCGACTTAAGATGGGTTCTTTATGAATTCAACGCGAATAACCCTGCCATTGCGCCAGGGCGTTTTATCGTTTCAGGACTCTTTACACTTCCTGAAGGTGTTTCACGCGGAGATATCCGTACTCAAGTGGACACATTCATCAATGTAGGACCTGGACTTGCATCCATCAAAGCCGTTCCTGGATTCCGTGTCGGACTTGGAACTTCAGCCGCTGATGCGATTGCTGCATTACCTTCACAAGTTGAAATTACTGACAGCTTAGGCGTCACTTCGTTAGCTAATGTCTCATGGTCAGCCCCTGCGGGTTACGATGGCACAGATGCTTCAGAAGTCTTCAATTTTGTAGGTGCTGTAGCGTTACCTGCTGGCGTTGGAGCTGGAACACAAGTTCCTGCAAGCATCTCAGTTCCATTAACTATTAATGAAACTGCGTTAGCTGTTTCAACTTATAAATGGACCCCTTCTGGTAATGCTCCTCGTTTTGTTGTTGGAGAAGCACAAACCATTAGCATCAACATTGAATCCTTAGCACTTGGATTAGAAGGAGCCGGAGCTGCCGTATTGAGTTTTGGACTTTCTGATACATTTGCCAAACAAGGCGTTCAAGACATTACCTTTACAGTCAATGGACAAGAATTCACAAACTTCGGATCCATCAACGTTAACCTTGATCGTGTTGCTGACTTAGAAGTTGAAATCGAAGTCTTAGTCAACACTGCTGAAGCTAATGTTGAATTAAGCTGTGGATTAACTAAAGCTAATTTATCACTTAACTATAAATTTGATGTCATTGCTGATCCTCTTCCATTTGTATTAAATGCAGATGACGAGCTTCCAATTACTTTTGTCAATGGCTCATACGTAGTTACAGCCCCAGTCCCAAGTAGTTTCTTAAAAACTTCAGGCACTGGAGCGGGCCGTTTAGAGTCAATGAAAGTTGAATTATTTGCAGGTGATGAATTATTAGCTTCTAACGAAACTAAAAACACCTTATCACCCGGTGGAACTTTACTTTCATTACCTACTGCACTTCCATTATTTACTTTCAATCCGTTTGGTACTAGTTGGTTAGTATCAAACCCATTAACGGTTCCAACTCGCTTAGTCGTTAGCTACACCTTAAATGGTTTAGCTTCACAAGTAGTTGAGTTTGAATTAGATTACGAAGAAGATGCTGTCACTGAAGTATCTGACTATGACGATGAATGGTTCTCAAAAGATGTTCATCCTCTTGATGGTCGTCCAAACTATGTTGACGTTGTAGGGGTAGTCGTTTCAATCTCTGGCGATCAAGTGTGGTTACAAGACCG
>JAGYII010000013.1 GCA_018402725.1 Candidatus Izemoplasma sp. | reverse complement strand
AACGATAAGGTTCGCATCGATTCATTGTTAATGAATAAGGACGACCCGACCACATCATTCCAAATCAACTGGAACGATAAAATCCCAACGGTCGCGACCGCAGGAGCAATGATTGGCATGATGATTTTTAAGAAAATTTCCATTTCAGAAGCCCCATCAATTTTAGCGGATTCGATGAGTTCGTTGGGCGTTTGGTCGATGAACTGCTTGACTAAAAAGAGTCCGACTGGGATCGCAATCAGCGGTAAAATCAAGACCGAGTAGGTATCAATCAACCCTAAGGCCGAAATCGTTAAGTAACGAGGAATGGTGACTGCGATAGGCACAAACATGAGTGCTAAGGTATTGATTTCAAAGAGCCATTTTTTTCCTTTGAATTTAAGTTTAGAAAGGGCGTACGCTGCCATTGACGTCACTAAGATGGATAAGAAAACCCCGACCACGGTAATGATTAAACTATTAAATAAGTAACGACTAAAAGGAATCCCTGAATTAGACGCCAACTGAATCAGATTTTGAAAGTTATTAAGCGTCGGGACTCTGACAAAAAACCGAGGGGGATACGCAAATAGTTCATTGGTGGGTTTAAAGGCGTGCGACAAAATAAACACCATCGGAAGCGCCACGAAAATCGCCATTGGAATTAAAATGGCATAAAACTTAATCTGATCTTTGTAAAACCGTTTGGGGTTGATAGTCATGCCACGATATTTAGCCATATCTTCACCTAATCCTTTTCGCCGAGTAAGCTAAATGTGACTTTACTAATCGAGTAAATCATAATTAATAAGACGACACTGATCGCCGAGGCATAGCCCATTAAATAACGAATGAATCCAAAGTCTTCAATGTGATTTACCATCAATTGCCCGGCATTTTGCGGAGTCGGGTTCGCCCCAGATAAAGCCACCCCAATCGCACCAACTTGAAACGTCCCCACGACCGCCATAACGGCCCCAAATAACATTTGTGGTTTCATCGAAGGAATCGTAATGTAAAAAATTTCTTGCCAACGATTCCGCATTCCGTCCATATAAGCCGCTTCATAAAGGGTTTGATCGATATTTAAAATGCCAGCCATCATCGCTAAGAAACCGACCCCCATACTCCCCCACAAGGAGACCACAATCATGATGTTCATTAAGTAATCTGGGGAGGTTAAAAATTGCAAGGGGGCTTCGATGATTTGAAGCTGGAGTAAAAGACTATTAATATAGCCGGTGGAGTTCCCTGAAAATAGAACCGTCCAGACCACCGCCATCGCAATCCCAGCCGTCATCGAAGGACTGTATAAAATGATCGCAAAAATAGTCCTTGGTCGATGTGAAATTTGGGCCAACATCCAGGCTAAAGTAAAACTCATCATATAGCCGACAGGGCCGACAATGAAGGCAAAGCGAATCGTATTAGGTAAGACGTTTTGCATAAAGACATCGTCCCGTGTTAACAGTTCAATGTAGTTTCTAAGTCCGACAAATTCCGGGGTTTGAATCGTATTAAAATAAGTGAATGATAACCCAATCGCAATCAGGACTGGAATGACGATAAAGATGAAAAACAAACTGACATAGGGCACTAAAAACCAAAGCGGTGAATTCATTTTTCTAATCACGATTTCGCCCCCTTAACCAGTAATCAATCGTTTCAATGGTAGGGACCGGATAAGGTTTTATAATTTGGCTGTTTTCAACGTAGCCAAATTCTTCCATCCGGTAGACAATTTCACGGTTGGCAATGCGAACCGCATTATCTAACGTAATCCGTGGATTCGCATCATCAAAGACAATCTTATTCCAGGCATTACTGAGTTCTCTTTCCACCATGTAAGCCCCAGGAATCCGGGACGCTTCAATCGCAAATTCCCACTGCGCTAAAATCACATCAATGTGTTCAGCAGGAAGCGGGATTTGTCTAAACGCTTCTAAGTTCGCGGTGTTCCATAAGAATTCGGTCCCATTGGCTGTTTGGAGACGATAGGCAAAATCGACTTGCGTTTCAGTCGATAAGAACCAATCTAAAAATAACCATGATTCATCGGGTTTATCAGTACTTCTTAGGATGATCACAGATTGAGCTCCGGCGGCTGCGTATCTGACAATTTCACCGTTTTCATTAAGTACGCCAGGATGAGGAGCAATGTCCCATTTCCCTGCAATCTCAGGCGCTGCGATGGTGAGTTGCAAATAGGTCGCCAAATCAGAAATACCGATCGGTAAAAGACCGGTTCTAAAATGGTTATAAAAGTTAGGAACTTGTTTCGGCATGTCATAAATCGTAAAGAGTTCAGTCATTAACTGGATGCCTTCAATGTTCGCATCACTGTTAATCATCGTTTCCATCCCGTTAGAGCTATAGAGCTCGCCGCCAAATTGATGAATAAAAGGAATCGTAGCGACAAACGGTTTAAACCCACCAAAGAAAGCAATAGGCTGGAAATAATTCATCCCAAAGCGTTGCAGTTCGGGTAAGATTTCAATCACTTCATTCCAGGTCTCAGGCACTGGAAGATCAAGCGAATTCATGATGTCAGTGCGGTAAAAAGTAACCCAGAAATTTTGAGTTAATGGTAATCCATAAAGGCCATCTTCAAAGGCATAAGGAATCATCACTCCCGGAGCAAACCGAGAAACCATTTCTTCATAGCCTTCAAAGTCTCTTAAGTCTAAGGCCGCATCGCGGATTGCAAACTCATAAGGGACCCAGTGATTAACACCTAGGGCGATATCTGGACCACGGTCTGCAGCGTTGGCTAAGATGAGCTTGTTTTCATCTGGCATGATTGATAATAAGACTTCAATCCCGGTTTCTGGGGTGAAGGTTTGGTCAATGATTTGTTGCATGATCTCAACATATTGCCTTGGATAATTCACCCATATTTCTAAGGTGTCATCATCGGCTTCAATCACCGCGTAGTTTTGATTACTAAAAGATAAGAAAAAGCGTTTCGTACTCTCCCAGGCTTGAATAATCGGATTCGGACGTGTCCGGGGCATTGGAGCCTCGCCCACCAAGTACATGCTTTCAATGTCTAAACCATTTTCAAGTAAAATCTGGGCCATCGTTCCAAGGAGCTGGGCTGCTGATGAATCGCCATCGGCGAGGAGTGTCATTTGATTCGGGATATCATCAATGTCACTGATCAGTCGGTCTAAGTGTTGACGGGCGATATTTAAATGGGTCAACTCTCCAGGGTTAGCGTGTTCAGAATAAGTTTTTAAGCCTTCTTCCATCAAAGCTAATGTATCAATCCAGCGTTGTAAACGGGCTTCAACATCAGGGATGAAATCAGCGAGTTTCCAATTTCGATATCGGTCTTGCGTGTTTCCTGTGAGCCGTTTGATTTGTAAACTCAAATCGGTCATTTCTTCCATGACACTAACAATTTGAACATAACTATTTCGGTAGGGTTCAAGACACCCGGATTTCAATGGTTTGAATTCCAGCTTCTAAATAATAGGAGATACGGATCTTCTTCACCTAAGGTGACCGTTGTGAAATTGTTACTGTAATGAAAAGGAACCCATCGCATTTCTTCGAAAGGAACGTTTCCGTTGATTCTAATTTCTCTAAACACAGGCATCTGCATCAGATAATTTTGACGATACTTAAAAGAGAGCTCATAAAGCCCTGTTTCAGGAACATCGATTTGGTACACCACGGCATCATTGCCTTGTCTAAAACTCCATCCATCAAGCGTATTAAGTAATAAATCTTGAGTATCATAACGGGTCGCCGAAGGATCTCTTAAGCTCATTAATCGCGTGGAAGGATTGGTTTTAGCGACGAAATCTTCGGCCGCTATGGTGATGGCATGAGGAGCTTTTTGTTCGGAAGCATGGCGGGCGATATACGTCTCGTAATCACCCAAACTGACCACAGTCTCAAGACGAAGTTGGCCCACGGAAAAATCCCCTTGGATATGGCCCAAAGTCAGCGTGTTTTCTCCCGCTTCTAAATGAAATCTAAAGGGTGCAGCATAAAGTCCTGTTGGGTCGGTAATGGGGATGATTAGAACGTCGGGGTTTTTAAAGGCAATCGGCATGACTTCGTTATCATATCGATCTAAAGGAAAAGGCTGTGAAGGCATGAGCCAATGGACCGGCAGTTCTAAGGCTCTGGCTTCATCAAAAGGATAGTCTCCATTAATCTGTAAATCAAATCGATTAGACAATAGATTTGGACTAAGGTCTAAGACTTCCACACTAAGTTGATAAAAACCGCGGGTGGAAACATTGAACGTATAGGTCGCCTGCGTTCCTCGGTTGAGCGCCACGAAAGACCCTTCATTCGGAGAAAAGGATGCTTCATTCACCGAAGGAAAACGGTCCGCAAATCGATTTACATACGATTGATAAGACGTGGGTGAATACGAAAGAGGCAGCACCACATTCTCATCGACGGTGTGAACGGTTTTCCCACCAGACGTAGAGAAAATAACCACCATGATCACCGTCACGATGGATGCGAGTAAGCCGATGGATAACCAGCGGTATTTCTTTAACCAAGTCATCGTTCACCCCTATAATTCACTCCCGCTTAAAAAATTTAAGCGGGAGTGATAATGGATTAATTACCGAGTGCTTCTCGAATTAATTCGTTGATTTTTGTTTCCCACTCTAATGCAAAGACTTCAGGGGTAATTAACCCTTCAGAAATCCGGGTGAAATATTGATTGTCATCATTGTTGACCCACTCCCAGAATTCTTTATATCCAGGGAGCCATTTATCGACGTCAGGTTTCGCAAACTCAAAGAGTTCAACATTTTCTCTAACGCCTTCTACATAATCTAAATAATCACTGGCCCGCTCCCAAATTTCAGGATAATCCGCGATCGGGAAACGATCGAGGTAGAGATCTCCTCGTTCTTCCATCACATCTAAACGGGTCCCCCAGCCTTGACGGCCAAAGGTCATCCATTTAGCCAGTAAATAGGCTTCTTCAGGGTTTTCGGTTTGCGATGAAACCACAGCATAATCAAGAATGGTCGGTGGGAATTGTCCCGCCGCACCGCCTGGATAAGGCCAGAAACCAACTTCTAAACCATAGTCATTAAACATCGTGTCAATCATCCATAAGTTCCATGAACCATCGATTTTAAAGCCAATATAACCTTCTAGCCATGGCCAGATATCCCCAATAATCGCAAGTTCTTCAGGGGTATGAGCCGCAACAACGTTTTGAGCATATAGATCCAGTTGAGCATTGTACCCATCAATCCAAGCTTGTGAATTAAAGTTAAAACGCTCACCGTCAAAGGTTTGATAACCGACATCGGTAAAATCTTGAGTCGGCCAAATCGCCGCAAAGTCTAAATCCCCAAACCAAGGATCAATTCCGTAAACATAATCACTTTGGCCAGCTTGACGTAAACGAATCGCTAGATCCACAAACTCGTCATAATTCCAGTCTTTCGGTGGAATTGGGATGTTGTAAAAGTCCAGTAAGGTCATGTTGACATAAATGCCTTTAATAAACTGGAACGATGGAATTGCAAAGCGTCCGCCGTTATAAATTGCGGTGTCGGCAATGTTTGGATAGACTAAATTTGTATCCGGATCGGCATCCCAGTATTCTGAGATATCCAGTAACATCCCGTTTGAAAATCCGGTGGGGACATTATCAATTGCAAAGACATCCGGTAACACATTGGCCGCTTGTGCATTCAGTAAATTGGCTGTAAATTCGCCCCCTGAACCCGTGATATCTTGACGGAGTTCAACGGTGATATTTGGGTATTCAAGCATAAACGCATCGATTAAAGCTTGATTGAGTTCTTGGTCTCCCCAGTCAGCATAACTAAGGACAATATTGCGGGTGGTGCCGCTTCCTCCGTTATCTGGTTCGCCACCATCCCCACAGGCAGCTAATACAAATAAGGCCAGGAGGCTAAGGCTTAATAGTCCTATTTTTTTCATCTTAGTGTCCTTTCAAGCAAGTTAAAACCTGCATTATTCCATATCGCCATTGATAATTAATTGCGCATCTACGAACGTTCCGTCGACCGATACTTCAATCGCAATATTATCTAAAGTAAAGCTTTGTGGGCCTGTTAATCCTGCGAATAAGAGTCCCATTTCAATCTTGAACTGAGCTAAAACTGAATAATCAAGTTCACCATCTAACGTAAATTCAAACGTATACGTTTCAAGTTCAGTGGTGACATTAAAGGCTTCAACGGCATAGCCCGTGAATCCGCCGCCCGCATGACCAATGATAAAGGTCGCTTCACCGGCAACAGAGGCTTTAGCATCAAAGCTTACTTTATACGTTTTACCGGCTTCAAACTGAAGGGATCCTACATTATCTGCACCGGTTCCTAAGGCAAAGGCATCTTGAATAATTTGAACTTTCCAATTTTGATCAAGAGTACTTAAAGCATCTAAGGTTAAGACTAAGGCGCCATTTAATTTAGATAAGCTTCCGGCAGTGCCTTCCCAGTCATTTAAGAATGCACGGTATCCTGCGGTCGGTTTAAAATCACCATTAATAATTAAAGTAGTATCCACAAACGTACCGTCTTCAGAAACTTGAATTTTAACATTATCTAAAGTAAAGCTTTGAGGACCGGTTAATCCTGCGAACAAGAGACCCATTTCAAGTTTGAATTGGGCTAACACGGTGTAGTCTAACTCACCATCTAAGGTAAATTCAAACGTATAGGTTTCTAAAGTGGTGGTGACATTAAACAATTCTGTGAAGTACCCAGTAAATCCGCCTCCGGCATGTCCAATCGCTAAGTTTACTTCACCCGCAACAGAGGCTTTGGCATCAAAGGTAACTTTATAGGTTTTACCGGCTTCAAACTGAATCGATCCGACGTTATCATCACCCGTGCCTAAGGCAAAGGCATCTTGAATGATTTGGATTTTCCAGTTATCAGCACCGATAGCATTGGTACATCTAAGGTTAAGACGAGTTGTTCCTCACGTTAGAAAGACTTCCTACAGTACCAACTTCCCAGTTATTAATTAAAAGAACCACCAACCAGTGGTTCCCCAAGCCACCACGAGGGTGCAAAATTACCATTCACAATTAAGTTAGTGCAGCAAAAACTTCGCCTTCTTGAACATCTAAAGCAACATTATCAATAACAGAGTTTTGTGGTGCTTCTCAGCAAATAAGAGTCCAAATTCAAATTTAAACTGAGCTGGACGGAATAATCAGCCGCATCATCATCTAAAACTAAATTCAATGGTGATGGTTTCCATTTCGGTGGTAGACATTGCAAGGTTTCTGTGAAATAGGGACCCAGCCATCGACATAAATGACCAATCGCTAAGGTCACTTCACCCAGCGGTGGAAGCTCTGACATCAAAGGTTGCTTTGTACGTTTTGCCCGGCTTCTAATTGAATTGAACCTTCGTTATCAGCATGGTTCCCATCATAAAGGCATCTTGAGATCACTTGAATTTTTTCCAGTTTGATCCAAAATTTTATTTAAAACATCTAAGGTTAATACGAGTTCTTCTTAACCACTTCTAAAGATCCCACTGGTGCCTTCAGTCATTGACAAAGACTCTCCAACCATAATCAGGGTTTCCTGATGATAAATCAATGACACCTTCTCACCCACCGTAATCACACGAGTGATGACGGCTTCATTGCCCGCCGCATCTTCAGCGGTATGGTTAACGTGTATTCCCTAAGGTATTCACATCGACTTCACCGGTGACGGTGACGTTAGATAAGGCAATTTCCCCATCGACGTTATCTGAAACGGTAACGCCTTCAAGCGGATCGACATTGATCCCTAATCCAATCAGCCATCCGCAACCCCTTCTAAGACCGGAGGCATCGTATCGCGACTAGGAATTATCCACTTTAGTCATGACCACATTGTCCTAAGTACACATTGTTGATTAAGTTATCGGTCCGACGGTGCTGATTTACGGTTCCCATTTCAAATAAAACTGAACCGTTACTGTCTTCTAATTCCATCCGGAAACTAAAGGTAAAAGTTTTCATTTCGGTGGTGAGGTCAACAATCACCGGGGTGGTCGGTTTAAAGTTAGTAAAGTAAGGCGCTGCAGGGAGTAATTCCCCGACTTGAACATGAATGGCACGCGGCGCGTCCGCTTTTGCATCAAAACTAATTTGATAGATTTGACCTTGTTCAAAAGGAATCCCGTTATTTTCTAAACGAGGTTCCCACATTCCTCCAGCGACACTTGAAATGGCCACTTTGAGTTGTCCATTTTCAACGGTGTACGCTGCATTTCCGCCTTCAACACCGGTGGTGGCTGACCATACGGCCCATCCGAGTGAGAAATCCCCGTTGGGTACTAATGCATCGCCGAGTAAAGCAGGGTCAATAATGACATTTAAATACCGAGTACTTTCAGAACGGTTTCCCGCGGCGTCTTCAGAGACGTAACGTAAGAAATAAGTTCCTTGAGCGTCGACATTAAAGGTCCCGCTGACGCGGATGTCGGCAGAAATATCCCCATCGACATCATCAATGGCTGATACGCCTGCGAGTGGGTCAAAAGTGCCCCCCACAAAAATCGTAACATCTTCAACGCCTGATAAAACCGGTGCGGTCGTATCAGGTTCGCCACCTGCACACGCCATAAGCGTGATACTAGCGGCTAAAATACTGAATGCAACTAATAATTTTTTCATTGCTTTCCTCCTATTTTGTTCATATATATCGTTATTTTTTTGAAATGGCCTTGACGCACTTTATTTGCCACTTCTCCTTCTAGCACATCGTAAGTACTGACGTGACCCTGATCATCTTCACACAGATAGTGCTCGATCTCACAGCGGTCATAGGTAGAGACGTTTGCTTCGTTGATGTAGGTGACTTTGGTTTGGTTAAAGAGGGTAAAGGTTACAGCATGATCTTGATTGAAATAAGAGTGGTGAAGCTTCGGTTTTAAATTCACCTTTAGGGTTCCGTTATCGACAATGAAGGGGTGTCCTCCAGTCATCATTACAAACCACATATGAATCGCTTCAACCGTTGAACCTGATAGTCTTGCGAAGAAGCCTTGACCATGAATACTCTCGTCTGGGTTATTGGAAGGTACGATAAAACTAGAGTTTTCTAAAGGGCTTCTTCCATAAATTTCAGGGTTCATAAAACAGACTAAGTTACTAGGAAGCGTTTCATAAAAAGCATCATAGAGTCCTGCTTTTAAAAGTCCTAAAATATACTTGTATGTCATGTGTAGGAAATTACTTTCCCGCTCTAACCATCCTTCGGTAAAAGCTTTAATCCGGCCAATTTCATCCGGGGCTTTTTCTAAAGGAACACTGGTCTTAAAGATTTTTAAGTGAGGATCGTAGAGGTTACTTTTTAAAATCTTTTGATGCATGAGCCCTTTTGATCCGTCCTTTGATAGCTTTAAAGAACGGGCCGGAGCTTCTAAGAAATGCGGTAAAGCATGCATCTTAAACGTCTTGCTGGATTGGGAATCTTTTTCATAATATAAGAAACTGGGTAAGAGTCCTTGGTGATCATCTTCTAAGGATTGAAGATTTTGATTAAACCGTTCTTCGAGCTGATTTAAGTATCCCATAACTTGATTTAAATCAAGGCCTGAAAGGCTTCCTTTAAGTCCTAAACGAATCGATTCTCGGTATGCCTCTTTTTGCGATGTTCGCTCTTTATAGTCGGGAAACTGACGCAACTGATCAAAGAAGATTTTGACTTCATCGGGGACTTTGATTGCGGTCGGACTAAAGGTTTTTAAGAAACGGATGAGACGTAATAATTCAATGGTCTCACTCACTCCTGAGCCAAATAGTCCGGGCAGACCGTTCATCGCATCATTCCAACCAGGCTTCTCAGCTTCCATTTCAACCCCCACTTCTAAGGGGTCTAAATTACTATGTTTATTTAAGATCAGTGTCAGGAGTTTTTCATACAACGTCGCATGATAATTTTGGGAGCCTAGCTTCACCCAGGCAGGTTGATGAATATCTAACTTAAGTTGGTTGATTTTTTCATTATCAGGATGTCTTAAACTGTGATACTGGCGAATTTCACCCGTGGCTTTTTCCACTTGTTTTTCAGAAAGAGGTTTAACACTGACCGGGGATTCAAAGGTTTTATAAATCGATTCTTCACACACGACAGAATGTATTTTATCGGGATAGACCGCTTGATACGATTCAATCAAGTCAAGGATATAGGTGAAGTGATCAATCCAGTAGCCTTCACCAAAGTTTGCTTCGAGTTGAACCTCGCTGGCTTTCATGATGGTTTCTAATAAAGACCTTGCTTGCTCTACCGACATTTCTTCTGGGCCAAGGAGTTGATGCATGATTTGGCCCGGTGAGAAGGGTTTTTGAATCATCTTTTTTAAGGTTTCAGATAACCCTTTGAGTTGATCTGAAGCACTCGCTTTAAACCGGACGCCATTTACAGAAAGGGGATTATACCCATCCATTTGAATCAAGCTTGCGAAGTGATATATGTTAAAGGCTTCGACTTCAGGATGAATCACCGTATCTAAACGACGATTTTGACAGACATCTCTAAAATTACCATTCCCTTGAGAATAAAATTCTGGAGCTAGACTAAAGAAGTTATAATCTCTTTCTAAATCGCCGTGTCGTCTTGAATAAAGATGATACGTTTGGTTCCCAAGTTGAACCGGATAACCGCCTCTTAAAACATTATCGAGATAACATTGTTCGATGTAAGCATCAAAGAGCGGAAAGGCCGTTTGAGTCGCAACTTCTTGGGTGATGTGAGTGATTAAAGCTTCCGAACGCTCTTCTTTTTCTTTAAAGAAGGGTTCTGATAAGCGGGGCAGCATCTTACTTAAGATGGCATCGTCTTGAACATGGCCGACTAAAGCATATAAGGTAATACTTTCGTGAGGCGCGAGGATTTTTTCAAAAGGAATAAAAGCACACGGTAATTGATTGGTCGTCACTTGGTGTTGTTCTTTTAACGTTTTAAGCGCTGATTGGCTAAAGCCAACAGGTTTTGATTTAGCCGTATTGTATTTAAAGATAATTTTAGGGTCGACAATCGGTTTGATTCGTTGACCCCCCATAAGACCGATATAATAATGCCCTTCGGTAACGGCTTTGACTTCACTAGAGTCACTGGTTGATGACCGAAGCTTGAAAAAACCTAAGTCATCATCTAATCGTTCAACGGTAATCCATGACGCCATGATATTTGATAAGGATTTGAAGACATCGTTTGCAATGCCGGCAGGTAATATTTCTGCGATTCCATCTAAAGCTTCAAATTGAATGGGTTTAGAAGTTGTATTTTCAAAGGTGACTTTTCGAATGAGTCCCGCGATCGGTTCTTCAGGGAGTCCGAAATACTTCACCGATACCTTGAGCCCTTTTTCAGGATGGGTTTCACTGATGGAGAAAGCATCTTTATCAATCATCATCGAAGCGGGATAAACATTATCTAGATGAAAGGGTTCATAGATCTCATTATTGACTTTAATAAAGGTTCTAAATCCTGAGACTGGAGCACTTTCATAGGCTTTGTTGGCGGGAGTAAAAGCCATGATGGGGTGGTTTTTGTCTTGTAACCCAAACCCTGAAATCCCTTGACCCCGGTTGACATAAAAGGCCCATAAAGGGATACCGTTTAAACCCGCTATCCCAGGTAAGAAACTAGAAAATGGGCGTTTTTGATTATAGTTATCAATCGTAAATGTTTGGTGGTCAAGTCGGTAGTCAGCCATGGGTCTCCTCTAGATGATCAAGGTTGAGTAACTGTGAGGGGCAATGCTTAACGGGGTTTTTAAATCACCATATTTAATAGTGATGGTCGTTTCTTGATTGGTTTCATTTTGTAAGATGATGACGATTTCACCGTTTGGATTTTTAAAAGCCACATTTTTGATAAACGGATGATTCGTGGGGCTATCAATTCTTAACGCTCCGGGGATTACATGTTTAGAGAAATGGCCCATCGCATGATAAGAACTATTGATGTGATACTCGTCATTATCGGTATCACATATGATCGGTGCATCACAATAATTCCCCACGTGATTCGGTCCACCTTGCATATCGAGCATGAGGTTCCACTCAATATAGGCTTCACAGTGATTGGCAAAATCACCAATCATATTTCGCATGTAACGTTCGCCACTTGCATATTCTCCAAGTTTAACGCCACCTTCAATGCATCCCTCAGTAAAGATGAGGTGGGTATCAGGAAATTCTTCTTTAACCGCACTTAGGTTTTCAAAGGCTTCAGATACATACCAGTGAAACGCCACGCCCCAAACAAATTCTTTGGCTTTAGGATCTTTAAGAATCGGTCGTACTCGTTCTTGAATAATGTCACGGTTATGGTCCCAAACTAATATTTTAGTGGCCGCATGTTTTGAAGCTTTCAGGGCAGGTCCTAAGTAGTTAAGAACAAAATCCGCCTCTTCTTCAGCACTATATATGCACGAATCCCAAACTTGGACGGCCGCGGGTTCATTTTGAACACTGACCGCAAAGACATTTAAGTCTTCTTGTTTTATATGATCTAAGAATTTAACAAAATAATGGGCCCACGTTGGGTAATGTTCTTTTTTAAGTTGGCCCCCGTGATTCATTTGTCCGTTAGTCTTCATCCAACCCGGAGGACTCCAGGGAGAAACTAAAAGGGCTATTTTTTCTTTCGCAACGTTCTCGGCCTGATGAATCATCGGGATGACCCATCTTTTCTCACGGTCGATATTAAACGAGTTTAAGGAGACGTCATGATCATCGACGTAGGTGTAGTTTTCTAACGCGAAATCGCAACTGTTCATTGCGATCCGGCCAAGGGTATAACCCAAACCTTTTTCTTTATCAAAATATAGATGAATCAGTTCATTTTGATTCTTTTTAGACATTTTAGAAAAGTTAATCGAAGCCGCTTCTGTGAAAGCGCCTCCAAAACCTAATACCTTTTGAAAGGTTTTATCTGTATTTACTGAAATAAAAAACTCAGAATGAGTTTGATTATCAATCACTATTTCTTTGTGAAAACCTCTATTTAAAGCTGTTTTATACCACTTCATGGGCGTACACCTTTTTAAACTAAAACGTTTTCGCATAATTATTTTAACATTTTTGCAAGCGTTTTACTACATCGTTTTAGTAAAAATTTATATTTTTTTTCTAAGCCGTTTTTAAGCCCTTGAAATTAACTAAAAAAGACAGAATTCGGCTCCCGAATTCTGTCTTTAAGTTGATAGGGCTATTTACTTGTGATAGGTTTCATTTCTTTGAATCTTAAAGGCTCTATATAACTGTTCTAAGATGATGAGTCGGGCGATGCCGTGAGGGAACGTTAAATCAGATAAAGATAGAAGCGTATGAGCGTGTTCTTTAAGTTTTAAAGAGTGTCCGTTAGAGCCTCCAATTACAAAATTTAAATCTTTGGATTGGGAGACTTCTTGCGATGATATCCAATCTGAAAACTGGATGGAGTTCATCTTCTTACCGGTCTCATCCCACAAAAAGATGGGACCTTCTTTATAATGCTTAAAAAACGTCTCTGCTTCTTTTTCTTTAAGTCCTTCTAAGTCTTTTAATGATGCATTTTTAGGTTCTCTTTCATCTTTTAATTCGATGATTTCTAGGGTTCTATAGTGTTTAAGACGGTCCACATAATCTTTAACGGCCTCATTAAGATACGCCTCTTTTAATTTCCCAAAGACAAATAGTTTATAGGTCATGACTTTTTGCCTCGGGGATGTGCGGCTTGATATTTATCAATGAGATCTTGTTTAGCTACATGAGTGTAAATTTGCGTCGAAGAAATGTGACTATGACCTAAGAGTTCTTGGACACTTCTTAAGTCGGCTCCTTGTCTCAGTAAATGAGTCGCAAAGGTGTGTCTAATCATGTGGGGGGTCACATTTAAAAACGTGGATGAAGCCATCACAATTTCTTTTAAGATGTACCTGACCCCAGCGGTGGTGAGGGGATCCCCTTTTAAATTGGTAAAGACTCTTGAATGTCTTTTTTTCTTGAGGAGTTCGGGACGGGTGAGGAGTAAATATCGTTGTAATTCTTCTTTCATCTCTGAAGACATCGGGGCATATCGTTCTTTTTGACCTTTCCCATGAACTTTAATGACGCCACGTTCAAAATCGAGGTCTTTAAGCGTTAATCCAATTAATTCTGAGACCCTTACACCCGTGGTGTAAAAAAGAAAGATCAGGGTATAATCTCTCATTCCTTTGACCGTGTGAATATCAATCGCATGAAATAAAGCCTTCATGTCTTCTTCATATAAGAAGTTAGGGGCTTTTTTGGGCCTTTTTGGTAACGTAACTTGGAAGAAAGGATGCACCGCAATTTCTTCTTGATCCATCAGAAAATAAAAATAAGCTCTTAAGGCACTCACTTTACGAATCACGGTTTGCGGCGGATATTTTTGATTGAGTTCAGACATATAAAATTTCGCCGTTCGGTCGGACGCTTGATTGAAAAAACCAAGCTCTTCTTTCTCACAAAAAAGCGCAAAGTCATCGACATCATGACGGTACGCAGTTGCGGTATGAGGTGAGTAATGTCTCAACCCAATTAAATAATCAGTAAATAACGTAAGCCACTCATTTTTATCTATCATTTCCCCTCGATTATAGCATAAAAAAACGCCCTTTTTAGGGCGTTAGTTTGACTGTATGATGAAGGCTGAAGTCGGAATCAAAACTTTTCCATTTTTAACTTCTATCGGTTTTGAACTTAGTTGATCATGATAAGTTCCATCATCGATGGTGACGCTCATCGTGCCTGAAGCTTTAGCTAAATTAAAAACGCCTAATAGAGTTTCAGATCCTTTTTGATAAGAAATAGATACCACATCATGAAGGGCATCTTTTTGATACTTGACCGCCCCTTCATAAAAGACCTTGTTTTCGGTGACTTTTTTAAGCTTCATGATCCATTCTGATAAGTCATCCCCGGTCCGGTCGATCACATCTTTATTGAAAAGATCAGGATGTTTGGGGTCTGAAAATTCGCCCCCCATATAAATCATGGTCGCTCCTTTTTGCATAAATCCAAAGGCATGCCAGGCTTTAAGAAGGGTTTTATCTCCTTTTAAATGTCCCGCAATGCGGCCAAAGTCATGATTTTCTAAATTTCTTAATTTAACATAATTCACTGGATAAATTTCATCTTGTAGATTTAAAAAATCAACCAGGGCTTGAAGCGGTTTTTCAGCTTTTAAATAGCCTTCATAAAAGGGATGATAGTCATAATCATAGGCCATGTCAAAGACCTGGAGAATTTCTCCTTCAGAATGCGCAGTAAAGCCTTGATCACGGATATACTTTGTAAATCCACCGTGGGTGGTTTCTGAAAGCCAAATCGAGTCCGAGTCGGTCTTTAATACAGCCTGTCTAGCTTTTTTCAAAAACGCTAGAGGCAGTAAATTAGCCACATCAAACCTAAATCCATCGACCCCCATTTTAGCGTACATCACGAGAGTCTCAATCAAGTAATCATGAAGTTTCTCATCGGCATAATCTAAATCGGTAATATCCCACCAATCAGCGACTTTGTTGGTGTATTCGCCTTTTGGGTTTTGATAAAACCATTCTTTATGGTTCTCAAATAACCAAGAATCATAGGAGGTATGATTAAAGACGATGTCAATCATCAATTTCATGCCCTCAGCATGGGTTGTTTTAATCAAATCTTGGAAATCTTCCATCGTTCCAAGCTCTTCATTAATGGCCCGGTAATCTTTAATCGAGTAAGGCGACCCAAGCGTTCCTTTTCGGTTCTTAACGCCGATAGGATGAATCGGGAGTAAATATAAAACATCGGTCCCTAATTGTTTAATCCTTTTTAGGTCTGCTTCCACGGCTTTAAAGTTTCCGGCTTCGGAGTAATTTCTTACATAGACTTGGTAAAACATTAATGAGCGATAATGATGCGGCGTACTTTCTGCCATAAAAACCTCTCTTTCATAGATTTAATTATATCAATTTTCTCTTGAAATGTAAGCGTTTGTGAGGCTTTTTTTTACGTATAAACGTTGTTAAAAAGTCTCAAACTCCTTATAATGACTTAAGAGGAAAAAGATGGCTACCATTAAAGATGTTGCAAAAAGAGCGAACGTCTCGGTTGCGACGGTTTCCCGGGTTTTAAACAATACGGGATATGTCAACATTGAAACGCGAAAAATTGTTTTAAGTGCGATTAAAGAACTCGACTATACGCCGAGTGAACTTGCTCGGAGTTTATTTAAAAAACAATCCAACTTAATTGGGGTCATTATTCCCCATCTAACGTCGTATTTTTTCGCGGAACTTTTAGAAGCGTTAGAAGATGCCATTATGGATAAAGGCTACCGTTTAATGATATTTAATGCCCGCAATGATCAAGAGCGTGAAGAAAAATTCCTATCTGTCTTTTCTCAATACCATTTATCAGGACTTATCATCGCCACCCAGCTTAATTCCATCGAAAATTATAAAAAACTAAAACTTCCAATGATGGCGATTGATCATCATATTGATGATGGGATACCCTCGATTTCTTCTGATAATGTCCAGGGGGGGCAACTTGCCGCTGACCATTTCATTAGCCAAGGTCATCAAAAAGTCATCCATTTTAGAGGCGCTAGTTTCCTCATGACGGTAAAAGAGCGTGACCAGGGATTTAAAGAAAAACTGAAAGCCCATCAGATCAAGGTCGTTGATGAAGATCTCGACTTTAATACCCCAGATGTCCAAAAAATTGAAGCCACATTAAAGCTTCATCCAGATGCAAAAGGAATTTTCTGTGATGGGGATCTTATCGCCATGCACGTCTTAAGAACCGCCTCACTTCTTGGTAAAAGAGTTCCTGAAGATGTGGAAGTGATTGGCTTTGATGACCTCAGACTGAACAGTATTATTAAGCCGACTCTTTCCAGCATCAAACAAGACATCAAAACCATCGCAGAACTCACGATTCACGGATTAATTGAACGCATCTTACATCCTGAAAATAAACTTCCTCAACATCAAACGCTACCTGTTACCTTAATTAAAAGAGAAAGTACCTTATAAAAAATCCTGATTTCATCATTGAAATCAGGATTTTATTTATTTAATTATTTAGCTTCGGCCACTTGAGGTTGAGGATCTTTAGGTCCATCGAGGTTTCTAATCATCCGGTTAAGGGCTAATCCAACTCCACTGAGTGCATAAAATGCGGGGGCCACTGAAATGATTTGATCATTAAAGATACCTGCGACTAAATAGGCGAATATTCCCGTTGCTACTCCCAGTCCAATATACTCTTCAATCGTCTCTAACGGACGTTTCCAAAAGAGTTTAGCGGTATCGTAGAAATAATATCCATAGATAAATAGTAAAGCCAACAATGAAACCAGACCCACATTAAGTGCAATTTGGAGGAACATGTTGTGCGGCTTGTCGTTGATTCCTGTTAAGGTAAATCCATTTAAACGTCCTGAGAAATCTCTTTGTGGAAAGTTTAAGACGTACATGTCAGGCCCATAGCCAATGAAAACACTATTGGCTAACATCGGTATTGAACGTGACCAAATATAACCCCGTCCTGAAGCTACTCGCTCAAGACCATCTAACAACTCGACTCGCGGAGCATTGACAGTGTCGGCTGAAACGCCACCCACCCCTTGCATCACAAAGCCTGCATCTGTAATAAAAATATCAAAGCTAGATTGATAAGCGCTGACTCTTAACGCGCCCACTTCAGCGATAAATTGGAAGCTAAAAGATTCATAGCCTTCCTCATTTAAGACAATTGCCCCATCCCGAATCCCGATGGATAGTGCACCCTCTTCTAAATCAGTAAAGGCTAAGCTCCCGGTTTGGGCGACATACTCAACCACCACACTTTTTTTATCGGTCACAAGTTCAAATTTAAATGCATCGATGTTGAGTTCTTCAAAATAAGCAAGTTCAGGGGATTCAAGTTCAATCAAGCTGCCTTCTCCCGCCGGGGTGAGGCCTAAAAATTGATTTAAGGTTCTGCCGTCTGAAGCGGTGTTTGTGACGATGAAGACCCCGACTAAAATGCCTAAAGCCACCAACATCTTTTTCCACTGGACTTTACCTTCAAAGAACCATAAAGCGCCAAAGATTAAGGCCGCAACAATCACGCCCATCAACCCAGAACGGGCATTCGATCCATACCAAACAAAGACATTCATCGCAAAGAACGCGCCCCCTATAATTTGGGGTTTTGTCTCTTTGGTGAATAAGAAATAGGCTAGGGAAATCGGCACCATGAGCGCCGCATAACTTCCCACAAAGTTGGTGTTGTACATCGTCGCATAAATCGTCCGGGGACCGAATGTAAAGTTTAAGTTCCCCACCAGTTCACTGAGGCTTCCCGGTAAAATAATTCGCTGAACAAATTCACGTCTAAAGACATCAAAGCCAAAGAACTGAGAAAAGCCAATGAAGAACGTAATGCCCCACAAGACTAAGAGCCAACGCATCATCACTTTGACATCAACTTCACGCTGAATCAAGTTAAAGCCTAAAAAGATAATGATCCCGTACGACATCATCACCAAGACGCCTTGGAAGATTTCTATAAAGCCCCTCGCCGCTAAGTTCAGATCAGGCGCAGCTAAGAAAGAAACAAGGGTGAAGAATAAATAAATCCCAATCGGAACCACGAGCCATAAAGGCCATTCAACTTTAATTTTCTTATCAAAATGAAGCCAGGCTAAAATACCTGTCGCCCCGAGCGTGGCAAAGACAAACCAGACCGATTTCCAATAACTAAATACATCGAAGCGGGTCTCTTGAGAAATCCAAACACTTTGTTCAAGTTCAGATAAGTTGATGACCGTTCCCCGCATGATTAAAGGCACAACCCCTATAATGAAAAATAAGGGAATTAACCACGCCGTCGTGTAGCCTTTTTTACTTCTGTAGTTCTTCTTCTTTGTCGCCATACATCCTCCTAGCCTACGATAACATCCACTTCCGGATAAGTAATTCCCGAGTGTTTATTGGTTTTTGGTTTAAATAAGAATATGAGAGCAAGTAACCCAATGCGTCCTAAGAACATCGTAATGATGAGTAGAACCTTAGAAATTTCTGATAAATCGGCGGTGATGCCGGTTGATAATCCCGTCGTCCCAAAGGCAGACGCTACTTCAAAGGCAATTTGTTGTAAACTAAATGGCTCGACTATACTCATAAAGAAAATCATGATAAAGACTAAAGTACCCGCTAAGAATAAGACATAAAACGCTTTATGAATATCTTCATTTTTGACTGAAACAGCTCGCCGTTTAAAACTCACAGTATTACGTCCTCTTGCATAAGCAATGACGCTTAAGAATACCAGCATGATGGTCACCGTCCGGATCCCGCCCCCTGCACTATTTGGAGACGCCCCCACAAACATTAAAAACATCATTAAGACTTGCCCAGCATTAGAAAAACTCGTGACTGGAACCGTTGAAAACCCAGCATTACGGGTGGTTAAGCTCATAAAGAGTAAATCGTAAATACCCCCGATTACCGTGGTCGGTCCTTCTGGACTTGCTAAGAACCCATTGATTTCAATTAAAGAAAAGACGATAAAACTTCCAATCCAAAAGCCTAAATGAAGGAATACAAACCATTTCGTGAATACTCTAAAACGGAACTTTTCAATGTCTTCTTTGTTTTTTCTTAGTTTATAACGACAAAAATCATATAAGTCAATCAGCGGCCACCAACCGACCGCCCCTAAAAACATCAAGGACATCGCTACGGTTAAGATGGCATATGATTCTCGGTACATATAAAAGCTATCAGCGCCTGGGGCGATATCAAATCCGGCATTCGTAAACAAACTGATGACTGTAAAGAATCCTTGGTACAACGATTCTCCAAAACTAAAATAACCCCCGCTGTAAATTAATCCGGAAAAAACAATGATTCCTACCGCCTCAATCGAGAAGATAATAATGATTGCTTTTTTAATAAACCGAACAATCCCTGCACGTGAACTTTGGTTTTGATCCACCATCAATAAATTACGTTGCGCAAAACTGATGTTAGAACCGATTAATAACCAGATAATTGCTAATCCCATCATCAGGCCGATGCCCCCAAACTGAATTAAAAACAATAAAATCATCTGGCCGGGGACCGTTAAGACATCTTTAATTATGATTGGAGATAATCCTGTCGTTGAGATGGCACTGGCTGAAACAAAAATAGCATCAATCCAGGAAAGCTCTTCTCCCGGTTGAATACTGAAAGGTAATTTTAATAAGGCGGCGGTGATTAAGGTGGCGAATAAGTACGTCGACACAAACCCTCTAAAGACCGCTCCAAAGAAGATCATTTTGAGGCTTTCGAATATCTTTGCCATAAGTCCCTCTTTCGCTTTAAGCGGCTATTATTATAGCATATGTTTAAAAGAAAACCATGCCCAGCAATCCCCCAGCTAAGAGCATGAGAATAGGGCTGATTTTCGTCTTAAATAATAGGGCTAACGTAGCCACTAATAAAATAAGGTGAATCACGGTTCCTTCAATGGTTAATCCAATCGTGGTTGCACTCGCTAAAATGAGACCCACTAAAGCAGGTTTTAATCCAAATAAAATCTTTCGGATATTTTTTTGAATGACTTCACTTTTTTCAAACCAGAGCACAAAAGTCATTAATAGAGTCGGAACAATAATCACCCCGGTGGTCGCAAGTGTAGCCCCTAAAATAGCACTACTAATAAGATAAGTTTCTTGATAACTCGTGAGATAGCCAATAAAGGTCGCCGCATTCACCGCAATCGGCCCTGGGGTCATTTGAGAAAGTCCAATGATGTTGATGAATTCATTTAACGATAGCCAAGCTTGGTCTTGAACAATGGTTCTTTGAAGGAGTGGAATCATCGCCGTTCCTCCGCCAAATGCGACCATTCCAATCAGAAGAAATTGCCACAACAACTCAAGTAAGATCATGGCGTTCCTCCTTGGGCGCAAAAATAATCGACATCAAAGCCAGCGTCACAATTAAATAAAAGGGATGAATATCTAAAAAGAGAACCAAACCAAACGCTAGGGCCATAATCAAAAGACGCTGCGGGTTATTACTTGATAAAAAAAGCTTATATCCCGCATATAAGATAAGCCCGACAACAACGACTCTAACCCCTTCAAAAAACGCGGCTAATAAAGGCGGTATTTCTCCGAGTTGGGTCCACACCCCCGCAATCACTAACATCATTAAAAAAGCGGGTAAAATAACCCCGATTCCACTGACCATCGCTCCTTTAATTCCTTTGAGGCGATAACCCACATAAATCGCTGAGTTAAGCGCAATCATCCCGGGAATCGCTTGAGCCACAGAAATCATATGGTAAAAAGAGGTTGGCTCTAACCACCCCTTTTTATCTACGAGTTCTTTCTCCACAACGGGAATCATCGCATAGCCCCCACCTAGAGTGAAAGCGCCTATTTTTAAATACGTTAAAAACAAGTTTTTAAGACTTAATTTCATGGTAGATATTATATCACAAAAAAAACCAGCTTCATGGGTCAAGCTGGCTTCTTTTGTGCTTATAATGAAGGCTTAATTATTCGGTTTCAATCTGAATTGTTGAAGCCACGGACGTTTGGATTGGGGCTTCAATCGTCAGTAAGCCATCTTTAAGCTTTGCCTTAATCGCAGTTTCATCACAATCTGGTAAGTGGATACTTCTTTTTAAAGCACGGTGACGTCGCTCTTGGTATAGATAGGGCAATTCACCTTCACCAGTCTCTTGATTTTGCTTGGCTTGAATCGTTAAGACCTCTTTTTCATAGGAAATTTGAATGTCTTCTTTTTTAAATCCAGGCAATTCCGCAATCAGTTGATAAAGATTATTTTCTTTCTTAATATCGATGCGAAACGCTTCAGGAACAAAGAAATCATCCATCAGAGATCCTAAGTTCACACGATTAAATGATGAAACAGGGCTAATTCTAAACATTTTAATTCCTCCTTCTTTATTATTAGCACTCTATATTAACGAGTGCTAATATACCTTTATTATACTTATCTGTTTGGGGTTGTCAAGAAAGAATGCTTAGAATTTTTAAAAAATAAAACCCCTCCGGAGAGGGGTAGCCATGATCGCTATTAAAGGGGCCGATAACAACTTATAGGAAAATGATTAAACTTACAGCCATCACCATCATCCCAATGATAAGGCCATAGATTACTTTGTGGTGCTCGCCGTATTTTTCTGCACTTGGCAGTAACTCATCTAAGGCGATGTAGATCATAATCCCACCGACGGCCGCAAAGATAATACCGAAAATGAGATCATTTAAGAAGAATGAAAGCACGAAGAATCCTATCAGTGCTCCCACGGGCTCGGCTAGTCCACTAAGGGCTGAGTACAAGAATGCTTTCTTCTTAGACCCGGTCGCGTAGTAGATTGGTACACTCACCGCAATCCCTTCTGGGATATTGTGAATCGCAATCGCGATCGCTAGGGAGACCCCTAAGAGAGGTTCTTGTAAGGCCGCAAAGAACGTGGCCATCCCTTCTGGTAAGTTGTGGAGGGTGATCGCAAGGGCCGTAAATAAACCCATCCGCAATAAATTTGAACGTTGTATTTTTTCTTTGTCTTCAACACTTTCGTAGTCTTTAGGTTCGTGAGGATTCACCGTATTTGGGACAATCCGGTCAATGATCCCGGTAATTAAGATGCCCCCAAAGAAACTTAAGGTGGTCACCGTATAGGCCCATCCTTCAGTCATTTCTCCCGCCAGCGATGCAAAGGCTTTAGGGAAAATTTCGATGAACGATAGGTATAGCATGACTCCGGCGGAAAATCCTAAGGCCCAAGATAAGAAGGAGGGATTGGTCTTTTTCGCAAAAAAGGCAATCGCGCTTCCAATCGCGGTGGATAAACCCGCAAAAAGAGTGAGTGAGAAGGCAAAGAGAATTTCATTTAGACCATATTCCAAATGATTTACCTCCTATTCAATGGTTTTAAGTAATACACGCATCGGTAACGCTTCAACTCCGATGATTTTTAAAGGAAGCGCCAATAGTTCATAGCGTCCTTCAGGGACTTCTTTTAAACGAAGTCCTTCAATGATAAAGATACCAGCGCCCAATAAGATTTTATGGGTAGGATGTCCATCTTGGGCTCTTTCAATTCCTAATGCATCTAAACCGACCCCTTTAATACCGATCATGGCAAGGGCTTTGGCCGCGGTTTGGTCCACATAGACAAAATCAAAATCAAATGTTTCTAGGTTTGAGTTGCGAGTTTTAAAGAATACGACGTCCCCTTTTTTGATATCACATTGGTGAATAAAAGCTTCATCCACCACATCTTGATCGGTTTCAAAGACTTTAACTGGACCTAACAAACCATCCGCTAAGGCTGCAGTTGAAACAGCTCCTTCTTTAACCATGTGTAAGGGATAGTCCATATGGGTCCCGGTGTGAAGACTCATCGCTAAGACACTTTCATATGAAGACCCGGTTTCAAAGGTAGAAAGGGTTGAAAATTGAGGGACTTTTTCTTCTTTGTTTTTATAGACGGTCATTTTAGAAGTGATGGCCATTGATACGTCGTAAATCACGGTCGACCTCCAAGTTTTGGGCTTCTAATAAGGCTTCAAAGGACGCACTATCTTTATATGATAACGGCGCCTTCGCGTTCGCTTTAATGCGGTCGATGATATTCCAGGAGGTATATATTTCATCCCACCGGGTAAATAACGTCGGACTTCCAAGAATAACTTCATGGAGCAATTTCTCATAGGCTTCAGGGATATTTCCTGTGGCGTCTTCATGGTGATAATAATCGAGGTTTTTAGGAATGATTTCAGTCTCTAGACCGGGTTTTTTAACGTTAAACTGAATTGAGACTCCTTCTACGGGGGCCACTTTAATTCTCAGTTCATTGGGAAATAAGACCGCGTCTTTGAAGAACGCTTTTTCCTTAGAATGTGGTTTGAACTTAATCACGATTTCAGACCGTTTTTCAGACAGACTTTTCCCGGTCATAAAATGAAATTTAGTGTCCTTAAAGCGTTCGTTATTTAAACACGCATGGAAGTAAACCGCTGTTTCCGTTTGGGTCGCAGGATCAATATCTTCGGTTTCGTTATACCCTTCATATTGACCAAATACAATCGAGTCCGTGGAGACATCAAAGTTTTTTAAGACTTTCACTTTTTCATCGCGGATATCATCGGCATCCATACTCTTAGGCTCGTCCATCGCTACTAAAGCTGCCATCTGAAGTAAATGCGATTGAACCATGTCTTTTAACGCCCCGACCCGGTCATAATACGGACCTCTGGTTTTAACGTTTATCGCTTCTTTAGCAATGATATAGACACTTTCAATGGATTCGGAATTCCAGATGTGTTCAAACATCTTATTCGCAAAACGGACCGCGAATAAAGACTGAATCATTTCTTTCCCTAAATAATGATCAATCCGGTAAATTTGCGACTCTTTAAAATAGATGTACATGTCTTGATTGATTTCTTCGGAATGACTCAAATCTACACCATAGGGTTTTTCAAAGACAATCCGGTGATGAGGGTTTCCTTTTTCAATCAGATCCGACTCATGAAGGCCCCACGCAATGATTGGAAATAAGGTGGGAGGGGTCGCTAAATAATAGACTTTATCTAGATCATGATTGTTGATGGCTTGGAAGATACTTTCATAGGATAATGGGTCATGAAAATCGATAAAAACATAGATTAGGTGATCCCAAATAATTTTAGAATCATAATTATCTGGGAGTTTTTTTAGGGCTTCTATTTTATATTCTTCTTGGGTATATGCACGTCGGCCGACGGCGATAATTTGAGACTCAGGACCGATATGTTCGTGCACCAAAAGTGCATTCACGGCGGGAATGAGTTTTTCATGCATGAGATCGCCCGTGGCGCCGAATATGATGAGGTTTGTATTCATCGATTTAACCTGTTTTCTTTACCTTAAGATTGTTAAAACATTTCTTTTTAAAGGAATGCTTCCTTTAAAAACCATTTTACCATAATCCGCTCATTCAAGGGGAGAGAAGGCGATAAAAAAAGTCACCTTAATGGTGACTTCTGATAACGAGTTCATAACGGTCTGAATTTTTGTAAGATTCTGAATATTCAAAGATACGTCCATCCTCTAAATACCCAGTCAGTTCTACATACATCACGGGGGTTTGTTCATCAATTTCTAAATACTGAGTATAAGGCGCTTTACAAAATGTAGCCACCAGCTTTTGATCCGCAAAAACCATATTTAAACCAAGCTCGGTTTGAATGTATTGATAAATTGATTCTTGGACAATCTTTTCATTTAAGGGGACGGTGTCTTTAGGGAAATACGATTCATCAATAATTAAAGGAACGTTGTTTTTCTTTCTTAAGCGGACAATTCTATACACATAACTTCCTTTTTCAATATCAAGCTTGGTCGCAATGCGTTCATCGGCGGGCATCAAGGAATACTCTAATAAGGTGGTAGATGGGGTCCCTCCAACTTGTTCAACTTCCCTCGAAAAACCTAAAAAGACATCCATCTTTTTATACAGTTTCTTATCGGTCGTAAAAGTGCCCACATGAGGAACGCGGTAAAGTTTATTCTTATCGACTAAAGCATCGATGGATTTACGAATCGTCATCCGAGAGACATTATATTCAAGGGCTAGATCCCGTTCAGAAGGAAGGGGAGCATTGAATCCAAGTTTCTCGATGCGTGCTTCTAATTGTTCTGCTAAGAAATGATATTTTGCACTCACTATGGACCTCACTTCCATATAATTATACCACATTGATTCCTTTGGTCTAGACTGTCTAGACCAAAAAAAAGTGCCTATTACAAGGCACAAACACTTTGATCTTCAACATAAACTTTGGGTTTTTGGATGGTCCCTTCGATAAACGCCTGAATAAATAGATGAATATCGCCTTTTTGACCGTAGTAGATTTCAATCCCACGTCCCATCAAATGTTCAAAACCCTCATCTCCAATCATGTCAAAAGCAATAGAATTTACATTATTATTAGCTAGTTCATCATAACTTTGAAGGTGATTTGATTTATCATGGGGGATACTCTTTTCAAGGTGGTACTTACCATTTTCTATCTGGTATACGTCATATCGTTCGGCATGCGCATAATGGGTCGCTAGTTTTTCTTTTTCCACCGCGATCGCCAGTTTGATCATTTCGAATAATCCAAGATTCCAGCTTTGAAAAATTCAGTGATTTCTTTTTTGACTTGAGCGTCATTTAAAAAACCATGCGTTTTTAAATATCTAAAGAGATAAACAAATACTTTAATGGTCTCATTAGAAAAAGGACGGACAGGAATAGGGCTTGTTGGAGCTAACATCATAAACCGTCTTAATGAATCAGTGATAAGGGTATTATCTCGGTCAATGTGCGTCCGTTCAAAGGTAATAATTTCATTTTTAAACGTAATTTCGCAATGATCAAAGCGAGTCGCTTCAAATTCTAAGACTTTATCGAGTCCCTCTTCAAAGGTTTTAGCTTGATCAAGAATTTCTCTGGCTTGAGAAGAGGTTTCGTGAAGGGTCTTATCCATGACAGCGTCTACTAAACCTTGTTTATGACCAAAATAGTGATAAATGGTCACATGAGACACCCCAGCAACTTCTGCAATATCAAGAATATTAACGTCTTTAACGCCTTTTTCGGTTAATAATTTTTGAGCCACATTGAGGATATGGTTTTTCTTCTTTTCCGTTCGGCGTTCGAAACCGTTCATGGCTTGAAGCCTCCTTATTTCATTTTTTTATTCATTTATTTGGAGTTTTAAGACTTTTAAAGTAAGATAATTAAGAGGTTAATCATGGCTAAACAAAAACAAAATGCACCTCAACGCAGTCCTGAAATCAGAAAGAAAATCATCACACGCATCGCCGTCACAGGCTTCATTGGGGTCGCCTTTTTTATCGGGCTTAATTGGTATGTCTATGGCTCTACTTACACGGTAGTGGAAGCCCTCTTACAAACCGCCATCTTCTTAGGAGTTTGGTGGGGGGTTCAAGTCTTACTAAACTATCGTTTGTTTTTCCCTAAAGACCTTTAATGGTCTTTTTTTTCGTTTAAACAAATTTATGTTGGTTTCAATATTTATTTAGCTAACCACTTTTTCGCT
>JAGYII010000012.1 GCA_018402725.1 Candidatus Izemoplasma sp. | reverse complement strand
TCGATGGAACGTTAGGGCTCTCCACCATCTATGGGATTGGTTTTGCGATTATCAACACGTTGATCGTGGTGACTCTCGCGATTTCACTCAGTGTCCCAATCAGTGTTTTTACAGCTTTATTTATTGCGAAAGTGGCACCTCAAAGACTGGCTAACATCATGCGGACGGTGGTAGAACTCTTAGCAAGTATTCCATCCATCATTTATGGGGTATTTGGTTTAGGAATTATTACACGATTTGTCGTTTTCATTTCTAATATTTTTAACTATCAAACGGCGGCTGGATTATCCTTGATGTCCACCGTCATAGTCTTATCTATCATGATTTTACCCACCATCACAGCGATTTCTGAAACATCGATTCGTTCAGTGGATAAAACCATGATCGATGGCTCATTGGCCTTAGGGGCTTCTGATATTCAAACGTATATGAAAGTCGTTTTAGTGGCTGCTAAGAGTGGGATTTTTGCGGGTATCATTTTAGGAGTTGGACGGGCGTTAGGTGAAGCCACTGCGGTTGCAATGGTATCCGGGAACCGTTTTTCAGGCATTGAGCTTAATCCACTTGGTACAACGGCTACCTTAACATCAAGAATGCTCTTAGGGATTAAAGACACCACTGGGATTGATTATGATATTCGCTTCGCCGTGGGATTAGTGCTTATGGCCGTTATCATCATCACTAACATTGGCCTTAAATTTGTCATGAGAAAGTTTGGAAACTTAGATGAAATCTAATCAGATTAAACAACGAAGAAAAGACAATATAATTCGGGGTCTAATTTATGCCCTTGGAAGTTTCGGTGCGGTAGTTCTAGCCACAATTATTGGGTATGTCTTAACGAATGGATTAAGACTGGTCAGCTTAGATTTAATTTTAGGGGATTCAAGAATTCTGAATACCGATGTGTTTGTAGAAGTTGGCCCAGGTGATTATTCAGATATCAACTATAACGGAGAACTTGAATTATTTTATTCAGAACGTTGGGGCATTGGTTTTGTCAATACGTTCAACCGGGCGGGTAATGAGGCGGTCGAAATTGGATATGTTCATCCAGAATCACCTTTTATCAATAGTTTTGATAAAAACAATCTTGATGAAGAAGGCAACAATTTAATCATCACGGTGAGACCGGGAACTACCGTAGAAAAAGGTTTTACAGATACCGATGTTTTTCTAGGACGATTTGGGGCAGAACGGATTTCAACGATCGTTAATGAGGCTGATGGTATTAGAGAAATCTCGATTCAAACACGGGGTGGTGGAATCCGGGGATCGCTCATTACAACGTTGTATCTCATTGTAATAACCTTAGTGATCGCGATTCCAATAGGTGTTTCAACAGCCATATATTTTAATGAAATTGCAAGTCGAAACCGGTTTACAAATCTGATTAGAAGCATGGTTGATTTACTCACAGGGGTTCCTTCAATTATTTATGGATTATTAGGAGCCGCCTTGTTTATTCCGCTGTTAAACAATACGATTAATACAGCGGGAGGTTCGGTGTTATCTGGAGCGCTAACTTTAGCAGTCATCTTGCTTCCTACGATCATTAAAAATACTGAAGAAGCTCTCAAAGTCATCCCGTCAGAACTTAGACAAGGGTCATTAGCCTTAGGGGCATCGCGGACGCAGACGATATTTAAAGTCGTTGTACCCAGTGCTGTGCCGGGAATTTTAACAGGAGTTCTTTTGGGGATTGTGATCATTGGTGAGATACCGCTTTAATATTTGCGGTGGGGGCGGCCATTAAAGTGACTATTATTTTGACTGAACGTTCAACCTCTTTATTCGTTCATGTTTGGACAGTCACTTAATGATGAAACTAACTTTGAACTCATGATTACAATTGCTATTATTAATATCTTAGGAGTCGTAATTCTTAATGAACTTCCTTGTTAAACTATTGGCAAAGATTGTAAAGCCATCTTATTAGGAGAAAATATGAGCAATGTTAATAAATAATATCAATCTTTATTGATCAAGAATCACGATTAAAAACATTGATATGAAGTGAAAGAATAAGGGTGACGGCATTTAATTGGACCAGCTAGGAGTGGTAAAAGTACTTTTATTAGAATTCTAAACCGGATGAATGATTTGATTCCAGAATGCAAAATTTCTGGAGATATCCTGTTTGAAGATCAAAATAGCTATGCCAAAGATTATGATGTCATTGAGCTTAGAACTAAAATTGGAATGGTATTTCAAAAACCCAATCCTTTTCCAATGAGCATCTACGATAACATCGCCTATGGACCAAGATGCCAAGGAGTCAAAGATAAAAATCAACTTGATCAAATCGTTGAAGAATCCTTGAAAAGAGCGGCTCTTTGGGATGAAGTCAAAGATCGATTAAAAGAATCAGCCATGAAACTTTCTGGCGGGCAGCAACAAAGGGTATGTATCGCGCGTGCCATTGCAATGGAACCAGAAGTCATTTTAATGGATGAACCCACCAGTGCTTTAGACCCCATTGCAACTCAACGGATTGAAGATTTAATTACCGACTTGAAAAAAGACTATACGATTATTATCGTTACCCACTCAATGCAACAAGCAGCACGGATTTCAGACTACACCGCGTTCTTTTATCTGGGAGAACTTAAAGAAATGGATGAAACAGATGTTATATTTAAATCACCAAAACTCAAACAAACAGAAGACTATATTACCGGTCGGTTTGGATAGGAGAACCCATGAGAGAAAGAATTAAGTTTGAAACAGCTTTGCTTCAACTTCATGAAGAAGTGGCACAAATGATTGCTGATGTATCAGCACAATATGTTCAAATCAGAAAAGCCCTCTTTGAGATGGACCGTACCTTAGCGGAGTCACTGATTGCAAAAGATGAAGCCATTAATCAAAAGGAAAGAAGTATTAATGAATTTGTCATCAGTATCATTATTAAAGAGAGCCCTGTCGCAAGTGATTTAAGAGCCGTAATTACCGCCATGAAAATTGCGAGTGATTTAGAGCGTATTGCTGATTATGTGTGTAACATTTCAAAATACATTATTCATACCAAAGTAAAAACAGATCTTGAAAATATGTTCGATACCTTTTTTGAACCGCTTATATCGATGTTTGAACGGATCGCACAAGCTTATGCTGAAGAAAATGTAGAATTGGCTTTAGAAGTCGCGCATCAAGATGAAGAGTTAGATGATTTATTCGATCTAAATGTTAAGAGTTTAATTAATACAGCTAAAGATTATAATGACTCTAAAGCCGAAGAAGCAGCCCGTGCTTTGTTTGTAATTAAGAACTTAGAAAGAGCCGGGGATCACCTCACTAATATTTCTGAAAGTATTGTCTTTTTACATAAAGCGAAACGAATCACATTAAACTAAAGCATTCTTTTAAATAATCGTAGTTATGCTATACTCTAATTGAGGAATGGCTGTGCTAAATTCAAAAGATATTCAATACTTTATTGTTGTTCAAGTCATATATTTCATCATCATGATAGCGATGACTGCCCCCTTAATTGAGGGGGTTTTTGCTATCCTTTGGATTGTATATTCATTCTATTTTTTTAGAGGAATCCTTAAAAAACAAAAGCAAGTTAATCTTCAACAATCTAATGAAATAAAATACCAAGTAGGTAAAGCGCTTGATGAAGTTGAGAGCTCAAATCTCAAGCTTAGTAAACTAGTCAATACTCTTGCAGGTGGTGTCGTTTTAATTGATGAAAAAGGATTCATTAAAATGGAAAATCAAACCTTCTTGAGCATGTTTAATTTAGAGTCATTAATGGATCAAGAGTATCATCTTATAGAAAAGATTAAGCCTCTATTTCAACCAATTATTGAAGCGTTTACGGCCGAGGTTAATAAACGGGTTCAAATCAAAAATCACGAACGCTTTTTCGACCTAATTATGACACCAATTTTTGATGATTCCGTTTTTGAAGGTCTCTTAATTTTGGTCAATGATATTACTGAACTTAAAATCGCTGAGCAGTTTCAAAAACAATTTACGGCCGATGTTTCTCATGAATTAAAAACCCCTTTGAGTGCCATTTTAGGAATGACTGAAATCATGATAAACTCCCCCGTCAAACCAGATAAACAAAAAGAATTTTTAAAGACCCTTCATGAAGAAGCCGATCGTTTAGAAAAAATGATTAAAGATCTTCTCATCATTTCAAAACTAGACCGCATTGATCTTGAGTTCATCAAAACCCCAACGTCCATCAAAACCCTTGTCGAAAAATCCTCTCGTTTACTTCAAACGCAAATCGAACGTAAAAATCTTCAACTCATAATTAAAGTAGACGATTATAGGTTGATGTTAGAGGAACAAAAATTCCATCAAGTCATGGTCAATCTATTGTCAAATGCTCTTCAATACACCGATCATGGGTCTATCACCATTGAAGGAAAAAAATTAAATGAATTTTATCAATTAAAAGTGATGGATACTGGGATTGGGATGGATGAAGAACATCTCCCCTTTGTATTTAAACGTTTTTACAGGGTCGATGCAGCACGAAGCCGGGAATCAGGTGGCTCAGGGCTTGGCCTTAGTATCGTTAAGAATGTAGTGGTCAAACACGGTGGTCAAATCCAAGTCATAAGTCAAATCAATCAAGGAACTACATTTACAATCCTATTGCCTATATAAGCGGTGTAACTTGCATCCCTTAACGGGATAAGCTATAATACAAAAGCTTATTATGATGAGTAAAAATATTTGGGTTCAAATCACAACCGAAGACTTAAAAACGACGATTGAAACCCATGCTGAAATAGAGGGTCATCAGATTCGTTTTTATGATGATGAAAATCTTCACCATATCATCACTTTAAACGAAGGTGATGTTCGGTATCAAAAACAAGGAAACCCAGAGATGGATTTCTACTTCTCTGAAGATCCTACTGAAGGCGTTTATATCTTAGATAATCAGACCTTTATTTTTACCATTAAAACTGTAGAATTAAAATTAAAAGATGATACAATTAATATTCGATATGAGTTATATCAAGAGGACGATTTAGTTTCAAATCATGAAATTATTATTTTATTATACGAACCCCTGGAGGCATAGTTTTGGCAAAGAATGATTTAAGTTATATTGATGTGGCAGAGGAAATCTTAACATCATCGAGTGATCCTATAGATTTATACGATTTATTTGATCAAGTGGTGGCATCGTTTCCTAAACTAGGAAAAGACATTAGTCTGAATGATTTGATTAGTGATTTTTACAATGACTTAACGAGTTCAGCTAAGTTTGTATACTTGGGTTCAAACCATTGGGATTTAAAGAGAAAGCATGGCGTTGAACTCTGGGAAAAAGATGGTTCATATTACAATGAGTACAAAGAAGTTTATGATGAAGTCATCGAAGCAAGATTAGCCAATGTCGAAGTTAAAGAACAACAACATCAATCCATGTTAGAAGCGCGACGTGAAAAAGAAATAATGATTCAAGCGGCCCGTGAATCTCAAGATTCTCCAGCTCTTGAAATAGTTGAAAACGTTGCGATTCCCGTTGATTTAGCAGAAGAACTTGACGATTTAGAAGAATCACTTGAAAAACTATATTTCGAAGATGAAATTGACATCGAAGAAGATGAATTCTATCGCTTCCGTAAAACGACCACTGATGAGGAATCGGGTGAATTCGACGAAGAAGAATACAACCAAATCATGGATGATTACGAAGATCAATACGAAGATTTATAAAAAACATTTGAAACAAGAAGGGCCTTTTGTTATAATTTTATCGGGCTCTCAAAAAAAGAAATAGGTCTCCTATAAAAAGGGAGGCCTTTTTATTTTAGCTGGCACGGAGGTTCATTACATGAAGCAGCCAAAGTATATATTTGTTACCGGGGGTGTCGTTTCATCTCTAGGTAAAGGAATTACAGCATCTTCACTAGGCCGTTTACTTAAAAACAGAGGCTTAAAAGTGTTCATGCAAAAATTTGATCCCTATATTAACGTGGATCCTGGAACCATGTCACCCTTTCAACATGGTGAAGTTTTTGTCACCGAAGATGGTGCTGAAACAGATTTAGACTTAGGTCATTATGAACGTTTTATTGATGAAAACTTATCTCAAAACTCTAACATTACAACCGGTCGCATTTATCAAACGGTGATTGCCAAAGAACGTCGGGGCGATTATTTGGGTGCCACCATTCAAGTCATTCCTCATATCACTAACGAAATTAAAGACAAACTTAAAGCGGTTTATCAAGATTCAAAAGCGGATGTAATCATCACTGAGATTGGGGGGACAGTCGGTGATATTGAATCCCTGCCATTTTTAGAAGCCATCCGCCAATTCAGAATCGATATTGGTTTTGAGAACACTTTATATATTCATAATACCCTTGTCCCTTACTTAGTAGCCGCTTCTGAACTCAAAACCAAACCCACCCAACATAGTGTCAAGGAGTTAAGAAGTTTAGGTATCAATCCTGATATCATCGTGCTTAGAACTAGTCACGACATCTCAAAAGACATGAAAGAGAAAGTGGCTTTATTTTGTAGTGTCAAAGAAGAAGCAATCATCGAAGTTAAAGATGCCGAAATCATTTATGAAGTACCCCTTGCTTTACAAGCCCAAAACTTAGATGACATTGTTTGTCGTCATTTCCGCTTAGAATGTCCCCCTGCTGACATGAGAGATTGGCAAGGTTTAATTGATAAAATTAAAAACATTAAAAAAACGGTAAAAATCGGATTAGTAGGTAAGTATACTTCCCTTCAAGATGCATATCTATCAGTAATAGAAGCGATCAAACACGCCGCCCACGAGAACGAAGTAGGGGTAGATATAAAATTTATTGATGCCACTGAATATGCGGACAAATCTATCGATAGTGAGCTTATCGGATTAGCTGGGATTGTCGTTCCTGGTGGGTTTGGAGAACGGGCGACCCAGGGGAAAATTAAAGCCATTAAATATGCCAGAGAAAATAAAATACCATTTCTCGGGTTATGTTATGGAATGCAATTAGCAACCATTGAATTTGCCCAAAATGTATGTGGCCTAAAAGAAGCAACATCAACAGAAATAGATGCAATGACGAAAGATCCTATTTTCCATTTACTTGAAGATCAAAAAACAGGTATTGATATGGGTGGTACATTACGTTTAGGAGCTTATGAATGCCAACTTGTTCCCGGAACTATTTCACACCATGCCTATCAAAAAGATAAAGTCGAAGAACGTCATCGTCACCGGTACGAATTTAATAACAACTATCGTGATATTGTTGAAAAGAATGGACTTGTTTTAGCCGGAATCTACGAACCCTTAAACTTAGTTGAAATCATTGAATTAAAAGATCATCCTTTCTTCGTTGCGACTCAGTTTCACCCTGAATTTAAGTCAAGACCATTAAAACCTCATCCCCTCTTTGATCATTTCATCAAGCACACTGTTTAGACAGTGTGCTTTTTTAACCTTAAATTTGTTTTTATAAAGTATACTAAAATATGAAAGGAGTACATTATGATAGATAAAAAAGTGCTCAACACCCTTCTCGATGAAGGTCTAGAAACAGGAGCTGATTTCTGTGAAATATTTATTGAAAACACTCTGCAAAATGTGGTTCGAGTAACAGGGCAAGAAGTCACCCAAACCGATACGAATAACGTCTATGGAGCTGGAGTTAGAATTATTCAAAATACCGATGAGGTATATGGGTTTACCAATCAAGTGAATGAACCTTCCTTGAGAAAACTCATCCATGATTTAAGATCATCCTTTTCAGGTCCCGCTCTTAAAGCGACTCCACTCGGTGAGGCTAAGCCTTTAAGAAATCAAATCAAAAGACCGATGCGTGAGGTCACGACCAAAGAAAAAGCAGATAAACTTTTACCCTTAGCTAAAATTATTGGTGACTTTGATCAGAAAATCATTCAAAGCATCGCCCAACTCATTGACTGGGAACAAAACATCTTAGTCGTTAACTCCAAAGGGGTTTATCAAAACGATGAACGTCATTATGCCCGCGTCGTATTGATGGCGGTTGCTAAAGATGAAAACAGTATGCAACAAGCATACGAAGGCCCAGGCCGTTCAACCGGATTTGAAATCTTTGATGAAATAGATTTAATTCCGTTAGCAAAAGAAACCGCTCAAAGCGCCATCACTTTATTAACCGCTGATGACATTGAATCACAAGTCATGCCTGTTGTCTTGCACAATGGTTTTGGAGGTGTTATCTTCCATGAAGCATGTGGGCACCCCTTAGAAGCCACTGCGATTGCAAAGGGGTTATCTCCATTTGTCGGGAAAATTGGTGAAAAAATCGGTTCAGATGTCGTAACCGCTTATGATGATGGCGATGTTCCAGGGGCTTGGGGCCGCTTAAATTTTGATGACGAAGGCAAACAAACGCAAAAAAACCTTCTTATTGAAAACGGTATTTTAAAAGGGTATTTAGTAGATTATCGTAATGGGAAAAAAATGGGTGCTGAATCCACGGGATCATCTCGCCGTCAGTCGTATAAGTTCTCCCCCACCTCTCGGATGAACACGACTTACATTGCTGCGGGCAAAGATAAATACGAAGACATCATTAAAGATACGAAGTATGGTCTATTTGCTAAAAAAATGGGTGGCGGATCTGTCCAACCTGCAACCGGAGAATTTAACTTTGCTGTTCAAGAAGGCTACATGATTGAAAACGGCAAATTGACTCGTCCTGTAAGAGGAGCGACCCTCATTGGACATGGAAGTGATGTGCTCTTTAAGATTGACCGTGTTGCCGATAATTTAGACTTAGGTCAAGGAATGTGCGGCTCAATTTCAGGGTCCATTCCTACCGATGTTGGACAACCAACTATTCGTGTAACAAGTATGACCGTCGGTGGATCAGGGGTGAAAAAATGAATCATCAATCATGGATCGATAAAGGCATCCAAAAAGGCCTAGAGGATTTACAAGTTTATGCCAGCCGTGATAAAAGCTTAAAACTTTCAATGTACCAAGGACGAATTGATCAATACGTTCAAAGTGATGTTGAAAAAGTAACTTTACGGGGTATTTATAAAGATAAAATTACGAGTGTAAATTTTGAGAATACAACTGAAACGAGTATTGACGAGATGCTCGACCGTCTTATCCAAAATGCATCCGCTTTAACGGCGGTTGAACCAGCAATGATATATGCGGGATCAGAGAGTTATCCTGAAGTCAATACTCGGTTATTTGATTTCACTCAAGTTCCTGCTGAGAAAAAGATTAAATTAGTTACAGATCTAGAAGCAAAAATTCTCAACCAAAAATTTGTTAAGCAAGTTCAAACAACCATCTACCAAGAGACAGCAAATACCACGACCATCGTGAATTCAAAAGGCTTAAATCTAACCCGTTCAAGTAGTTTTGCATATGCTTATGCGGTCGGCGTATTTGAAAAAGACGAAGATATCAAAACGGCGTATGAAATCGAATTAGTCAAATCGTTTGACGCTTTTAATGTCGATGAGATGGCCCAAAAAACGTTAGAAAAAGGGTGGGCTAAATTAGGGGGAACTTCGGTGGCTTCTAAAGCCTATCCAGTGGTCTTTTCTAACGAAATGTTTGGTAACTTATTAGCGGCTTTTACCAGTCTTTTTTCGGGAGAATCCGCCTATCGTAACCTAACGCCTTTAAAAGACAAAGTGAATCAATCTATCGCCATTGAAGGATTTGATTTAATTGATGATCCCTTACATAAAGATGCTTACTTCCAAGTGCCATTTGATGATGAAGGGGTGGCTGCTTTTGAGATGCCTCTAATTGAAAAAGGCGTTTTCAAAGGATTTATGCATGATTTAAAAACAGCCGCTATTTTTAATGAAAAACCAAATGGTCATAGTTTTTCTGGACGCATTAGCCCTTCCAATTTATATGTAAGACCCTCAAAAACATCTTTTGAAGAACTCATCTCCCCGATCAAAGAAGGCATTTATATCACAGAACTTGCAGGGATTCATTCTGGTGTAAAAGCAGTTTCTGGAGAATTTTCTCTGCAAGCAGGCGGATTTAAAATTGTGAATGGAGAAGTAGGTACTCCCGTTAAGATGATTGTCTTATCAGGCAACTTTTTTACCCTACTAAATACCATTGAAGGATTAGGAAGCGATCTTAAATTTGGATTAAATGGAATTGGTTCCCCGAGTGTCTATGTTGCATCCTTAGCAATTGGTGGAGAATAAAACAAAGCTAGTTAGTTTACAAAGTATTTCAGATAGTTTTACAATAATACTAACAAGGAGGGCTTTATGCCTATTGTATCCGCCAAAGAAATGCTAGCCACCGCACGCCAGAGAGGATATGGTGTAGGTCAATTCAATATCAATAATTTAGAATGGACTAAAGCGGTGCTATTAACAGCTGAAGAACACAAGTCACCAGTTATTTTAGGGGTTTCAGAAGGAGCCGCAAAATACATGGGAGGATTCAAGACTGTAGTCAGCATGGTGGAAGGGATGATGGAATATTACTCCATTTCTGTTCCCGTCGCCATTCATTTAGATCATGGATCATTTGAAGGCGCTAAAAAAGCAATGGATGCTGGATTTAGTAGCGTAATGTTTGATGGTTCTCATTATCCGATTGAAGAAAACATCGAAAAAACTAGAGAAATTGTCGATTTAGCCACCGCAAAAGGAATTAGTGTGGAAGCAGAAGTAGGTGGTATTGGCGGTGAAGAAGACGGAGTGGTTGGAGCTGGAGAAATTGCTGACACCGAAGAATGTCGTCAAATTGCTAAATTAGATATCAGTATGTTAGCCGCTGGAATTGGAAATATTCATGGACCTTATCCGGATAACTGGCAAGGTCTAAGAATGGATGTTTTAAAGGAAATTGGTGAAACTACGAATAATATTCCTCTTGTTTTACATGGTGGAACGGGAATCCCAGATGACATGGTTAAAGAAGCCATCTCATATGGGGTCGCAAAAATTAACGTCAACACAGAGTGCCAATTGGTATTTGCTCAAGCCACAAGAGAGTATATCCTTGCTGGGTTAGACCAAAAAGGAAAAGGCTACGATCCAAGAAAATTACTTAAACCAGGATCTGACGCCATCATGGAAACGGTTAAAGAAAAGATGACATTATTTAATTCAATCCATCAAGCATAGGAAGTGACTATTGTTTCAGTTTGATATTATTCTTAAAGATTTCGCAAACTGGAAACTTGAAAACGATGAGCTCATTGAGAGATTTCGTGCGATTGATTCCAAAATATATCGTCGCTTAGAGCCAGTAATTGCAGTCTTAAATTACACGTATCAGCGGGCGATTCATCAAGGGACTTTAAATGAAGATTTAGAGACCATTTTTAACGTTGGATTAAATTACTTGAATACACAATTTGAAGTCATTAAGATTTATTATCAAACATTATTTGAATCTAAATGTAACGAAATCGAAGAGTTTGGAATATTAGTCAATTATTTACTGTTTATCAATGATTTTAGAAGTGACTTAGAGCGTTTTGAAGATTACGTTGAGATTGAAAAGTTGGATGAGGTTGAGACTCTCATCGAAGATATGATTGCTCAACGAGACAATGACGTCGATACCGCCAAGGAAGCACTGGATAAAGCGGTCATGTCAGTGGCGAAACTTCTGGACTATGAGTACACTCCAATCATTGATATTTTTTATGAAATCGCTAAAAGTTTAGGCATCGGACTTAGTGATGATGACCACAGTATAATTGGTAAAGATATTTAGAGTTATAAGCTCATACGATGAGGACGTAAAAATATTATTAACTAAAGTAAAATTTCACGCAATTTTTGTTATCCCGAGTCAGTCTTTTTTTGACAGATTCACTTGAGTTGATTCGAAATATTAATCGTCATAAAAAACATTAGATAATGAGGTGAATTATGACACAAAAATTTAATGACTTTGATTATAAAAGACCTAATTTAAAAGAAGTTCAAGAGAGTCTAAACACAATTACAAAAAAATTAGCTGAAGGACTTGATTGGGAAGATGAGAGAAGCCTAGTCATAACCTACTATAAAATCATGGATGAATTTGATTCCATGCAAACTCTTGCGTCTGTCCGTCATAGTATTGACACTACAGATAAGTTCTACGAAGAAGAACAAGGTTTTTACGATGAAAACGGACCTAATATTCAATCGTTTCAACAATTGTTTACACAAAGATTGATTGAATCTAAAAACATCGATAGATTAGAAAAAGAATTAGGATCTTTGATGTTTGAAAGAGCTCGCTTAAGCCTAAAAGTTTTTAGCCCTGAGATAGTTGAGGACTTACAAAAGGAAAACAAATTATCCACTGAATATGGAAAATTGTTAGCAAGCGCAAAAATTCCTTTTAATGGGGAGGTTTATAATTTATCTCAAATGGGTCCTTTCGTTCAAGATAAAAATCGAGAAACAAGGCACCAAGCTCAACTTGCTGTGTCTAAGTTTTTTGAAGAAAACGAGTCAACGCTTGACCGAATCTACGATGATTTAGTTAAAGTGAGAACGACCATGGCTAAAAAACTTGGATATGTATCATTTATTCCTATGGCCTATGATCGGATGGGAAGAACAGATTACAATCCGGATGATGTTAAAAATTATCGTCAACAAATCTATGAAGATGTGGTTCCTTTAGTTAGTAAACTTACGGAGCGAAAAGCCCAAAGACTTGGGATTAAAAACTTAAAGTCATACGATTTAAGTCTCAATTTTTTATCAGGGAATCCTGCCCCAAAAGGGAACCGAGAATGGCAAGTAGATAAAGCTCAAAAAATGTACACAGAGATGTCTCCCATCACGGGTGAGTTTTTCAACTTTCTTCTTGAAAAAGAACTCTTAGACTTAGACAGCAAACCCGGAAAACAAGGAGGTGGTTATTGTACATTTATTCCAAAATACAATGCACCATTTATCTTTGCCAATTTCAACGGGACTTCCCACGATGTCGACGTATTAACTCACGAAGCTGGACACGCTTTTCAAGTTTATTCAAGTCGTGATTTATTTCCAGAGTATCGATGGCCGACCATGGAGGCTGCAGAAATCCACTCGATGAGCATGGAATTTTTAGCTTGGCCATGGATGAATGATTTCTTTCTTGAAGACACTACGAAATATAAGTTCACTCATCTAACAAGTTCGCTTTCATTTCTTCCATATGGGGCTGCTGTTGACGAATTCCAACATGGGATTTATGAAAATCCTGAACTATCTCCTAATGACCGTAAAACACTTTGGAGAGACATTGAGAAAAAGTATCTTCCATTCAAGGATTATGATGACGATGCATTCTTAGAAAAGGGTACCTTTTGGTTCCGACAAGGCCATATTTTTTCCGTACCATTTTATTATATTGATTACACTTTGGCTCAAGTGGTTGCTTTCCAATACTGGGTGCTACATCAAGAGAAACCGGAAGAAGCTCTTCAAAGTTACATCAAATTATGCCAACTTGGTGGGTCTAAAAGCTTCACAGGATTACTAGAATCCGCTAATCTTAAAAACCCATTTAAATCAGGTACAATCAAAAAGGTTACGGAACCAATAAGTCATTATTTAAGCCAAATTAACGATTTAGAACTATAAAAAAAACCGTCCATGAGTTGGACGGTTTTTAATTGGACAATCAGGGAGTTAAATAGCAATTAGTTTTAGAGCCTTTTTGAATAGACTTCATCGTCCCATCAAGCGAAAAAGCATAATTACCCTTTACTCCGCATGTGAGGGAATAAGATGACATCACGAATGGAAGGTGAATTAGTTAACAACATCACGAGTCTGTCTATTCCAATTCCAAGTCCGCCCGCCGGTGGCATCCCATATTCCAAAGCTTCAACGTAATCCTTATCCATTTCAGTGGCTTCTAGATTCCCAAGTTCTTTTTCTTTTAATTGATTTTCAAACCGTTCTTTCTGATCAATTGGATTGTTTAATTCACTGAAGGCATTAGCATATTCACGACCTGCAATAACTAACTCAAATCGATCGGTAAAGCGAGGATCTTTTGCGTTTCTTTTAGCAAGAGGACTTATTTCAATAGGTTGTCCAAAAACAAAAGTAGGCTGAATAATTTGATCCTGTACTTTTTCTTCAAAAAGAAGATCTAATAAATGGCCTAAAGAGACCATATGTTTCGGAACTTGAATCCCTTCTTTTTCAACAAACTTTTTAATCTCAGGATAGGATAAATCAGTATCAAAAAAATTAATCCCAGTGACGTCTTTAACCGCATCCACCATGTGTAATCTCTTCCATGGCTTTTTGAGTTCAATCATCTGATCACCGTAAGGAATAAGGGTAGTATTTAAAAGAGTTTCTGCGGCACCTGAAATTAAATCTTCGGTCAAATCCATCATTGTATTTACATCGCCATAAGCTTCATAAAGTTCAAGCATCGTAAATTCAGGATTATGGCGTGTTGAGATACCTTCATTTCTAAAGGTTCTTGCGATTTCAAAGACTTTGTCAAAACCTCCGACTAAGAGACGCTTTAAATATAGTTCAGGGGCAATCCGAAGGTAAAAAGGCATATCTAGCGCATTGTGGTGAGTTTTAAAGGGACGCGCTGTCGCTCCTCCTAAGATAGGATGTAGGATAGGAGTATCGACTTCTAGGTATTCTTTTTCAATGAGGCGTTCGCGAATATATGAGATTATTTTTGAGCGGAGGATGAACGTTTCTCGGGTGGATTCATTGGATATTAAATCTAGGTAACGACGGCGATATCTCTCTTCGACATCTTTTAATCCGTGAAATTTTTCAGGGAGCGGTCTTAAAGCTTTAGAAAGTGGACTAAAATCAGTGACCCAAATGCTGAGTTCACCTAAGTTCGTTCTCATTAAAGAACCTTCAACCCCTACAATGTCACCCAAGTCTGCCTTTAAAAACCAATCATATTGACCTTCTTTAAGGCTTTCTTCTCTAACATAGATTTGAATCTGTCCGGTTGCATCTTGAAGATGAGCAAAACCGGCTTTACCTTTTCCTCTTTTAGTCATGATGCGCCCTGCAATTTTAAAGGCAGGGGTTGGATGGTCATGGAGTTCTTCTTTAGAGACCCCATCATATTGGAGAGCTAGACTCTTGGCTGAGGCATTACGTTCAAAACGGCCCCCAAAAGCATCAATACCTTGCGATTCAAGTTCCTCAAGTTTTTCTCTTCTAATAATTTCTTGATCATTTAAATGTTCGCTCATGATGACCTCTATTCAATAATTTTAAACATGTATTTGGCATCTTCTTTTTTAGTGGATTCACTTAATTGTAACACTTCTACCTTGACGTTGTTGACGCCGAATTGAAGTTCCAAAATATCACCTACACTAACGAGGTTACTTGCTTTAGCTGTTTTTTGATTAATTAAGATACGGCCATGATCGGCCATCATCTTAGCAATGGGTCTTCGTTTGATTAACCGAGATACTTTTAAAAATTTATCTAATCGCATATTGACTCCATTAAAAAAGGGTGTCTCCACCCTTTAATTATCAGGCACTCGATGGTGATGGATCGAGAGATTCTTTTTTACTTTTTTCTTGCACTTCTTTATCTTTTTCTCGCTTGCGCTCTAACCAATCAATGGTTCCTGTTTCAAGAATTTGGTCAATATCTTCTTTATTTAAGGTTTCAACCTCTAACAATATTTTCGCGATGGTGTTTAAGAGGTCTTGATTTTCTTTGATGACACGAGTCGCAATTTGGTAGGCTTCATCAATAATCTTTCTCACTTCGGTATCAATTTCAAGTGCTACGGTATCTGAAAACGACTTATCAACATTATAATCTCGGCCCAAGAATACATTTCCAGAACGTTGTTCGTACTGGACGGTACCCAGTGAACTCATGCCGTATTCAGTCACCATCGCTCTTGCTATTTGCGTGGCTCTTTGGAAGTCATTGTGAGCGCCCGTTGAAACTTCATCAAAAGTGATTTCTTCAGCTACCCGTCCTCCAAGGAGTCCGGTGATTTGATCCCGTAAGGCTTTACGCGTCATTAACATGGTTTGTTCTTCTTGAGGAAGCATTAAATTATAGCCTCCTGCGCGACCCCTTGGAATAATGGTCACTTTATGAACGATATTAGCGTTATCAAGTTTTAAACCTAAGACAGCATGTCCAGCTTCATGATAGGCGATAAACTCACGTTCTTTTTTAGACATAATTCTTGATTTCTTTGCAGGTCCCATCATGACACGGTCGACCGCTTCATCAATATGATAAATTTTAATTTCTGGTTTATTAGCTCTGGCAGCGAGTAAAGCAGCCTCATTAAGTAAATTCTCTAAGTCAGCACCCGTAAAGCCAGGAGTCCGACGAGCAATTTCATCAAAAGTAACTGAGGAATGAATGCGTTTATTACGAGCATGAACTTTAAGGATTTCAACACGTCCTCTGATGTCAGGGCGATTAACGGTAATTTGGCGGTCAAAGCGACCAGGTCTTAATAAGGCAGGATCTAAAACATCTGCTCGGTTGGTCGCAGCGATGACGATGACACCAGAATTTGCTCCAAACCCATCCATTTCGACAAGGAGTTGGTTTAAAGTTTGTTCACGCTCATCATGTCCGCCACCAAGTCCAGTCCCCCGCTGACGTCCCACAGCATCAATCTCATCAATAAAGATGATGCAAGGTGAGTTAGCTTGCGCAGTTTTAAACATGTCCCGAACTCTTGAAGCCCCGACCCCTACAAACATCTCTACAAAGTCAGACCCTGAAATAGAGTAAAAAGGAACATTAGCTTCACCTGCAACCGCTCTTGCTAAGAGGGTTTTACCAGTCCCAGGTGGACCAACTAAGAGAACTCCTTTTGGAATTCGTGCACCCAAGGCAACATATTTTTTAGGGTTTTTTAAGAAATCAATCAATTCAGCGAGTTCTTCTTTTTCTTCATCAACCCCCGCTACATTTTTAAACGTAGTGGTTTTTCCACGGTTAATTTTTGCTTTACTTTTGCCAAAATCAAAGGCACGGTTATTACCGCCACTTGTCCGCATAAAGAAGGTAATAAAAACTACAATTAAGATGATGGGGAGTAAGACAAATAAAATATTCCAAAAACTATAGGTCGAAGCTCTAAGGTGACTGTACGGAATACCTTGAAGGGTTGCGCGGATTCTTATTTCATCAAGGGTCGATGAATTAGGAATTTCGACATTAAATAAGGTACCATCTTTAAAGGACCCTTGAATGATAAAAGAACCAACATTGGCTTCTCCCGTGATCGGTGAAGATTGCATCTCGGATATATTATTTTCTTCAAGTTCACTGTATAAGGCGGTGACACTTAAGGTTCTAGGTTGTTCATTAGTTTGAGTAAACGACCAGATAATAGAAAATACAAAAACTAAAATCAAAAGAATGACAACGATGTTGCCAATTTGATTAAATTTCATATTTTTAGGATCGTTTGGTTTTTTTGCTTGTGCCATTATGACTCCTCGTTTTCAGTCTGATAGACCGAAGGTTTTAAAGTACCTACGTAAGGTAAGTTTCGATAGAATTCTTGATAGTCAAGACCATATCCCACAACAAAAGCATCAGGAATAGTTCGACCCACATAATCAGGTTGAAGTTGGACAACGCGACCCTTAGGTTTATCTAAGAGTGTAACGACTCGCACTGAAGCGGCCCCACGATATAGGAGCATCGAGCGGATTGCTTGAATGGTTTGACCGGAATCAACGATGTCTTCAGCTAAGATAACGTGACGACCTTTAACAGCAGTGCTTAGATCTTTAACAATCTTCACATCGCCAGATGATTGAAGGCCTCCATGGTAAGAAGAGACATCCATAAAATCAACTTCTAGCATAAAATCAAGCTCTTTTAGTAAATCAGAGATAAAAGGAACACATCCTTTTAATAATCCAACAAATAGAGGTTTTTTATTTGCGTAGTCTTCAGTCAACGCGGTTCCAAGAGCTTTGATGATGGTTTTTATCTCTTCTTGGGAGACCAAAACTTCTTCGATATCTTTATGCAACATTTGAAACCTCATAAATATAAATTTTTTGCATCTCACAAGGTAAGTCGCTACTCAAACTCAACGAAAGGAGTCCTTGGATTCCTTCTTGGGTTTCAACAACATAACTACTTGACCGAAATGGAAGCGGGGTTTTTCGGTCTAAAAAGATCTTTTTCAGTTTCTTGTGACCATATGAAAACCGCATGAAGTCGCCTTTTTGAGGGCTTCTAATTGTGATTGGAAATGTTATTTTATTATAACATAACTCAACTGCATTCACATGTAGATGCCTTATTTTTTCAAGACTTACGATGATACTGGAGTCTGAATTTAAAGGGAAAGTTCCAAATTCATGAATCAAGATGGGAGGCATCTTATAATCAGATTTCTGATAAATTCCAATCATCTGGTACTGCCGAATTAAAAAGACATTTTCGGAAAGTTCAAATCGAACAGATGAGCTATCTTTAGAGAGGCGACTTAGAATCATATCAATTTGTTTTTGGGTGAAATGAGAATGGTTTTTAATTCGTTTAGACAAAGTATGTAAGATGTAAGCTTGATGGATCGGTTTTTGTAAAAGAAAGAAGCGTTCATCAATGTAGTAAAAACCCATCTTTTGGTAGATATGAAAATCTAACTTAAAGGCTTTGTCAAATAACATAAATAATTTAGGTAAGTCGTTTAAAAGGTTGGCATTTTCATTTATCAACTTTGGAATTAAAAGATGCCGAATTTGATTTCTAAAATATTTTAAGCTTTGATTTGAAGAGTCTTCAACATAGGCCAAGCCATTTTCATTGGCGTATTCAATCAATTTCGATTTAGGAATATCAAGAAGAGGTCTAAAGAGTTTAAACGTTAAAAAAGAGCGGACTTTTTTCATTCCACTCCAAGCATAAGGCTGATCACCGCGAATCAATTTCATTAAAAATTGTTCTAATTGGTCATTAAGATGATGAGCAAGAAAAACTAAATTAGTCTCGTGTTTTTTGGATAGCTCTAGATAAAATTCAAGTCTATTCCAATGAGCTTGGTGATGCATGTTTTTGTAAGGGTCTAATTCCAAATTCTTGATTTCAAAAATAAGCCCTTTTGCTTGAATTTCCTTTTCTAACCAAAGTGCTTCGTCTTCGCTTTCAGATCTTACCTGATGATTAAAGTGTGCGACAATAACGTCATACCCTGTTTTACATAAGGCATCAAGTAAAACCATCGAATCAACGCCACCACTTACCGCACAAATAATTTTTTGACCTTTTTTAAGGCCGAAATTTTGAATGGATTGTTCAATCATAAGCCCTCCAAAAGATGCTCATAGTATAGCATAATGGAGGATAAAGATGACTTTAAGTCTATTTTAAGATTCGGTATAATTCAACATAAGTTTTTTGTACTTTTGTCTTTTCAAGGTAAAATATAAAAGAAGATTTAATAAAGGAGGGATCAGATGTTTAAATTGAAAGCGCCTAAAACGCAAAAAGCGCGCTTGCAAGATATTTTGAATGTGTCGGATAGTCCACAATACAAATATGTTCTCACTACTGATAAATCATTATCTGAGCCCTCTAAGATAAATATAATATTTAATGAAAAAGATACAGACAAAATCATTGAAATCATTGAAGCATTAGTCAAAAAAGAAGACAAAATGATTCAAGTCTTTAATGCAGTCGGGCAAAAGCAAGTTTCATCGACATTGATTGAATATTTTATTGTTGAAAACGATGAGATTAATACTTTTGTTGGTCAAGAGAAGTATGCGATCAAGATGAAGCTTTACGAGATTGAAGAATTACTTTCAGATAAACCTTTCATCCGGGTTAGCAAATATGCCATGGTGAATGTGAATCAAATTGATTATATAAAACCAGCACTGAATTCAAAGTTATTACTTTTAATGAAAAACGGGGATGAGCTAGAGGTCAATCGGAGATATTACAAGTCATTCAAGAAAACTCTGAATATTTAGGTGGCCCTCATGAATAGCTTATTGATTAACATAGTAGAATTTTTATATAACAACCTGATTACCGTAGCGATTATTACTACGGCTTTTACCTTGTTATATGTCACCTTGAGACTGTCATATTTGGAAGTCAAATTTAATCGTCAATTATCGATTAAAAAGATTCTTTTTGGGCAAAGAAGACAATTCAAATATCGGACCTTTAATATACGTCGTATCTTCGCTTTAATTTTAAGTGTTTTATTAATTGGATTGATTTTGGTTAGAGCCTATGGAGCTCCCCAAGTTATTTTCGTTCGAAATACGACCTTGCTTCAGTCGGATGAACAAACAATAGGAATATATGAGAATTTTTATTCTAAATTTTTCTCAAACCCTTTTTCTCCAAACTTAACCACCCCTCAACCCGATGAAACTTTATTTGAGTCGATTCGTTCAGAAAAATTAGAAGGCTTTGACTTCATAATTGAAACAGATAGTCGAGTCTTTGTCTTAAATGAAGACGGCTTACAAGTTCTTGATTTCGTCAATGGTCGACTAGATTACTTTGGTACGATTTCACTCGATAGCCCTAACTGTCTTATTGAGCGACAAGTCCCCCTTGGAATGACGCTATATCAAGATAAGATTATAATTGTGAGTTCTAAGTCTTTAGGTCAGTGCGTAACCAATCCTAACCCCTATGTTTTAAGGGACAATCAAACCGTTGTACAAGTCATCGACTTGTCCCGAAATTTGACTTTAAGTGATACGATTATTATTTCTGGACACATGACCGCTTTAAGATTTCATAATGCGCATTTAATCGTAACCACGAACCAGTGGATTCCTTTTGCGGAAGCTAATTTTAATTTAGGGAATTACCTGCCATATTACATTACAAATAACCAACAAACCATCATGCCAATCAGTGAAATTAGATACATTGAAGATACGCGTCCAAATAGTTTTGTCTCCTCCACACTGATTGATTTTAGAGAAAATTCAATTGAACAAGTTAGTTTATTTAGTGATTATAGTAATGAGACCGTCTTTAGAGATGATGCGATTATATTGGCTTTTGATAAATTCAATTTTAATCCCGTGAGTGACATTTTTGAATTCAGAGATCCCGTTGATTCAATGGATACCGCCGTCGTTCAATTAAATATTTTCAATGAAGAGGTCTATTTTTACCGGACTCAAATTGCCGAAGGTCAAAGAGTTGACAGTGGTTCTATATTCATAACAAATGATGGACTTAATGTTTTTACCATCAGTCGTTTTGGAAGAGGGTTGATTCATTTTTATAGCCCGACTTTAAGATTTGATAACCAGCAGTCATTAAGTTTTGTCGATACCATTAAAAAAATCCAATTCGAAAATAGTTATTTCTACCTTACTTTAAATCGCCAACAGACCAACAATTATGTTTATCAATATTTAGGGGGTGGAAATTTAGATTTAGTAGCCACTCAAAACGAATCGACTTTTGGAGAATTTAACCGCCTGATTTCTTTAAACTTGTTTCTGACTTTGTCAGTATTTGATAATCAAAGATTTGATATAAAAGTGGTGCGTCCAAACCCAACCTTAAACTTTTTAATGGATGAAGTTTTTTCCAATACCTGGGAACCCATTGATGCTTCATTTGAGGGTTCTAATAGTATTTTAAATAACATTATCTACAATGAACTTACTCAACAAATCTACCTTCCAATCTATCCATTTTTAAATATTGATAGTAGCAGGAAAGTCCTTATTTACAACTTGAACAGACCTAATCAGTTGCCAATTGAAGTCGATTTAACAAGAGTGGGAGAATTTCAATCCCCCTTCGTATATCGCCTGGTGGAAAAAAATGGTCGGGTCTATCACTTTACCCCTGCTGGATACCGTGAAACCCTTTCAAATGATCCTGGGAATATCATCCGCCGATTTAGTTTCCCGAGTCCATAATTTCCCTTGCATTAAGTAAGGGCCTTTGTTATAATTCATAATGCTTGAAACTTACTATGGGAAACCATGGCGGAAGGAGTCATTACATGAAAGCAGAAATTCATCCTAAATTCCATACAACTAAAGTAATTTGTACCACATGCGGCAATGAGTTTGAAACAGGTTCAACCATTGAAGAAATAAGAGTTGATACGTGCTCAAATTGTCACCCTTTTTACACAGGTAAACAAACACACAAGTCTGCGGACGGCCGAGTCGAACGTTTCAACAAACGTTACGGCATTGATGAAGAAGAAAACGAAGGTGCATAATTGCACCTTTTTTCTTTGACTGTCTTTAAAACTCTATCGACTTAAGGTATGATTATAATTGAGGTAAAATCATGCCAAGATTAAAAAAAGATGGCCGTATTGAAATCATTACAGGTCCGATGTTTGCCGGAAAAACCGAAGAGTTATTAAGACGAATTAGACGTCTTCAATATGCTAAAAAGTCCATTGTTGTATTTAAACCCACCATTGATAATCGTTATTCCATGAACGAAATAGTCTCTCATGATAATAACCGGACGAAATCGGTCAATATTTCTAGGGCCGAAGAAATGTTTGAGCACGTCGATGACTCTGTGGATGTCATCGCCATTGACGAAGTTCAATTTCTCAATGAAGAAGTATGTGAGATCATTGATGAATTTTCGGCGAGAGGGTTACACATTATTGTCAGTGGTCTAGATACTGATTTCAGAGGTGAGCCTTTCGGTTTTATTCCTAGAATTTTAGCAAAGGCAGAAAGTGTCGTAAAACTATCAGCCATATGTGTTAAGTGCGGAGCCCCCGGAACTAAGACTCAACGCATGGTGGATGGGAAGCCAGCTAAGTATCATGACCCCATTGTTTTAATTGGTGCAAGTGAATCCTATGAGGCCCGCTGTAGACATTGTCACCGGATCTATTCAAAACCTAAACCCAGGGTAAAAGGATTATGGTAATATCACACAATGACTTCATGAAAGAAGCATTGTTAGAAGCTAAAAAAGCTTTTCAACAAGATGAAGTTCCGATTGGTGCTATCATTGTGAAGGACCAACAAATCATTAGTCGTTCCTATAATTCAAAAGAAAAAAATCAGGACGTGACTCAACACGCTGAAATTAATGCGATTCGATTAGCGAGTCAAAAACTAGAATCTTGGCATTTAAATGAGTGCGATTTGTATGTCACTATCGAACCGTGTGCAATGTGTGCAGGAGCTATTATTCAAAGCCACATTCGAAATGTTTATTATGGAGCCAAAGAACCCAAAACGGGAGCGCACGTTTCTACCATAATGCTATTTGATACTCCGGGTCAACCCAAAGTCAATGTTTACTCTGGGGTTGAAGAATTTTCGTGTCAACATCTGATGTTAGAATATTTTAAGTTAAAACGTATAAAATAGATCTCTCATTAGGCATCCTCATTCAATAAAGTGTCATGAAGCAGGTCAGGTCAGAAATGAAGCAGCCTTAAGTGGTACCTTTATGTGGGTGGGGATGCCTAATGAGAGATTCTTAATAGGAGTTCAAATGAAATATATTTTTGTCGATTTTGATGGAACTATCATGAATAGCCATACCGGCCAAATTCCACATTCAACGTATGACACCATTAAAGAACTCCAAAATCAGGGACATCAAGTTATCATTACGACCGGTCGAAACATATACCTTCTTGAAGATTTTCCGAAGCGTCTGAACATCAGTTGGGTATCAGGATCTAACGGAAGATTTTTAAGTAAAGATCTTGTCACCTTGGATTATGAAGATCCGATTCCTAAACAGGCGGTGGCGGATTTAATCAAAGATTTAAAAGCCCACCGAATCGATTATGTTTTATCGACCCATAATGCTTATGTAACTCATCAAAAGTTTGGGCCATCGATTGATTTATTCTCAGAGCATTTTAAGATGCAATACCCTCAAATTATGGAGAACTTCGATGATTACGATCATATTTTTCAGATCAATGTGTTTTCAGATCAAGAAATTCCCAAAGAGATATTAAACAAAACTCCTTTGTCATTTTTAAGAGCCTCTCACCACGGTTTTGATGTCACAATGGGTAATGCTTTAAAAGAAAAAACACTTGAATATGTTCGTTCAAAATATGATGTAAAATTAGAAGATATTATTGCCATTGGGGATGGCCTAAATGATATTGGAATGATTCAATACGCGGGGTTTGGAATCGCGATGGGTAATGCCTCAAATGAAGTAAAGACTGTTGCCAATTACGTGACTGAAAACATCGAAAATGAAGGATTTTATCAAGCATTTAAATACATCGGACTTGTTAAATAAAAAACGATCATCTAGGTTAGATGATCGTTTTTAATTATGATATAAGCTCGGATACCATTTTTAAGATTATTGATTCCAAATTCAAAATGATGAGCTTTTAAAATTTCACTTACAAGATATAGACCAATGCCTGAACCCGGGGTTGCACTTCGTTCAATTTGATCATTAGACCCGCGATAAAACGGAGCCCAAATGTTAGTGAGAATCGCTTCGTCAATCTTTGTTCCATAGTTGATTATTTCAAAGGTGATGAAATCCACATCTTGTCTTAAGTTAACCTCAATGGTTTCACCAAAGGGTGTATATTTTAAAGCGTTCGTCATAAAATTTGAAAGCACTCTTTTTAAGAGTTTAGGATCGGCTTTAATGAAGACATTATTTTCAATGGATTCGAGATAGTTGAAGTTTTCTTGATGAATTACCAATTTAAATTCTTTGTGAAGAGCCTCGACCATTTTGGAAAAATTAAACTCTTGCCTTATAAGGGGTGCTTCTTTTGAATCAAGTCTATAGACATCTAAGAGGTCCTGAATTAACAAGGTTGAACGATTAATTTCTTGAAGAGCGGTTTCAAACTCCTCAGAAATATCTTCGGTTGGGATGACACCATCTATGATTCCTTGAATCGTGACTTGAATAATCATAAGAGGTGTTTTTAATTCATGTGAAATCGATGAAACGAGTTGTTTTTTTAAGTCTACTTGCTGACTTTGATCTTTGTATAAGTCCATTAATTCACGATTGTTATGATTTAGATTTTCTAAAGCTTCTCGTAAGTTTTTAGAGAGAGAGTTAATACTTTTTGATAAAGAAATAGCTTCTTTACTTTTGAATTCTGTAGCCTCAAGATCAAAATTTAAATTTGAGATTTCAAAAGCCACTCGCTCAACTCTTTTAATGGGTTTAGAAGCAACACTACCAATTCTGAAACTATACAATAAGATTAATATGACTGCGGATAAGTATACAAGATTTTGATAGTTAGAAAGAATCGAAACAATGGTTGAAGTATTTTCTAGACTGAAGACAGAAACGACAAAATTGTCACCAATAGGATTAACATAGACTTGAGTATTTCGGGGTCCAAATGAAGACATGTAGCGGTACCCATCATCGTACCGATAAGGAGCTAAAAACGAAGCGGTTAATTTGGAAATTTCAAACTCAACTATTTCATCATTTTTGAAGGCGTGGTTGACGTTATTAGGAACTTCTTGAGAGAGGACTTGTCCATTAACAACTCGACACGAAGGATCGTTACATGGGGTGACATAAATGATTTCTTGATTAATATTAAGTGTTGTAAAAATCCAATAGTTATCATCAAACTGACGGATCACACCACTGATATTGTCGGTGCTTCTAATGACACGATAGTTAGCAATAATAGCATTGTATGAAAAAGAAGATAAAGTATCTCTAACATTAACAGATAATTGAGCAGGTTCTGAAGTGAGAAGATTAAAATTCTCGTCTACCATTACGGTGACGACATTGTTATTTTGTGAAAAAGTATACATGATGGAATAGTAGTCATCGTTAACCACACCCGACATGTTTTCAATGTATTCCTGATTTCTCTCAGCAAAAGCATCGATTTGACGTTGTTCATAAAAGTTGGGAAAGAAAGTAGTGTTTAAGAAAAATTGAATCACAAAAAACGTGATGAATACCAAAATAATCAGCAACGTAATTTGAGTGGTTAAAGATTGTTTGTAATATAAGTTTTTAAAGAATTTAATCATAACTCTCGAATCTATATCCGACACCAAATACTGTCTTGATGAAATCGTAGGGTTGAATTTGCTTGCGAATTTTTTTTATGTAAGTATCAACGAGTCGAGGTTCACTTTTAACCCCTGAACCCCAAACAGACTTGTGTAAATTTTCTCGACTCATGATGACATTTTCGTGCATAATTAAGGATTTAAATAAATCATATTCTTTGCGAGAAAGATCTAATTTTTCTTGATCAAGATAAATCAAGTGCTTTTTTAAGTCCACAATAAGATGATGGGTTTCAAAGGTATCATTCGAAGAGAAGCTTGTTTCTCCAATACGTTCAAGCATATTATTGATCTTAGCCATTAAAACTCTTGGGTTGAAAGGCTTAGTAATGTAATCATCCACTTTTAAGTCGTAGCCTTTGATAATATCTTCTTCATCTGAAAGAGCGCTCATCATGATGATAGGAACTTTCGATTTCTTACGGATGAGAGTAGCAACTTCCCACCCTGATTTTTTAGGAAGCATGATATCAAGGCATACCAAATGAAAGCCCCCAATTTGAAATAGAGCCAGGGCTTGATCGCCATCATAGGCTTGAATGACTTGATAGCCTTCGTTAATTAAATAGTTGGAAATCATTCGATTGATGGTAGGTTCGTCTTCTACCAGAAGAATTTTTTGCATAAATTATCCTCGACTATGGCTATCATTATAGAACATTAAATCGCTTATTAAAAGTTTAACTGTTTACTTGTAAGCCTTTAATCAGTAAAATAACCACAGGTGAAAAAATGTTTGATGTCATAGTCATTGGAGCAGGTCACGCAGGAAGTGAAGCATGTTTAGCTTCTGCAAGAATGGGGAAATCGACCTTGCTTATAACCGGAAACATTAATATGATTGCTTCAATGCCTTGTAATCCCTCTGTTGGAGGACCTGCAAAAGGAATTGTCGTAAGAGAAATAGATGCCTTAGGGGGCGAGATGGCTGAGAATACCGATGCCACTCAAATCCAGATGCGTCTTTTGAATCATTCAAAGGGTCCAGCGGTCCAAGCTTTGAGATCTCAATCAGACAAAATAAAATATTCAAGACGGATGCGCGATGTTATCTTAGCGCAAAATAATTTAGAAGTGATGGAACAATATGTCGATAAACTCATTATCGAAGATAACAAAGTTAGCGGTGTTAAATTAGAGAATGGTGAAATCATTAAAGCGAAAGCTGTAATTTTAACGACCGGAACATACATGCAGTCTACGATTTTAATCGGCCACTCAAAAACTTCATCAGGTCCTAACCAACAAAAACCATCACTTGGATTAAGTCCTCAACTTGAATCGTTGGGCTTTCCATTAAAGCGTTTAAAAACTGGAACACCCCCTAGAATTAAGACGGA
>JAGYII010000011.1 GCA_018402725.1 Candidatus Izemoplasma sp. | reverse complement strand
TTTTTTTAAGGCGTTTAAAGCTTTTTGTTTAAGCGCCTGAGTGTGGGTATGAATCGTGTCATAACCAATGGTATTTAAATAATCAACAGCGGCCCCGAGTCCAATTGCTTCGGCAATGGGAGGGGTTCCTGTTTCAAATTTATATGGAAGTTCTTTATAGGTGAGCGTTTCTTTGGTGATGAAGTCATTCATTTCACCACCTAAAAAGAGCGGTTCCATTTTTTCTAGATGTTCTTTTTTACCGTACAAGACGCCAATCCCATTGGGCCCAAACATCTTATGACCTGATATCGCAAGAAAATCAATGTTTAAATCTTTGACATCGACTTTTTCATGAGGAAGCCACTGGGCACCGTCAATGACGACATAGACACTTTCACCGACGAGTTTTTTAATCGCTTTAATCGGCGGGGTATGACCATACGTATTAGATGTTCCATGAATCGCAATGATTTTGGTTTTGGAAGTCAAGACTGATTTGATTCCTTCTAAGGTGAGCTGTCCATCTTCGGCCACCGGAACAAAAACGAGTTTGGCTCCTTTTTTAGAGACCAGGCGTTGCCAGGGTAAGAAGTTTGAATGGTGTTCCAGTTCAGAGGTGATAATTTCATCGCCAGGCTCAAGTAATTCCCCAAGTCCATACGCCACTAAATTAAGAGCGTGAGAGGCCCCAGAAGTAAAGATCGTTTCTTCGGTCTCTGCGTTGATAAAATCAGCGATTTTCTTCCGGGCGTTTTCATACTGAGTCGTCGCTCGGTGGGATAAATCATACGCTCCGCGGTGTACATTGACCGGCATGTCTTGGTAAAAAGCGTTCATCGCTTCAATCACTTTTAAAGGCGTGAGAGAGGATGCCGCGGTATCTAAATAATGGAAAGGGCCTTTTTTAAATACGGGGAAATCTTTTTGGTAATTCAAATGTCACCTACTGAGTTTTTTGGATAAGTAAATTTTGGACGTGCGTTTTAAAGTCTTCACTTAAGTAACGATCAAGGGGATGTAAGAAGCCATTGACGATGAGGCGTTCTGAGGTTTTTTTATCCATCCCACGGCTCATCATGTAGTACAGTTGTTCTTCATCAATGCGACCCACGGCTGCGCCGTGTCCCGCTTCAACGTCGAATTCATCAATAACCAAAAGAGGGTTTGCATCGAGTCGTGCTTTAGGGGCTAAGACGACGCCTTTGTTATGTTGATGGTTTTTGGATTGACGCATCCCTTTTTCAATTTTTCCCATCCCTTCAAAGGTCAGGAAACTTTCATCGTTGGCGACTCCGTAGTGATTGAGTTCGCCTTCGCTTTCAATCGCGTTATGTTCAATCGTGCTTTTAATCGTACTGATTTGTTTTTTAGAAGTCAACGCAATCGCCGTTAGTTCGGTTTTCGCTTGAAAACCTAATAGTTTCAGATGCGTATTTTGAATTAAGGTCTCATCGCCTAAAGACGCAAGGGTTATGGTTGCATCAGATTTTTCTTGAAAGAACCCTTGACGGTTAAACGTTACTTTGGAATCCTCATGATAGGCCGAAAGGGACGCCATATCTAAGTGGGCGTAGGCCCCTAAGGTGATCGTCTCTAAAATATTTTTAGAACCGGCCGCATCATCAAGATGATATTCAAAGACATTGAATTTAGAACTTGAACCTAAATTCAAGTGAATGTGTTCAGTCTGATTCCCGTCTAAGAAAAAAAGATAAAGCTTTTCATCACTTTCAAAGCCTTTAGGAACTTGAATAAAAGTCGTGTAAGTTGAAGCGTTTAACGCTTCATCAATGCCTTCGTAATCTTTTAAAATCGTATTTTTTAAGGTTTTTAAAGCTTCTTCGGTTAAATCATCAAAGCTTCCGACTTTGATTTGATCAAACGGGGCTTTGAGTTTTTGAGTATGAATTTTTCCGGCTTTGAACACAAAGACGTTATCTAAGTGGTCAATGAACGGTTGAATCGTGTCAAGTGCCTTCATTTCTTAAACGCATCCGCTAAGGAATCCGGTTCTAAGAAAGTCGGTTCTTTCACTTCAACGCCGACTCGTTCATCTTCAATCCCAAGTTCTTCTTTAATCCAGTCGTAGCCTTGTTCATCAATTTTCTTCATTAAATCGGTAGTGCCTGTTTTAACAATCCGGCCTTTCATCATGACATGAATGATGTCGGCATGAATATACGAAAGCATCCGTTGGTAATGGGTAATTAAAAGCATCCCAAGACCATCGCCTTTCATCGCTGTAACGTTTTCACCGACAATTTTTAGGGCATCAACATCAAGCCCTGAATCAATTTCATCGAGGATCGCAATTTTGGGTTTAATCAATTTCATTTGAAGGATTTCATTACGTTTTTTCTCGCCCCCAGAAAATCCATCATTGAGATATCTTTCAGGGACGTCAGCGTCCATCTTAAGTTCAGTGAGCGCTTTATCGTATTCTTTAATGAAACTAAAGATCTTGAAAGGTTCTCCTCGCTCTTCTGCATGGGCTTCAACCGCAGTCTTTAAGAAGTCACTGTTGGTGACGCCTGGCACTTCTTGCGGAGCTTGCATCGCTAAAAATAAGCCGGCTCGAGCCCGTTCATCGGTTTCCATCTCTAAGACATCAGCACCATCTAAGGTAATCGATCCTTCCGTCACTTCATATCTTGGGTGTCCCATAATGACCGAAGCGAGGGTGGATTTCCCAGTTCCGTTCGGTCCCATAATCGCGTGGGTTTCCCCGGCTTTAATGACTAAGTCAACCCCTTGTAAGATCGGCTTCCCATCGACGGAGGCATGTAAATTTTTAATCTCTAATGTTGTCATAATATCTCCTTTTACTTAAGCCTAATTATAGCATACTGTAATACAGCTTTTAAAGGCCACCAAATGCAAAAAAAAGATGGACCGATGTCCATCTTTATAACTCGTGATCGTATTCTTGACCTTGATGATTTCTGATATAAGCTTTGATAATCGTTAAGACGAATAACATCAAAACCGAAACACTAATGCCTAAAACAATCTGACCGTAACCAAAGATAATTCCAATGATGGCACTGGCCCATAAGGTTGAGGCCGTGGTTAAACCAGTAATCGACCCTTGCGTTTTTAAAATCGCTCCAGTCCCTAAAAAACCAACCCCGGAAATCACTTGAGCCACAATCCGTTGGCGTTCAAAGGTAATGGTATTGGCTATCTCTGGGTTTTCTCTGGCGAACTGAATCGCATCAAAGACGAGGACTTCTTGAAGTAACGTAATCCCGGCGGCCGCTAAAGCGACCATTAAATGCGTGGTGAGTCCCGCAATCTTATGTCTTTTTTGACGTTCATATCCAATCAGACCGACAAATAAAACGGTAAGCCCTAAACTTTGGAGGATATCGGTTAAGGTAATGGCTTCACCCATTTTTTCACCTTCTTTCTGTAACATTCCATTATAAACCCGATTTAAATATTCTTCAAGATATTATAAACCCCTCCTAAGTAAGGAGGGGTTTAGCTTTAAGCTTCGTTGGTGAAGTCCATCGCTGCGTAGCGCTGGTACATCCTGTAACGCCGTTTGGCATCTTCGACATTAAGTTTATAAAGTTCTTCGGCTTTATCTGGATTGATATCTAAAAGCTGAGAGTAGCGTTGTTCATTGAGTAAGAACTCTTGATAACGGTCCCAGTTCGGTTCTTTAGAATCTAAAACAAATGGATTTTTACCTTCTAAAGCAAGCGCGGGGTTATATCTAAAGGTCGGCCAGTATCCTGATTCAACCGCGAGTTTGGCCTGATCGGCTGAAAACTCGAGGCCCCCTTTAATTTTATGCGCGATACAAGGTGAGTAAGCAATGATCACAGAAGGGCCATCATGGGCTTCGGCTTCTTTAAAGGCTTTAACGACTTGTTGCTGAGAGGCGCCGTGGGAGATCTGGGCGACATACACATGCCCATATGTCATGATCATCGCGGCCAGTTCTTTTTTCTTGCCTTCTTTGCCAGACGCCGTAAAGGCGGCAATCGATCCGGTCGGGGCCGCTTTAGATGATTGGCCTCCGGTATTGGAATAGACCTGCGTATCTAAGATCAGGATGTTGACATCTTGATTCGAGGCAATCACATGATCAAGACCTCCAAATCCAATATCATACGCCCAACCATCCCCGCCAATAATCCAATTAGATTGTCTCACAAAATAGCCTGATAACTCTTTGAACGTCTCAACGGTTTCACCGGATAAACGGTCTAAATAAGGAATGATTTCCCTTGATAGTTCTAAGGTTTTATCTCCATCATGGAAACTTTCAATCCATTGATCCATCAAAACTTGAAGGCCTTTATCAAGTTCAGCCTTGTGTTCTAAATAAGTGACTCTTAAGCGGTCTCTCATACTGGCAAAGCCATGATAAATCCCAAAACCAAATTCTGCGTTATCTTCAAAAAGTGAATTGGCCCAGGCCGGTCCCCGGCCTTCAGCATTCGTGGTGTAAGGGGTTGCTGGGAAAGAGCCACTATAAATTGATGAACATCCCGTCGCATTCGCGATCACCATGCGTTCGCCAAAGAGCTGAGTGACGAGTTTGACATACGGGGTTTCCCCGCAGCCGGCGCAGGCTCCTGAAAATTCAAAGAGGGGTTTCGCAAACTGGGAGTTTTTCGCGTTGTTTTTTTCAACCAAGTGATCTTTAGGGGTGACGTGGTGATAGAAGTACTCGGATCGTTCAATTTCACCCATCGAGATCTCTTCACCAATCGGATTCATTTTAAGGGCTTTTTCAGGCTTAACTGGACAGACCGTGACACATACCCCGCATCCCGTACAATCAAGGGTCGAAACTTGGATTCGGTATTTTAAGCCTTCAATGCCTTTTCCCCTAGCGTCTAAGGTGTCGATGCCTTCAGGCGCTGAGTTAAATTCATCGTCCGTCATTAAGAAAGGTCTAATCACCCCGTGAGGACAGGCGAAGGCACATTGATTACACTGAATACAGTTATCTGATATCCAGGTCGGAATATAATTAGCAATCCCTCGTTTTTCATACTGGGTGGATCCGTTTTCCATTGTCCCATCGGCATAGGGGGCGAAGGCGGAGACGGGGAGGTCATAGCCTTTGATTTGGTTGACAGGAATCGCGATATTTTTCACAAAGTCGGGGAGGTCTTGATCAAAGTCATCGATTTCATCTTCAAGGGCGGTCCACGCCGGATCAACGAAAACTTCTTCTAGGCCGTTTTGGCCTTGATCGATGGCTTTCCAGTTGAGTTCAACGATATGTTGACCCTTACGCCCGTATTCCTTTTCCGCGTATTTTTTCATCAATTCAACGGCTTCTTGATAAGGCATGATTTGTTCATTCAGGGCAAAGAAGGCCGATTGCATGATGGTATTAATTCTTTCACCAAGCCCAGCATCTTCGGCTAAGTGGACGGCATCAATGATGTATAGCTTCGCTTTTTTAAGGGCGAGTTGGCGTTTGACTTTATTGGGTAAAATCGTATCGACTTTATCTTTTGAAGTGACGGTATTAAGTAATAAAGTTCCCCCTTCTCTTAACCCGTCAATCATGTCATAGGTATATAAATAGCTATCTTTCGAGCAACTGACAAAATGAGGTCTAGACACTAAGTAAGTCGAACGGATGACTTCTTTAGAAAACCTTAAGTGCATCCGGGTCACTCCGCCTGATTTCTTAGAGTCATAGCTTGAATAGGCTTGACCATAAAGATCGGTGTTTTCACCGATGATTTTTATCGTGTTCTTAGAGGCCCCCACCGTCCCATCAGACCCAAAGCCAAAGAATAAGAGTTCGGTGGTGGAGGGGTGATTCGTGTCAATCGGTTCTGACTTTTTAAGAGATGAAAAATTGACATCATCGTGGATGCCGATGGTAAAGTTGGGTTTTTGTTCGTGGATTAAATTATCATAGACGGCTTTGATGTCTGAAGGCGTCGTGTCTTTTGACGATAATCCATAGCGCCCCCCGATGATAAGGGGTTTATTTTCTTGATCATAAAATAAACTTCTTACATCAAGATATAACGGTTCCCCGATCGATCCGTTCTCTTTAGTCCGGTCTAAGACGGCGATTTTTTTCACGGATTGGGGGAAGACATTAAAGAAAAATTTCGAACTGAAAGGACGATATAAATGGACGGTGATGAGGCCGACTTTACGGTTTTCTTTTTCATTCAGGTAATCAATCGTCTCTTCAATCGTCTCTGTCACGGACCCCATCGCAATGATGATTTCTGTGGCTTCAGGATGGCCATAGTAATTAAATGGTTTATAACTTCTTCCCGTTTCTTCTGATATCGCTTCTAAGTAATGATTTACGATGTCAGGAACATCTTTATAAAAGAGGTCTTGGTATTCTCTGGCTTGCATATAAACATCATCATTTTGGGCAGAGCCGCGGGTAACGGGTTTTTGGGAGTTTAAGGCCCGTTTTCTAAATCGTTTGACAGCCTCTTTATCCAGAAGCTTGTCAAACACTTCGTAGTCAATGACTTCGACTTTATTGACTTCATGGGAGGTCCTAAAGCCATCAAAAAAGTGCAAGAAGGGAAGGCTAGATTTAATTGCAGCCAAGTGGGCCACACCGGCTAAATCCATTGTTTGTTGGACCGACCCAGACGCAAGGATCGCAAATCCCGTTTGGCGAACTGCCATCACGTCTTGATGATCTCCGAAAATCGATAAGGCCTGAACCGCAATACTCCGGGCAGCGACATGGATTACCGCTGGGAGGAGTTCACCCGCCATCTTATACATATTCGGTATTTTTAAAAGGAGTCCTTGAGACGCGGTGTAGGTGGTCGTTAAAGCTCCAGATTGTAAGGACCCATGGACCGTTCCAGCGGCCCCAGCTTCTGATTGCATCTCAATCACTTTAACCGGCATGCCGAAAAGGTTCTTTTTGCCTTGAGAGGCCCAAAGATCAGTATGTTCAGCCATCGTTGAGGACGGAGTAATCGGATAAATCCCGGCCAATTCCGTAAAGGCATAGGACGCGTGAGCGGCCGCTTGGTTCCCGTCCATCGATTGAAAGTGTTTTTCTTTTGCCATAAAAAGCCTCCTATTAAAGCGAACTGTATTACAAGTTCATTATAGAAGTCCTTTAATTTGAATACAACGCGCTTAAAATGAAAAAAAGTCACTTTAACAGTGACTTTTTGGCTTACTTAAGCTTTCCAATGAGGCTTTCGGCCTTGTCTAAGTATAGATTAGAAACTTTATAAAAATCAATTTTTAAATCTTCAGATAAACCAATGAAATGCTTATACAAAGCCACGTTATGCCACTGAAGGGTCTGGAAGAGTCGCCATAAATAAAGCCGGTTCCAATCTTCTAAAGTAGGCTCTTTTTTTATATAAACAGGGAGTAAGCTTTCGGCGTGGCTGAAATCATTATTCCCAAAACACGCTAAGTCATAAAAGGCGTCATTCATCCCAGAGAATTCCCAGTCGGTGAGTTTAAGGGTATCTTCATTCACAATAAAGTTGGAGAGTTGACTATCCCCGTGGGTAAAGACGGTGCCAAATGACGCTAGGAATGAACGATTCGATAGTAGAGTTGCTTTTGCTTTTATATAGCGTTCATGGTGAGTATGATGATATTCGTTTAAATACGATTCATATTTTTCTAAACGGACAAATGGTTGATAGGCATGAGGACTTTGAATGGCTGAATCATGGATCGTATGAAGTAGCGCTGCGGCTTGATCAAGATAATCTAATGGGTTAAGCGTTGATAAAGGGACCCCCTCAATGAACCGGGCAATCTTTTCACCACTTTGAACATCTAAATAAACCGTCTCATTATTGAGCCCAAGTTGTTCTGAAAGGGGGATATGATCTTTTTCAACGTCACGGTCGACAAAACGCTCGGCGTTTTTACCAGGGATTCTAAAGGTGTATTTATCTTCGTTGACTTTAATCACGTAGGTGAAATTAGACATCCCCCCCATTAAGCGGTGATCAAGTTCGACGTGATCTTGGTTGACTTTAAGGGCTTTAGCCGTGGTGGCTTTTATTTGTTCAATCGACATCATGACTCCTTTATATAAAGCCAAGGACTTAAAGTCTTCGCTTTAGCAATATGGGTTTTTAATTCACTAATATCTATTTTAAAGGTTTCTGCGGACTTTTCAAATGTTTCGGTAATACATTGATCGGTATTACAATCTTCAGAAGGATGCGAAAAACAAATTAACTTTGTTTTTTCATCCATTAACTTCATGAGATGGTAGCTGGCCTCTTCATTCGATAAGTGTCCTTTTGGCGAATGAATCCGCTGTTTAAGGTGATAGGGCCTTTTTGAATCAAAGAGCATCGTGACGTCATAATTACTTTCAATCACGTACATATCGGCTCCTTTTAAAAGCGGATAATCCGCTTCAGGGATATAGCCTGCATCGGTAAAATGGACCAGTTTTTCTTCTTCGGTTTGAAAGATAAACCCCACCGCATGGGCGGCGTCATGGGACGTTGAAAAAGGCGTCACTTGAAAAGGACTTAAGAAAAAGGGTCGCTTCGGGATGACTGGAATGAAACGGTCTTTAAAGCGCTCTAAAAAAGGAATCGCCATAAACGTTTCAAAAGTGGTATAAAAGGGCACGTCGATAGTTTTCAATATTTTTTCTAACGACTGAACATGATCACTATGTTCATGGGTAATAAAGATGGCCTTTAAAGGGACTTCTAAGGCTTCATTAAGATGTCTCATCATGGTTTGGATGGGCAAACCTGCGTCAATCAAAAAAGCCTCATCCCCTTCTTGGATGAGGGTGGCATTGCCGGATGAACCACTGCCTAAGAGTCTAAATTTCATCGCTTCACCTTTGCGTCTTATTATACAACCAATTGCGCTCATTTAAAAAATGGTGAGAAAGTCATCAATTGGTTGTATGAAAAGGCCCTTAATGGTAAACTTATTATTGCGATTATCAACGAAGGAGTGTATGAACATGGATAAAGTAATTATTAAAAGAGGGAGTATCATTCTCGGTATCATCCTAGCAATCATTGGATTAACCGTCGTATTTTCTCTTCTTTTACAAAGAGACAACAGCCCAAGACTCACAGACCCAAACGGTCCTTTTGTCACAGTCAATGGGGTCACCTTAACGAATCAAGAATGGTTTGATGAAGCCAAAGCAGCGGATGGCATCAATCAACTTTTAAATATGATTGATGAAACCTTACTGGCTTCAGAAATGGCCGCCGTCACCCAAGATGAAATCGACGAAACGATACTTCGGTTAACCTATGGTACGACTGATTTAGATGAAATCAATCAACTTTCTGACTTTGAAAAACAACAACGGGACCAAGATTATCTAGACCTCATCGTCATCAGCGGGTTTGACCCGGATGATGCGAGCAGTGTTGAAAGGTTTGTTCGCTTAACCTCAGCAAGAGAAGAAAAAGCGAAAGCCCTTATTTTAGAAAGCCTTTTGGCAAACGAAGAAGTTTCTAGTATTCGTCATCTCGATGCCTTTAAAGAATATTACGAAGATAACGAAAAAGGATCCCTTAAAGCCATTGTTTTACGCTTTAGAAGTTTAAATGAACTTAACGGCGTTTTAAGAATGAATAACTTAGTGTTAGGGTTTGAAGGCGGGATGGGCCTTTATTTTGGTGAGACTCCCATTGAAGATGTCCCTACTGACGGATTTAATGATGAAAATACACGGTTGTTATCAGACGCTGAGGTTTTAAATTACTACCTCATTATGGATAATTATCTCAATCCTTTCTTAAGTACTCTTCCTACTAATGTCACTCGTTCTGATTTAGCGACTTTAAACTTTGAACGCTTAAATTATACCTACAGTGAGATGTTAGATGTTGGCAGTGCAAACATGACTTCCTTGGCTAATTTCTTATTCACAACCTTAAGATCGTCTGATACCCTTTATTCCACATCATCACGGACCATCGGTACAGAGCGCGTCTTAGCTTATATTTTTGATAATCCAATAACAACCTTATTAGAAAACATAGAAGATGCCGCTGAATTTGAAGAAGCTTTCTTAGATTCCCTCATTACGGCCGAAGGCGTGGTTCAAAGAGAACTGGCTAAATTTAGAGAAACTTTAGGCTTTGAAATCCATGATGAAGACTTAGCCGCTACTTACCTTCAATCCACGCAAGTCGACGCCTTTAATGAAAACCGCGATCGTAGTTTAATTGCGAACATCGGCGATTTAGAAGTCACCGTCGATGAATTCTTTGTTTATTTAAATCGCCGGATTGGGGCGCTTTATTCTCTAGACCTGGTTCGAAATGAACTCCTCTTACAAAGTGAAGGATTTGAAGCATTATACGGAACGAATCGGGATTTATTTAGAAATAGCTCGGAAGCCATGGTCGCTTTTAGAGATCAAATTAGACAAGATAAACTCGCCTTTAGTAATGGGTTTTATGCCCAATTTGGATTTGGCCCTGACAATTTTACCTGGGAAGATTTCTTAAGAGCAGGGTATGGTTTAGAGTCTGAATATGATTACTTACTCACATTAGCCCTCACGGATGTGAGAAGAAACTTTGTGAACGACCGATTAACGTATGATATGGCCCTTCCTTACCTTCAAGAAAACCAAGATAACTATCTTAGCTTAGAAGTGAAACAACTCCTTTTATTTGTTGATATGGATCAAGACTTTGTTCCCGATGACTTTGAAGAATACTACGAAGATTTAAGTGCGATTGAAAAAGCCCAAGTCGAAAGAACCATTGCCCAGTTTGAAGACTTAGTCACTGAAGCGATTGATTCAGGACTCACTCTTGAAGATATCTTAACGGCCTTTAATAACGGATTAAGAAGTGAAGACCCAGACAATGATGATTATTCCGATTGGGCTCAGTTTAAAAACCAAGGCTTTTACATCATCTTTGAAAACTTAAGTGCCGAGGAACCTTTAACGTTAGACCGCTCTAGAAGCTTTGTAAGACCCTTCTTAGATGGACTCATTGATTTTTATGGACGCTACCAACTTCCTGAAAACATCGATCAAGATGAACTCTTAAATGACCGTTTAATTAGAACTCAGTTTGGGCTTCATATGATATTAGGCGAACCCGGACCTGACTTCGAAAAACCATCTTACGTCCTTACCAGCGCTGATATCGAAGCGTACATTGAATACATCACAGAAAATGGTAGTAACTTCCAAAGTCAAGAAGCTTTAAACACAGCATTACTGGGTGAATTTGGGGCGGACCGTTTTAACGCTATCAATGCTTATTATCGTCCCTTTTACGAAAGAGCGTTAGGGAACACTTACTTTAATTCACTCCTGATAGAAGACTTAGCTAGTGAAATTACTTACACGATTGATCAATCCTACCATGTTAATATCTTAAGAACCCTTGGTGAAATCTTTAATCGCCGGTCGTTTACTCCCTTACTATCAGAACTTGAGTAATTAAAAAGCGATTCCAAATGGAATCGCTTATTTTTTTATTCTTCTTCTTTTTCAGGCTCTTCAGTTAAAGCGTCTTCACCTTCGATAGGCTCTTCGGTGGTTTCTTCTTTGAAGGATGGGACACTGATGTTAACGACCATGGCTTCTAAATCAGTGATGGCTTTGAATCCTTTTGGAAGCGGTAAGTCTTTAACATATAAAGCGTCGCCTTCTTTAAGTGAAATAATATCTACATCAAAAGACTGCACCCCTTGGCCCACGGGATATTCACACTCGACCGCGTTGAGGATTTGTTGGACCAATAGTTTTTTCGCTTCAAAGGCTTCACGGCCGATGATGTTAAGCGGAATTTCGGTAGTCATTGTATCAGAGGCAGATACTTTTTGAAGATCAAAGCTGAAAAACTCACTATTTCTAATTGGATTAATTTGATAGTTTTTCACGTAGACTTGATGCTTAGTGCCTTCAAGTTCTACATCAAACACCATATTTTTTCCAAATTCTTTTAACGTTTTTAAGAAGGCTTTCGCTTCAAGCTTGACCGCAACAGGGTCGAGTTTTTTTCCGTAAATAACCCCTGGAACGAAGCCTTGTTTACGGACGTTTGAGCCTTTTTCTTGACGGATTTCTAGTTTCATATCGTTACTCCTTTAAAATTTCGCACTTCTTACTTTACCACAAGGGCTATCTTCTTGCAACGCTAAATTTTGGGCTTATAAAAGCGTTCTTTATCAATGATATTAAGAGAATTGGTAAAGGTTCCTTCTTCGGTTTGAGCTAGGGCTTCACCCAGCACCACAAATTTCGCATCCATATTGTCAATGAAATGAAGCGCTAAGGCTTCAGCAAGATTCGGTTTTTTAGGAGACCCAAAATGACCATAATAATGATGGGTTAAAACCATGTGTTCTAAAAGTACGCGTTCTTCAGAATCTCCCAGTTCTAGTTCATAAGACGCTTTGTAAATCGCCTGCGCACCTAAAGAAATGTGACCTAAAAGCTTTCCGTCTCTTGAATAACTCGGGTCTTTATAATCCGTCAGTTCTTCAACTTTAAATAAGTCATGTAAGATAATCCCTGAGGTCAGTAAATCCCGGTTTAAAAACGGATAGTTCTTTAAAAATCCTTCCATTAATTTAAGCATCGATACGGTATGGTGTGCAATACCCCCGATGTACGCATGATGAAACTTAGTGGCCGCCGGATATAAAAAGAACTTATCTTTAAGCGGATTTAAAATCGCCTCCGTTAAGGCTTTGATGTTTTTATTTTGAATCGACTCTAACGCTTTTTCAATATACTTGATTAAATCTTCAATCGATTCAGAAGTCGCTGGGTAAAAGTTCTTTAAGACATTGAATTTATCCGTAACTGAGATCGGCATTTCATCGACATGGGTTGACTTTAAGACTTGAAAACTCGGTTTTTCTTTAAATTCAATCGGTTGAAGTTCAAAGAAGTATAGATTCATCAATTGAAAAACAGGCTCTTTTTCTACTCTTAAGGTCGTGCGCTCTTTGGCTTCATTTAATACGGTGATGGAATCCGTCTCATAGGTACTACTATTGATTGATTCAACTTGGGCCCATAAGGTTTGCATCATAACTCCTTTTTCTTCATCGCAATGAGACAAGTAATGGCGTCTGATTGGATAAAGGACGACACTTGATTGGTGCTTACTTCCGTGGTGTCAAAGATGATTTGATAGGTCGATGCGAGTTCTACTTTTTCTTCGCCCGCTTTTGATTTAAATAAAATCACATAACTGACTTCATCGTTTTCTAAGCGGTAAATGACACTGCCTAAACGGGTAAAACTGAGCGATGTATGTTTTTTAATTTGGGCGAGTGTTTTGAGTCTAAATAAGGGTTCGCCTTTTCTCAAATTAATGAGAAATTTAAATCGTTTAATGGCGGCTTGATGGTCATCGACGAGATCCCAATTGATATGGTTGACATCATCAGAGGCGTTATATGAATTTTCGACCCCGGTTTTTTCTCTAAAGAACTCTTGACCGGCATGAATAAAAGGCACTCCTTGGGATAACAAGACGACTGCCGTACCCAGTTCTTGCATTTGGTGTCTGAGGCCTTGGTCTAAGTCAGGAAGTGCAATCTTAAGTTTATCAGCGACCGTGTAATTATCATGACATTCAATATAATTGAGCGACTGTGAAGGATATTTAAAGCGGTGGTTTAAGGTTGAACCTAAAATCGCATGCATGACGTTATGAGGTTCAAGTTTACCCCCGCTCATAAAGCCTAAGGCTTTTGGGATAAAGGTTGCTCCTTTGATGGTTTCTCTAAATCCATCATTAAAGAATCCTATCTTAAACAAGACATTAGGATTATCCATATGTGCCATTTGACTCTCGGGTAACGGAGTGGGCATCTTCCAGCCTTCTCCGTATAAGAGTAAGGTTTTATTAATGCCATCTAAGGTTTGGGAAACCCGGTTCATCGTCGTGACGTCAATCAGACCCATCAAATCAAAGCGGAAGCCATCGATGTTATATTCTTTGACCCAGTAGGTCACACTATCGATGATGAACTGACGAATCATTTGTCTTTCGGTCGCTAGATCATTATTACATCCCGATGAGTTGGTCATCATCCCCCGGTCATCGACTCTAAAGGCATAACCAGGAATGATTTGTTCAAAGGGAAAGGTATGGATCTCATAGACGTGGTTATAGACCACATCCATAATGACCCTAAAGCCTTCTTGATGGAGGATATCAATCATCGCTTTTAATTCATTAATGCGGGCATAGGGATCGTTTACATCACTAGAAAATGATCCTTCAGGGACATTATATTGACTGGGGTTATAGCCCCAGTTATAAAGCTTAAAGCGGTCTTTTTCATTGACCCCTTCAAAATCAAAAATCGGTAGGAGTTGAATATGGGTGATTCCTAAGCTTTTTAAGTAATCAAAACCCGCTGGAGCTCCTATTTTGGTTTTGATTCCGGTTTGGGTGAATCCTTTGAAAGTGGACTTCTCACCCTCTAACAACATATAAGTCAGGTCTCTGACTGAGACTTCATAGATGACTGCGTCGGTTAGGTAACCACTAAATTCAGGCTTTGGATGTTTAAATTTATAGGTTTTTCCTAAGTCAATGACAACACTTTTTTCTCCATTCGCGGTAGAGGCAATTCCGTAAGGATCAATGAAGGTAGTTTCCAGTTGATTGACAAAGGCCGTAAAGTCATAACTCACTCCGTCTAAATCTTGAGGGACCTTTACTTCCCATACCCCTTGGTTTTGATAGGTCATTGGAATAACTTCTTCAGTGACGTTATATAGACGAAGATTCATTTTTTTGGCAATGGGAGACCAGACTCTAAAGGTTGTTGCTTTGGGGGTATAGTCAATGCCTAATGGTCCATCGTAATAAAAGAGGTCATCAAACAAAGGGGTTCTAACAATTTTACCGGATTTTAAAGGGGTTTTTGTATTTTGGTCATCGACCACGTAATAGGTTTCATTTAAGAGCACATGACCTTGGAACGACAAAATATATTGGCGTTCATCGCCAATTTTTTGATGGTGCTTGAGTTCACACTCGATGGATTCAGACTCGGATTCAATTCTAAAGGCGAATTGAATGTCATCCCGATAACTCAGAGGGACCATCACAGTGATCAGTTGAAAATCTTCAATATACGCAAAATAAGGGGAAGTCATAGGCTCATTTCTTATAGGTTTTGACGTGGGTAATTAAGGCTTCCTTTTGATTTTTAACACGGTATGCACAGACTTCATCAATGAGATAGTCTAAGATCGGTTTAATCATTGATTTATGGCTTAGCGCTAATGATTCTTCGAGTTCTTTTCCGTTGACGGCGAGTTCTTTTTTAGAAGACAACACTAATTCAGCTTTAAGGGATTGATAGGTTTTAATAAGCGAGGGTTTATTTTCATCTTGATAAATCTGATCGATGATCTCAAAGTCTTCTAGGTCATACTCTAGAATGAGTCTAGGATAAAATCCTTTGGAAAGCGCTAAATCTAAATCCTTGAGCCTTTGAAGTCTTCTTAATGTCTTTGAAGGGAGTTTCCATGGTGCTTGATCCAAAGCGACTTTTTGACTGACTAAATAAAGTCTTTTAATTTTACACCCTTCACTAAACTTTAGACAATGCAGAAGCCCTGGTTTTAGATTAAATAGATGATCGGCAAAACCGGATTCAACCATTAATTGGAGCGTCTTTAAGAGGTGGTCATATTCCAGCATCTTCGCGAGTTCTTGTTGGACACGTTCAATACTAATCGTTTTGATTAAAGGTGCTTTATCTTGGATGGCTTTTAAGGTCTTTTCTTCAATGTTGAATCCTAGTTTAGCTGAGAAGCGAAATGCCCTGAGTAACCTTAACGCATCTTCTTCAAAGCGTTCATGCGGATCACCAATCGTTCTAATGAGTTTGTTTTTTAAGTCATCTAATCCGTTAAAGTCATCATAGATGATTCCTTGAGCGTCCATTCTCAGTTGGTTAATGGTAAAGTCACGCCTTTTTAAGTCCTCAATAACATCTTCTGAAAATTCAATGGATTCTGGGTGGCGGTGGTTGAAGTACTCGCCGTCCTTGCGGTAAGTGGTGATTTCATAAGTATGGCCGTCTTCAATGACGGTCATCGTCCCAAAAGCTTTTCCGGTAGGAATTGCTTTTTTAAAGAGTGATTGAATGTCATCGGGTTTAGCCTGAGTCGTGATATCAATATCCATTAAAGGGTATCCAAGAAGATGATCTCTGACCGCACCACCCACAATAAACGCTTCATATGAAGACGCATTTAGACGATTTAAAATTTTATACGCATGCGCTATTTTATCCATGGGTTTACCGCTTATTATTATACCTTAAAACCCCTCACTTTTTAAACTAGCGTATACTATTATTGAGGTTAAACATGGACTGAATTAAAAACCCGACACAAGCCATTTTAGAAATCAAAAGAAAAAAACGACCCTTCCGGTGTCGTTTAGACTTGATTATAAAGACTATGAACTTTTAAAAAATACGCTCAATGATTGAGTCTTTGAAATATAGCTTAATTTTGATGAAAAGATAGAATTAAACGCAGTTATCCTTGAAGAAAAATTACCTTTTTTAATAATTTTATTGAACAAAAACTGAATCATAAGATTCTATTTAATTTAGGTCTAAAAACAATCCATTATCTAGCCGATGAATGAAGTCGATATTTCAATCAGTCTCATCAATGACTGAGTCACTAAATATGCTAGAGCTAAGCTCATGAATATCGTCACAATTTGAATTTGCCAAATCGCACCTTTAATAAACATCTCCGGAATTCTTGAAGCCATTAACGCTTTAAAACTTAGGCCTAAGAAAACAAAAAATAATATAGATTCGAGTATGTTAAATAAGCTTTCAGGCATGATTTGACCTTTTAGCGAAGTTCCAGGCGTCCTTAACCATTTGGTTTAAATCTCTTTTTGTTTGATAGCCTAGTTCGTTTTTTATCTTAGCAGGGTCTGCAAAACTAACTGCTATATCACCGGGTCTACGGGCTGTTATATTTAGTGGAATCTTAACATCATTCATGGTTTCAAAGGCTTTAACCACCTCAAGGACACTACTTCCTTGGCCGGTTCCAACATTATAAATATTAACGGGTTTAAGTGATTTCTCTAAGGCGGCCACATGAGCCTCTGCTAAATCCATCACATGGATATAATCTCTGACACCGGATCCATCTAAAGTCGGATAATCCGAACCATATACATTGAGATGAGGCCTTTTACCCAAAGCTACGTCTAAGATATAAGGCATTAAGTTATTGGGTACTCCAAGAGGCGACTCTCCGATGAGTCCACTATCATGGGCCCCAATGGGATTAAAATATCTCAATAGTGTTACTTTAAACTCAGGGTGAGCAAAAGAAATATCTTTTAAAATTTGTTCACTCATTTGTTTAGTAGCCCCGTATGGATTGGTAGCAGGTAACAAGTCCATTTCTTCATGGAATGGAGAGGGTTGATCCCCATAAACCGTACAAGATGAACTAAATACAAACTTTTTAACTTTATGTTCTAAAGCAAGTTTGGCGACCGTCAACGTCGCATTTAAATTGTTTTCATAATACATGATGGGTTTTTCAACCGATTCACCGACCGCTTTGAATGCTGCAAAGTGTAAAACACCATCGATCTGATGGTTTTTAAAGATATTTTCAACCAACTTTGAGTCCGTCACGTTCCCTTCAATGAAAGGAATCTTTGATTGGATTAAAGTTTCTAACTTTTCTAAGACTTCTTTACTTGCATTCGAATAATCATCGATGATTACAGCCTGATGGCCTCTTTCATATAAGCTCACGACCGTATGAGATCCAATAAAGCCTAGACCCCCTGTCACTAAAATATTCATCTTAACCTCTTCTTACGATAATATCGCATCCTCATCATCTTGATTTGATGCTCTTTCAATTCTCACTATCAGTTCATTGGGTAGACACGTTAAGGGTTTTAATGGTGAATTCGTTGCTCCTTGAATTTCGCAAATATTTTCCGGGGATGTTTGAGAAACCACCCTGATCGTTTGATTATCTCTTTGTAAGACAATCGGTCCTAAGGTTCCGGTGACGGTGAATAATCCGTCGTTGATATTGACTTGTAAAACATGCTCCGGTCTGATGATGCGGTATTCATCCGATCCTAAGCTGATTTCTAAAATCACTTGGTTTTGATAGATGACAATAGCCACCCCGTTCACGTCAGAAGATCGGGCTTGGAGGTCTTGAACCCAAAAGACGCTTAAGACCGAAATAAAACCGAGAAATACCACAAGGATTAAATCTGAAATCTTCATACTTTTCACCTAATTAAAGTCTACCATATCTTAGAAGGCTCATCACTGCTGACTTCTAGATATGATATAATTTCGCATGAAAGGATGTCTTATGAAGCGTTTATTGAGTGGCCTTACTCTTACTTTATTATTGATATTAGCGGCGTGTCAAACCCCTCCTTTAAACTCGATTGAAGACGTCTGCGGGGTTTCGATCAATGACTTTAAAAATACGCCTGCAGATGAGGTTTTTGAGACATCAGGTCTTAAAAGAACTTCAGCCACGTTAACCGGGTATTTTGATACCCTTTTAAGTTTAACCATTTACACCGAAGAATCAGTCGATACCAATGAAATCCTCAAGTGTGTAGAAATGATTTATAAACACGTTCATCAACTAGCCACCAATTATAACGAATATGATGATATCTTAAACATTTACCAAATGAATCAAAATCCCGGTCAGGTCTATGATATCGATCCATTACTTTCAGACATCATCGCTTTAGGACTTGAATACGGTAAGCTTACTGAAGGTTTATTTGATATCTCATTAGGGGCCCTCATTAATGTTTGGAATAGATCAATGATTGAATGTAATGAAGGACGTTTATGTGAAATACCCTTAGAAGAAAGTCTTAATGAAGCTCAAAATTTTATTGGAAATGACCGGATTAGTCTTGTCGGCAATCGGTTTAGCGTTTTAGAAGGAACCCAGATTGATTTAGGAGGCGTAGCCAAAGGCTATGCTGCAGCGCTTGTTGGAGATTACTTAAGGTACCGCGGGGATGTTAAAGGGTTCTTAATTAATGCAGGCACCTCCAACATTGAAGTCTACGGGTATCATCCCACCCGTGATAATCAACGATGGTTGATTGCTTTAAGGCATCCTGAGAGTGAATTTCTAGAACCTTACAGTCGGCTTTATTTAGATAGTGGCGAACATATTGTTACCGCCGGGGATTATCAACGTTACTTTGAAGTGGATGGTGTCATCTTTCACCATATCATCGACCCGAGAACCTTGTATCCCGGTCAAACCATGCGGTCCATTACCTTGATTGGACCTGATGGAATCTTAGGTGATGTCTTATCGACCGCCGCGTTTTTAATGGAACCGTTAGAAGCCATCGCCTTTGCTGAATCATTTGGCTTTGAAGCGATTTTATACACGCTCGATGGAGCCATCCTTTTTAGTGAAAATCTTATCTCAAGGCAGGTTATTAATAATGAATAATCAATGGTTGGACGTATTTAATGCACACCTCATAAATAAGATTGAAACCGCCGTCATCTTAGGATCTGGACTTGATTTTGATGCGGATTATTTTGATTCGACGATTGAACTTTCTTTCGATGTTTTTGAGGGACTTCCAAAACCCACGGTCGCGGGTCATTCCGCTAAATTCATCATCGGAAAAAGAAATAATAAAACAACTCTGATTCAAAAAGGACGGGTTCACTTTTATGAGGGATACTCGATGCATGAAGTCACCCTCAATATCGAACTCTTTCAGGCGCTTGGGGTAAAGACCCTGATTATCACGAATGCCTGTGGGGGGATGAATAAAGATTTAACACCCGGTGATTTCGTAATCCTCAAAGACTTTATCAACTTTATGCCCTCTAATCCATTAGTCGGGCATTTAGCTGAAACTACATTCCCAGATATGACAGAGCCTTTTGACTTAGAGTTAAGACAAAAGATGAAAGACGTGTTTAAGCACCATAATGCGAAGTATCAAGAAGGCACCTATGTCAGCTTTATGGGGCCTTATTATGAAACAAAAGCTGAAATTAAAATGCTTTCACAGTTTGGCGATGTGGTTGGGATGTCGACGGTCCCTGAAACGATTAAAGCAAGAAGCTTCGGAATTAAAGTCCTCGGCTTTTCGGTAGTGACGAATATGGCGACGGGCATTCAAGAACGCCTTCACGATCATCATCATGTTTTAGAGGTCGCGAAAAAAAAAGCACCTTTATTTAAGGCGCTGATGCAAGATTTTTTAGATCACATTTGAAGCCTTGAAAAAGGCTTCTTTTATTATTTTGTTCATTTTAAGCGCAATGAAACCCGTTAAGAGCCCTGTGGGTAAACTTAAAACCACGAGCCACGGGAAATATACAATCAGTTCTTGGGTACTTAGAATAATTATAGCCGTAATAATTTGACCCAGCGCATGACCAAATGACCCTAAGACACTGACCCCGATGATTGAAAAGACTTTAAATGACTTCCCAATGATCATGCCTAAGTATGCTAAGAGGCCGCCACCTAAACTTAAAAAGAAAGTCGGGCTAAATAAAGAGGTAAATAACCCTACTAAAAAAATCCGGATGATGAGAACTAAAAAGGCATCTTTAGCTTGGTATAAATAAAGCACCATCAAGACCACAATGTTCGCCAGTCCTAAACGGATCATTGGAAGTCCGGTAAGGCCCCCTAGGGCGAATCGCTCAATGATATTAAGAACGATGCTAATCGCAATCAAGACAGATATTAAAACCAGTTTTTGAGTATTCATCGTTTAAGTCGTTGATTAAGCCAGCGATAAAAGATACTAAGCGGCCAAAATAAAATCGCAGCTCCCGCCACCGCACTCCATGGACCTAAATTATTGATATACAAAATATTAATCATTACTAAAATGGCGATGATTAAAAGCGCTGCTAAACTTGAAAAGACAAGATCATTAAGATAATGCCTTACCGTTTTATATCTTTGATAACGTCTTTTTTCTTTATCCAGGGTCGGTAAATAATAATCATCCGCATCCCCAAATTCCATGATGCTTTGGTCGATCGCTTCTTTTTCTGTTAGTCCTGATTCTTTGAGGTCTTCGACTTTTTCTTCTAAACGTTCGATGAGGTACTCTTCGCTGGTTTTTTGGGGCGGTTGATCTTTGAAAAGGCGCTTAATGAATTTACGAATGGGTTCCATCATTTTTCTCCAATAAATAGGACATGATTACTTGTAGTTCTTTCCATTCCCCTTTTTTTCCCCTTAGATACGTTTTTCCAAGTTCAGATAACTGATAGTAACGACGTTTTTTGCCATACGTTTTCTCACCGACATAAGAAGTAATGATGCCTTTTTCTTCGAGGCGTTGTAAGGTCGCATATAAAGACGCTTCTTTAATCTCAAAAAGACCCTGGGTGCGGGCTTTGATGGCGAGGGCGAGTTGATAGCCATATTGGTCTTCTTCTTCGATGAGGCTTAATACCATGGTGTCAAGTAAACCTCTGACCATGTCAGATGATAATGCCATAATGTCTCCTAAGATTGCGTTTTGAAAAATTCAAGTAGTTTTGATAATGAGTGAATCAAGATCGGAATTTGATTGTCTTTCATTTCTTTTAAAACGGCTTCAATCATTTCTTGATGAAATTGTTCGTGGGCTTTTAAAATCTCTTTTGCACTCGCTGTTAACTTTAAATAGACCTTACGACGATCGGCTTCATCTTGGTATCTAGAAACATAGCCTTTTTTAACAAGACGCTTAACCGCGGTCGTCAGGGTACCGACTGTAATTCTTAACTTTTTAGCAATCAAACTCATGGTGGGCGGGGTGACTTTTTGGATCGCTTCTAAGACATGAATCTCTGATAAGCTGAGTTGAATGCCCTCTTTTTTTAGGCGGTCTTGCTGTATCGATAATATTTGATTAAAGATATCCACTAAGAGCTCATTGAGGATTAGCTTAGGTTCATTAGGCATAAAAAAAGGGCTCCTTGTTAGGGTCCCTTATATTATATAGTAATGTTATTTTTTTAGCCAACCAATTGCGAGAGCCCCTGGGCCCGCGTGGGCTCCAACGACAGGGGTTAGCGGATAATCTTTAATTTCTTTAAAGCTTGGAAGTTTTTCTTGAAGACGCTTACGGATATCTTTCACTTCTTCTGGGGCATTCGCATGAATCACAAAGACTTCAGCTAAGTCTTTTTCTTTATTTTCTTCCGTGAAGCGTTCAATCATCCGGTCAATCGCTTTAGAACGGGTTCTAATTTTCTCAGCCGCTTCTAATCTTCCATCTGCGGTCAATTCTAACATGGGTTTCACTTTCAATAAGGATCCTACAAAGCCTGAAGTTCCACTTAAACGGCCGCCTTTAACGAGGTATTTAAGCGTATCCACCGAGACAAGGAGTCCACGTTTTTGTCTAATGCCATCTAAAACTTTAATGATTTCAGGAACAGACTTTCCTTCTGAAACAAGTTTAGCGGCAGTAAGCGCCATTTTGGCTTCAGGATAAGCAATCGATAATGAATCATAGACCGTGACTTTAATGCCTTCAACCATATTAGACGCCATCACAGCGCCATCATGAGTCCCTGAAAGTTTAGAAGATAAGGTAATCACAAGAAGTTCTGTAAATCCTTGATCTCGCATTTTTTCATACGTTTCTAAAATCACACCCGTGGCGGTTTGAGCCGTTGAAGGGGTCAGGTTAGGATTATCTAAAAGTTTTTTATAAAAGTCTTCGGCCTTGATATCTACAAAGTCGGTATATTCTTTTCCATCAAATAATAAGATACTTCTTAAAACGGGGATTTCATACGGATGTTTAATATAATCAATGCCTGAGTTACCACATACAACAACGCCTATTTTTCCCATAAAAAGCTCCTTTTTAAAATTGTTTTGATGTTCAAACAAATATTAATTTAAGTATATGAATGATTTGTAAGACTGTCAAGATAAATTATAAATCGTGAAACAATCTTAAATCTTTAATACTCGGTTTAAATCCCCTTCTAAAATCTGAATGATTTGATTATAAATATCTTCAAACCGGTCGTCCATCGCGGGTTCAGAAAACCCTCCATTATGTGGGGTCATAACGACATTTTGAAAACTCTCAAGCGGAGTTATCGAAGGGGTCTTAAATTCATCTCCTTTTGGATAATCAAACCAAACATCAGAAGCAAATCCTTTTAACGTTTGAGTCTTCAAGGCCTGATAAAGAGCGGCTTCATCGACAATGGGGCCTCTTCCCACGTTAATTAAGAACTTGTCTGTCATCTGACTTAACAACTTTGAATCAAAAATACCTTCTGTTTCTTTATTGAGGGGAGCCGCAATCACCACAATGTCTGACTGTTTAATGAGTTGGTCTAAATCTTTGACCTTTTCTACATCTCCAAAGTCTTTCCCACGGTTGATGATATTCACTTTCACTTTAAAAGGTTTTAATAATTGGTGAAGGTGTTGATTAATCGCACCATATCCAAAAAAACCGATTCTTTTCTCAAAAAGAGACCCCCAGGGCATCCGATTTTCGTTATTCCGGTTGGACCAATCTCCGTGTCTTAACCGTTGGTCAAAGGGAATAATGTGTCCAAGTAAAGTCAAGATTAAAGCCAGTGCTCTTTCCGCCACATAGCGGCTATGCACTTGCGTATTAAATACGTTGATTCCTTTGGACTTGATAAAGTCTAAATCAAGTCCGTTTAGGCCAGTAAACGGGACTAGGATAGATTGATGAGACTGAGTGTAATCTTCTTTTTGATAAGAGCCTGTCACTAAGATTTGAGCGTGATCTTTTTTCGACCAAACTAAATTTTTAGGCTTTGAGTTCGCATATTTAACAAAATCTATATTTTCTGTATAAATCATTTCAATCACCACGCTCATTATAGCATTTTGAAAATGCTATAATGTCGATGAGGTATCTTATGCAAGATAGTCGTTTTAATCTTATCAATAGTGCGCCCTATAAGTTAGAAGGGCCGGTCTTATATTGGCTTCAACATACGCAGCGGATCGACCAAAACTATGCCCTATATAAAGCGATTGAAATCGCTAATGAACTGAACAAACCTCTTCAGGTTTTGTTTATTTTAAATCCGAATTACCCTGAATCCAACCTTAGACATTTCCAGTTTATGTTAGAAGGGATTGAGACTTTGTTTAATAACCTTGAAAAATTAGGGATTGAAGCGATGATGGTTCAAGGTGAATTTAAAGATGCATTAAAGCCTTATCTTGAAAAATGCAGTGCCTTTGTCTCTGATAAAGGGTATACCCGATACTTAAGAGAAACTAAAAAGGCAATCTATAATCTAGCCCAATCACTCAACCTTTATACCCTAGAAGTCGAATCTGATCTCATCGTCCCCATTGAAGTGGCTTCAGAAAAATTAGAATATGCCGCACGGACCATAAGACCTAAGCTATTAAAACAAAAAGAGGCTTATCTTGAGTTATTTACACCGGCTGAATTAAAGGTTAAAAATGGGCATAATATAACATTGATAAAAACTGACTTATCACAATTCTTAGCAGATTCACCGATTGACCACAGCGTGAAACCCTCCACCCAGTTTAAAGGGGGGGAGGCTGAAGCTTTTAAACAACTCGATTTATTTCTCAAAGAAAGACTTCATCATTATCAAGATGCCAATGACCCCACTAAAACCTATAACTCCTACTTAAGTGCTTATCTTCACTTTGGGATTTCTCTGAAAGAAATCTGTTCAGTCGTCGCTAAACAAATAAAATCCCTCAAGAAAGTCTTGAGGGATACTTAGAACAACTTCTGATTCGGAGAGAACTCGCCTTTAATTTTATTTACTACCAAGAAGGCTATGATCAATTTGATTCAATGACCTATGATTGGGCCTATAAGACGATGGAGAATCACTTAAATGACCCCAGAGAGTATCTTTACACCTTAAAGGATTACTTAAAAGCCTCACCCATGACCCTTATTTGACCAGGCTAGATCGATGAAGAAGGCATCATGCCTGACTACATGCGGATGTATTGGGGCAAAAAAATATTGAATGGTCTAAGAATTATAAAGAAGCTTACGAGACGACCTTATATCTTTAATAATCGTTTCTTTAGATCTATGATATCGCTTAACTCTATGCTGGGAGGTAGTTTGGTTTTATGGACGACATGACCGTCCTCAATAAAAAGCGTCTGTCTTCGACTTTAAGATACATGAATGATAAAGGTTAGAACGAAAATGCATGAACGCTAGCTTATCTCATGTTCTAATCATCTTATTAATGTTCCACTAAAAACAATTTGTCCTTTATCAAGCTTATAAATCACATCACAATCTTTTAACGTATTTAACCGGTGAGCAATCATGATGACGGTACGTCTTTATATCGCCTTAAGAACTTCTTCAGTTTCGTTATCTAACGCTGAGGTGGCCTCATCAAAAGATGATGATTTCAGGTTGGTGATAAAGCGCTCGCAATTCCTAACGCTGACGCTGTCCACCGGAGGTTACCCAATGACCGTTCCCCGACAAAGGTTTGATAATCTTCTTCAAGTTCATTTTCTATAAACTGATCAATGGTCACCGCGAACAGCGCTTTTTTATAAGGTCTTTATCAATACCCGGCTTGAACCCAAAGGCGATGTTTTTTTCTAAGGTATCATCACTGAGATAAATGTCTTGAGGGACATAACCAATAATTTTTGACAACCTCTTACACTCGTTTGATCAATTGGATGATCGACCTGATTGACCCGGAAATGAGGTTGCAAAGACCCATAAGAATATCAATTAGCGTCGATTTACCTAACCGGTTTCTCCAATAAACCGATGACTTGGTTTTTCTTAATCTCAATTGAAATGTTTGATAATTTAAAGAGCTGTGTCTCATCATAAGTAAATGAAACTTTATCTAGTGAGATATTTTCTTAAATTGAATGACTTCTCTTGATCTATCAATGAAACAATAAATTCACTCTCTCAATCATCTCTTCATAAATCTTATCGACGATAGGCGATGAATAAATGACATTTGAAATAGCTCCAAATGTTTGATTATGTTATAACATGCAAAACCCGCTGGGACCTAATAATCTCCGGACAATTGGAATCAAAGTGAATCTAAACTTCTACCTAGCCATTAATTGAATGAATGATGTAAAAACAACATCAACCCACCAAAAGCAACCGCCTCAATTACATATCTTGGAAGTGCGGCAATGATGGTTCGGTAAGCGTTGTTTCTCGCAAATTTATAAGAAGCTTTATCATATTGATCAATATAATACGATTCTTTCCCTAATACTTTGGTGGTTTTTATAGGAGGCTGCGATCAGTCACAGTAGATATCTAAGTCGGTTTGTTTCTACAGCCTCTATGCCTTTTTCTTTAAGTTTGTTTTTAAGGTAAAAGATTAATACTCCATAAAGTAATCCAAATACTAAGATTGTATTATGGGGACGCGGTAAAGCTCACAATTAATATGGTAATCATGATTGCATTATAGAACCGAATATTAATGTGTTCATTAAGGACATCAAATAACCATTTGTAAATTGGCTGGACCTCATCTAAACTCTGGCTCTGATGAGTTTTTAAAAGAATAGGGAGATGATAAATATTTACTCAAAGCTTTTAGGATAAATGATGGATTTATCGTCAAATCGAGTCTTCAGATAGATCGTAATCACCATGAGGATATTTGCACCAATGACCGCCACAAAGATAAAGTCACATTACCAAAGGTGCTGCCCTTTGAAGCCCAAATAAATCATTCACAAATTTTAAAATCTCATTTTCTTGAATGATGGCTGGATTGAAGACCACGTTAATGAAAGGAAGGACTAAGACGACACTGGCTGACTGGGCAAGACCGGTAATTAAACTTAAGATTAATATTAAAACCAGCAAGCTTCCGCTCACGGGGATTTAATATCACTTTCAGTTTTTTCATCATTTCTTTAAATCGCATGGATCCTACTTATCAAAAGGATCTGGATAATTACTTGTTACGTTACAAAAGTAAATCGGATAACCCGGTTTAAATACATCATACAAATATCTTAAACTGTTGTGCCAGAATCTCTTTGAAAACCCTAACAGCATTCCTTCTTTCAGCTCTTCTGGCCAATGGTTCTTGCGTGATGGTATCAAAATAAGCATTGTGTGGTGTTGCTTCTGACCCCTGGTAAGACAAAACGAAGTTCTAAAGGATTTACATCTAAACCGTTAATTTCAGCCTGTAAGAACCAACGTCCTCATTAGTTATAAGAGTGTGTTTCTTGTACTCAACAGTGTTTTTTCTTTAGATGCTGCGATGATTGAATTAATATTTTGTAAGGTTCTTTTTGAATCACTTAATGTTTTTCATGGGAGTGATGAAAACACACCTTTAAATTAGACCAGCTCATCCATTGTACCTAACGTCTCAAAGACGTAGCCTGTTTTTATCAAAGCGGTTTCAGAAGAGTACTTCTTACTGGTACCTCATCGCCTTTTTTGGTGGATATTTGACTGGCTTGACCGATTTCATGAAGTCCTCCTAAACTAAGCTAGAAAATAATGATAACGTATGTCTGATGAATCGTAAACAATCGGCCGTTTTAAATAAGGGTTTTATCAAGAAGTTTTGAATCTTTTAAGGTGTTCTTAAAATCAACGACGAAAGCCTCTTTGATCACCATGCGGATACATATCGCCGTAATTTCAAAATCAACTGGGCAGATCGGCTGTCTAAATTATAACTAATCACATGCCGCGATGCCAGTCATCGATATGAGCACTTTGGAATGGAGAAATCCTTTTCATACACACATGGACGCTCGCACCCATTTCTAATAACACACCGATGAAGATTACTGCATCATGTAAACCATGTATTTATCAGGCACGCCTGGGACGATGACATCGACTTTGACGCCTTTAATCGCAATCCTAATCGCTGATAAGATTTCATCAAGTACAGATAAGGCGTCATGATTTAGGAAGACTTGGCTCTAGCCATCAGCCCTTGGTATAAATCCATGAATATCAGGACTGGGAGCTGGTCCGGACCCGATTCAACAATTTGGTTCAAACTATGACTAAAGAATTTTTTGGGATGATCTTTAATCGATAAAGGTTTCCCGGTAATATAATAATAATCTTTCGCAAAAATGCTTTGAATCGCTTCGACTGAAAGCCCATTTAAGTGTACCATGGTGTCTTTAAAAAACGTGTAATAGGGAATTGAATTATCATACTCATCCCCGATATTCATTCCACCTAAATAAGCTTCTTGGCCATCAATAATAAACATCTTACGGTGATTACGGTAAGTAATCCTAGTATTAAATAAAGGGAAATAAACGCGGTCATTGATTTGCCATTCAAAGCTACACTTTTTAAGTCTACGTTGATGAAACGCAATCAGTCTAGCACTTCCCATCCCGTCGATTAAAAGCTTAACATCAAGCCCTTTTTTGGCTTTTTCATCTAAGAGCTTTAAAAACCGTTTTCCGGTTTCATCAAATCTTAAGATATAAACTTCAATCCAAATACTTGAAGTGGCTTTTTTGATCTTTTCAAATAGTTCTGGGAAGAAGTTTTCCCCGTTGAAGATTATCTTAACATCGGTTGAATCTTTATAGATCGGTAACCTATTTTGGCGAGACGCCATATCAAGCGGCCTCAGGAATTGATCACTGATTTGATAAAGCGTTGATTCCTCGGCGGGTTTTAAGTTTCCATAGAAACCCGCTTCTTTTAATAACCTTTTCCGGTATCTAAGACTCATCCTAAAACTACGGCCTAGACTTAAAAATAGAGTCATCCCTAAGATGGGGTCAATGAATAAAAATAAGAGCCACGGAAGTTTATTCCGTGGTTCTTCAATCCGGAACGTAATGGCGAGCCATACAAAAACGAAAATGACCGCAAACAAAAGTCTTAATGATAATCCTGTAAAGCTCGTGAGTTCATACTCTCTAAAAATAAGTTGATACACCCACTCTGCTAAGACCCTTAAACCAATCCCAAAACTGATCGCAATCCCTAAAAATAATACTTTTTTAAGGTTCCGCTCCATTAATGAGCCTCAATCAAGGTATTCATCGGGACCATTTTTTCTAAGACCCCTTCAATAAAACTTAAATCTTTGGCTTGCATGGACATGATCGCATCTTTAGTAAGCTCATGAATGAGGGCTTGGTGTTGGTCTTGATGGGTTTGAATAACCGTGTTGTAATGGGCTTCTTTTTTATCTTTGTACGCAAGGTAATCTTTTTCAAGTTGAGCGATGTCTTGAATCAGAGTTTTTTCAATTCGGTCTTTTTCATTAAAGAATTTCTTCCGGGCTTGGTCCATTTGACTGGATAAATCTTTGATTTGAGACTCGTATTCACCATTGAGTTCTTGGCGGTGAGTATCGACTCTTCTTAATTGGTCGTCCATTTCTTTATTGTTTTGATTGAGGTAAGCTTGATGATCTTCAGTTCTTAGTTTTTGACTCTGACGCTGTTCATCATCTAGTGCTTTAAGAGCCGCCTGATAGGATTCTTCGGCTTGTGATTCTTGTAGGTCAATTTTCTCTAAGCGGTCTAAAAATTGTTCGATGATTTGCGTTTTTTCTTCAGCAAGTTTAAAGCCTCTGACTTTATCGAGTTGCGATAAAGCAGTGGTCGTATCATCAATCCGTTTATCTTGGAACCACTGGAAAAGTCCGGATGATTTTTCTAAATAGGTTTCGCCTTCTTCAAAGCGTCTTTGTTCCTGATCGAAAAGGATTTTGGTTTCTTTAAAGCGGATATCCATCTGATCAAGAATGTGATTGAGTAACGTTTCAGCTTCTTCTTTAGAATTGTTTCTGGATTCTTCAATCCGGTTCATCAGGCTTTTAATTTCTAAAACATTATTTTCAAATTCACGGTTGATTTTTTTTAAAGCCTTTTGATGATCTTGGGTGAGGTTTTCGAGTTGACGTTCATTTTTCTTTAAAGGCTTATCGCCTTTAATCGTGAAGGTATTTTTTTGTTTTTTAAAGGCCGCTTCGAGTTTTTGAACTTGTTTATCTTTGAGCTTTTCTTCGACCTGATATGATTCTTTTAAAGGCGTGATTTCAGCTTGATAAATGGTTTCTATAGCTTCAAGTAAAGAGTGGTGATTTTCTTTAGCGTTTTGTTTTAAGGTTTCAAGTGATTTTTTTAAGATGTCTAATTCAAGCTGATGTCTGATTTTTAAGGGTTCTTTTTGGGGATCCATCCAGGTGCTTGATAAGGCCGTATAGTTTTCTGAAAACTTTTGGTAGTGACTGTTTAAAACCGCTTCTCTCCTGATCAAGGTTTGGTGCTTCTGACGGTCCAGACGCCATTTAAATAAGGCTTTGTCATAGGTATAATACGCTTCTAAATAGCGCTGCTTGATGTTTTTATCACTCGCGGCATGGGTTCTTTTTAAGTCAAAGCGCTTCTTAGCGAATTGTTCATAATCTGAAGCCTCTTGACGAGACATTTCTTCGGTGGCGTGGTGAGCTTGTAAAAGACGTTTTGCATTTAATACGGTCTCATCAAAAGCAGGCCCTAGTAAAGCTTTTTCTTTTTCTTTAAATAACGTCTGTTCAAATTTACGTTGGTCATAGTTTAAGCTTTGAATAGTGAAGTCCATTTGGGCTAAATCAAGATTGGCTTTATAAGTCTTTTCATCTTTATTGAACTTAAGATTTAAGTTATCTAAATCAAGCATCTCTTCCGTTTTAGTGCGTTCTAACTGATTAAGGAGATGCACCAGTTGATCAAGGTATTCTTTTTTCAACGTAATGAATTGGTCTTGGTAGCCTTTTTGAAACGCTTTTTGCTGGTTGATGACCGGAATTAAATCACTTTGTAGATTATTTTCTGCGACTAATAAATCGTTTTGATGGTTTTCTTTGAGGAGTGATAACTCATCTTTATAGCGTTTTTCTGCGTCTTTATCATCAATTTTTTTAGCTTCATTCAGATATCTTTCGATTTTAGCGCGATTTTGAAGATGATGACTTTCGAGCTGTTCTTTGATTTTAGTGTGCTTAAGTCTAACCGCTCCGACATCTTCTAAATACGGTTTTGCGGCTTGATGATAATCTTCTTCAAGCGTTTTTAAAGTTTTTGAGAAGTTTTGATGAAGCGCTTCTTTTTTTTCTAAGATTTCTTTTTTCGTTTGAGCGGCCGTTTGGGATAAGGCTTTAAAGTCTAAATCAAAATCATCCCTAACTTTTTCAAAATCTTGATG
>JAGYII010000010.1 GCA_018402725.1 Candidatus Izemoplasma sp. | reverse complement strand
GGATCTCACGGTACGTCCGGTTATTGACCGAGGTGTACCAGCTAATGGTGACGTTGGCACCGATGGGGAATATATCAACGATGAGTTCAGTCCCCGCAACGGGTTTACCGGATAATACAATATAATCGAGTTGTAGACACGGCGCCTCTTGATTATATGCGGCTTGAATCAGTGTTAAGTTTTCGGTAATGGGCGTCTCTAAATCAAAAGGTTCATCCGCACAGGCTTGGCCTTCAAAAAGGAATCCTTTGAATAACTCAGGGAGGTCTAAGTCTTCTTCGTTGATGAAAGAACCTTCTTCGATTTCTAAGGTTGTAATCACGGCTCCCGTTTCATTGGTAATGGTGACCGTATAAATGGTAGGAGGGGTCACGACTTCTTCTTTAGGTTCTTCAACCACCGGGACTTCAGGTTCAGGTTCGACCACCGGGACTTCAGGTTCAGGTTCAACGGGTTCAGGCACTTCAGGTTCTGGTTCGACCGGAATCACCGTTCTGGGCCTGACCGTGACCGACGCGGTATCAAAAGCACGACGATTCGATGAACTACTGACCATGATGGTCGTGGTCCCGGGACCGACCGCGATAAGACGGTTTTCTTCAAAGCGAACCACTCTAGGGTCATAGGTTACATATAAAAAGCTACCGAGTTCATCGGACGCATTAAAAAAGACTTCAGTCGACTGACCTTCTTCTAACACATAAAAGCCTTCATTAATATCCACAAAAGCGGTAAAAGGATCGTTTCTTAAAAGTAAAAATAATATAAGCCCAACAATAAAAGAGATCATCAGCGAACTGAAAAACCAAATCAGGAGCTTTCTTCTTTTTTTATTTTCTTCTTTGTTTCTTGGATGATTGGTCTGCATAATTTCTCCTTCTATCTTAAACGCTCAAGGGTTTAGGTTTGCGACGTGGTTTAGGTTTTATATGGGTATAAGTAACAGGACCTTCTAGAAAGAAATGCGTCATAGGCACATCCTTTTATTAGTTCAATGATGGAAGTTTATATCAAAAATATTATATAAAAATGAGGCGATAATTGCAAGGAAATCATGACCAATAGTGAACTATTTAAATTTTATGTTTAATCTCATTTTTTTTTACGTATATTTAATATGATGACATAAAAAAAGCCCTCTATTGAGGGCTTTATTGGACTTTGGATGAGGTGATGGGTTCATTTTGATACGTATCAATGATTTTATCAAGGTGCGATAAGATGTAAGCTTTGGCTTGAACGACATCGCGAGCGGTGATGGCATCAAGAATGAGTTGATGTTCAACGAGCCGGCTTTGATTAGCGACTTTATCGTAACTGATGCGTTGTGATTTTTCAATCACGTCCCATATCATCGACTGAATATTAAGTAAAAACCGATTTTTCGTGGCTTTAGTGATGTCTAAATGAAATTGACGGTCGAGTTCAAAGAAAGTTTGACCGTCACTGACGTGTTCCATCTTTTTGACGGTGCTTTCTAAGCTTTTAAGATCGCGCTCTGAAATCATTTGGGTACACAATTCAACACTTAAGGTATCGAGGGCTTTTCTAATGTCTAAAAGTTCATAAAAGTCTGTGTTGTGTAAAATGGTCGGGGTAAAGACTTGGAGGTAATTAAGGTCATTAGGAAAATTGACATAACTCCCGCCACCTTTTTTCTTTGAAATCAGTCCAATCGCACTAAGTTTTTCAATGCCTGCTCTCACCGTGACTCTTGAGACTTCAAGGGTCTCACCGAGTTTGGCTTCAGAAGGAAGTCTTTCTCCCGGTTTGATTTGGCCACTGATAACGAGTTCTTCGATATAGTCATAGACCACTTGTGATTTATTCTTCATACGCTATCCTCGTTTTTGAGTATAGCATATTTTTTTTGCAAAAAACAAAACCTATATTACAACTTTTCTAAAGTAACATCATTTGATTTGTTGGGCGGCGATTTGAAGCGGATCCCAAACCGGCTGAAAAGGCGGTGAGTAAGCCAAATCCATGTTTTCTAAGATGTCTTGAGTCAGCCCTTGGCTGATGATACTGGCCATGATGTTTATCCGGTCTGAAACCCCTTTTTTACCGATGATTTGGGCCCCTTTAATGACCAAGGTTTTAGGGTCATACGTAAAACGTATATCCATGAGTTCTGCGCCAGGGTAATATCCAGCTTGGTTTTTAGCTTTAACGTCGACATACTTAAGGCCTAAATTTAAACGCTCAGAGGCTTTCATGGTCAATCCCGTCTTAGAAACAGTGAGGTCCATGACTTTTAAGATACTTGAGCCAATGACCCCGTGGAAATAAGCGTCTTTGTTTCCTGAAAGTTGTTCAGCGATGATTCGTCCCATTTTATTCGCATGAGTCCCAAGGGGCACGAAGGTGGGTTCTTGGGTTAAAAGATGCGGATAGGCGACACAATCGCCGGCAGCATAAATGTCTTTAAGATTGGTTTCACCTTTATCATTCACAACTAAGGCCCCGTTTGGCAGCATGTCAAACCCTTGGTCTTTTAAAAACTGCGTATTAGGTCTTACCCCTACGGCCTCAATCACTAAATCGACCTCGATGGCTTGACGGTCGGTGATGACGTGTTTGACGTTTTCTAAGCCTTCATAGCCTTTTAACGTTTCATTCAGGTGCATGATGACACCTGCTTCTTTTAACGCATCTTCTGCTAGCTTGGCAAAAGGGGCGTCATAGGTGGGTAAGACTTGGTCTAAACGTTCAATGACATGAACGGTTTTTCCAAGATGAATCATGTTTTCAGCCACTTCCATCCCAATAAACCCCGCCCCAATGATGGCAATGGTTTGGGCGCTTTTTAAGGCTTCTTTTAAATGAATCGCATCTTGTAAGGAATTTAAGGGATAAATGCCTTTTAAGTGATGATTATCCACGGGGATATGAATGGCAGACGCGCCGGTGGCAATCACCAGTTGATCATAGGTCTTTTTAAAGGGTTTTTCCTGATGAAGGCCTTCGATGCTTTTATCAAACGCATTCACATGGGTGACTTCATGCCCGGTAAAGACGTTGATGCCTGACGCTTGAAATTCTTCTTGGGTCCGGGCCACTAAGGTTTTTTCATCTTTAATGATGTCTGATAAGTAATAAGGCATCCCACATGCCCCGTAGGATAAATCATGTCCTTTTTCATATACCTCAATCTCATATTCAGGTTTTAAGCGTTTGAGTTTGGATGCCATACTCATCCCCGCAGCAACGCCGCCAATCACAACTATTTTCATGGGTTCACCTCTTCTTTACTGTAACATAAAAAGCGAAGCCTTAAGACATTAAGGCTTCGCTTTGACGACGTTTAAATTGGTTTTTGAAGAGGGTTTGGTAATGCCCATTTTGGTTAATCAGGATTTGATGGGTCCCGTCTTCAATGATCTTCCCGTTTTCTAAGACTAAGATGCGGTTGGCTTTGGTGATGGTGGATAAACGGTGGGCAATGATAAAAGTCGTCCGGTCTTTCATCACGACATCAATCGCTTTTTGAATGCTTTGTTCGGTTTCCATATCAACACTCGATGTCGCTTCATCGAGTATTAGAATCTTAGGATCGGCTAAGAGCGCTCTTGCAAAGGAGATCAGTTGCTTTTGACCAACGGATAATAAGGATCCCCCTTCTCCGACTTCGCTGAGGTAGCCTTTATCAAAAGTTTTGATGAAGTGGTCCGCATCGACTAAGGTCGCCGCATGCATACATTCTTCATCGGTCGCATTTAAGCGGCCATACCGAATATTTTCTAAGATGGTCCCGCTGAATAAATGCGGGTCTTGTAAGACGTAGCCTAAATTCGAATGGAGCCAGGATACCGAACGGTCTTTAATGTCTTTCCCGTCGATTAAGATGCGTCCTGAGGTGGCTTCATAAAAGCGACAGACGAGATTGACAATGGTTGACTTACCCGCGCCGGTTTGACCAACTAAGGCGACCGAGGTGCCTTTTTTGACATCTAAATTGAAGTGACTTAAGACGGTTTCACCGTTTTGATATTTAAAGGTCACATCCTCAAAGGTGATTTGACCTTTTAAGGATTCCCAGTTTTCTTTTAAAGGCTGATAAAGGGTTCCGTAGACCGCTTTGACTTCATCGGTATCTTCAATTTCAATCGGTGCATCAATCAAGGATATGATCCGCTCAGCCGAAGCCTGCGCTTCTTGGAACCGGGCGAGGATGTTCGCAAGGTTCATGACCGGGTCAAAGAACTGACCGACATAAGCAATAAAGACATAAAGCGTCCCAATCGTAATCACCCCGCTCGCGACGTCTAGACCGCCAAAGTAAAACACTAAGGCCGTAGAGAGCGATGATACAAAGATAATCGACGGTAAATAAAGGCCTGAGAAGATGGCAACCCGGACTGAGTGACGACGCATCGAGGATGTCAGCTTTTCAAAGTCTTGGAAGTTTTGTTCTTCTAAGACTAAGGTTTTAGTCGTTTTAGCCCCGCCCAGCATTTCGTTATATGAGCCGGTGATTTTTGAGTTTTGTTTCCGGATGGCGCGGTACGCTTTTAATATTTTAATCCTGAAATAAAAACTTAAAAAGACAAGTAAAGGGAGGGCCGTCAAAACGATCAGTCCGAGCTTGACGTTGACCACCAACATCGCAATTGATAAACCCACCATCATCAATAAGCCCCAGGTTAAATCAATGAGTCCCCACGCTAAGATATCTGAAAGCTTTCTTGAATCAGACGTCATCCGGGCCATGATCCAGCCGACCGGGGTTTGGTCGTAATAACTATAAGGGAGTTGATGCAGTTTTAAGAAGGCTTTTTCCCTAATAAAGTAAGCGAGATGAGTTTGAACTTTTCCAGCGAGATGAATGAAGCCAAAGACCAAGAGTCCAATCCCAATCATATAGCCCACATAAATCCCAATAAATAAAGGCAGTCCAGTAAAGTCGCCTGAGGCGATAATCGTATCAATCCCGTAGCGGTTGAGTAAAGGATATCCCACATCAGAAACCGCTAATAAAGAGGCAATCGATAAGGCTAAAAAGAGTTCTTTTCTTAGGGGTTTTAAAAAGGCTAGGAGTTGACGCCATACGGAGACATCAAACTTCGACGCCGTAAAATCTTCTTCTTCAAAGTGATTCATTAGAGGCCCTCCTTAAAGGTTTCTTCTTGGCGGTCAGTTTGAATGGCCCATAGACGTTGATAAAGACCCTCTTGACCTAAGAGTTCATCATGGGTGCCTTGTTGGATGATTTGACCTTGATCTAAGACGATGATTTTATCGGCTTCCATCGCGGTGGTAATCCGGTGCGTAATAATAAAGACCGTGGCGTTTTTCCAAGTCGTATCAAGGGCTTCTCTGATCTTACGGTCAGTTTCAGTATCAACAGCGGATAAGGAATCATCAAACATTAAGACCGGTTTATCTTCTAACAACATCCGCGCAATCGCGAGGCGTTGCTTTTGACCCCCCGATAACGTCACGCCGCGTTCACCGACTAAGGTGTCGTAGCCTTTTTCAAATTGTTTGATGTCTTGATGTACACTCGCAATCGAAGCGGCCGCTTCGACTTTAGCAGGTTCAATCGCCCGGTTCATGATGCGAATGTTGTCAAAAACGGACCGTGAATATAAGAACGGTTCTTGCAGCACCATTCCCATTTGAGAGCGGAGTGATTTTTTATGGATCGACTGAATCGGACGTCCTTCAACCAGGATTTCCCCTTGGTCAATCTCATAGAGTCTTAATAAGAGCTTTAAAAGCGTACTTTTCCCAGAACCCGTCCGGCCAATTAAAGCCACGGTTTCACCGGGTTTGACGGTGAATGAAATATCTTTTAAAAGGTGCTTGGTGTCATCGGAAAATTTAAAGGACACGTTTTTAAAGACGATATCCCCTTTGATGTCAATGTGGGTATCGGGTTCGTTATCGTATTCAGAAATTTGTTCTAAGATTTCTTCCATCCGGTCTAAAGAGACGGACGTTTTACCACTATCGGCGATGATTCTTCCGAGCTGGCGAATCGGCCAAACAATTAGACCCAGTAAGGCCAAGAAGGCAATAAACTCACCGGTTGCAAGCGTGCCCTCAGTCACCCGGACGATCCCGTATACCGCGGTCGCCATGTATTGACCAAAGATTAAAACGTCGGTACCTGCCCAGAAATAGGCCATCAAGGTAATCAGTTTATAGCTCTTGTCTCTAAAGTCAACTGAGTGATTTTCAAATTTATTGACTTCATAGATTTCATTATTAAAGGCTTTGACAACCCGGACGCCGGTCATACTTTCTTGAACGGTGGTCGTCATCGTGCCTTCTGATTCTTCGACTTCGGTGAAGACGTTTTTGACTTTATTAAAATATAAAAAGGAGACAAAGAAAACGACAGGGGCAATCGCAGTCGAGACTAACATCATCGGAATGTCCATCACGGCCATCTGATAAATCGCAAAGGCTAATAAAGAAACCATCCGGACGACTTCTACGAGTTGTTCCCCGATAAAGGTCTTATAGGTTTCCACATCGGTGGTGACTCGTTGAATGAGGTCTCCGGTTTCAGCATGGGAATGATAATCCGTTGATAAGTTTTGTAGGTGATCATAAAGTTTATTCCGCAGTCTAAAGGCGACGCCTTCGGTGAACATGGCATTGATGACGTTACGGGCAAAGATGAGACCCATTCTCACCAGCGTAAAAAGAATACTAAAGACTGCGACTAAAATCAGCGCTTGCGTGATGGTATCCCCGACTAAAAGATTGGCGATAAAATCTGGTAAGCTACTTTCTCCGTTGCCAAAAATCACGTCAATGACGTGCTGGGTAAAAAGCGGAACAAGGGTTCTAAAATACTGCAAGATAAAGATCAAAAACAAGGAAAGTAAATACCAATGAATTTGACCTTTCATGAAACGCGTAAATTGTCTGAGCTTTTTCATGAGGTCCTTTCGTAAAAAAAACACTGCTCAGTTAAAAGCAGTGTTTATCCAATTAACATGCGATAAAAAGTGCTTATAAAGAGCCCACTAGGTTAGAAAAATATTGAATTGAACACTCGGTCTTGACATGGTTCCCATGGGCACCTCTATAGAATGACTAATTAAAGCTTATCAAAGCCGTTTTAAAAAGGCAAGACTAAATCGTAAACTGGGATTGATATAAATCATAATAAAAGCCTTTTTTCGCTAGTAAGCTTTGATGGGTTCCTTGTTCGATTAAAGCCCCTTGATCAATGACTAATATCTGGTCGGCTTTTTCAATGGTTTGTAAACGGTGAGCGATGACGATGGAGGTTCTTCCTTCCATTAACCCTTTTAAAGAAGTTTGAATCTTCGCCTCGGTTCTGGTATCGATGTTGGAGGTGGCTTCATCTAAGATCAGTAAGTCAGGATTATTAAGGAGGGTTCTTGCGATACTGATTAGCTGACGCTCGCCTTGGGAGAAGTTTTGACCGCCTTCTAAGATTTGGGTGTCATAGCGGTCCGGTAACTTCGTGATAAATTCATGGGCGCCGGCTTTTTGAGCCGCTTCGATAACCGCTTCAGAAGACGCCGTTAAATCACCATAATGAATGTTTTCAAAGATCGACCCTTTAAAGAGATGCGTATCTTGTAAAACGATACCAATCCGTTTTCTTAAGGCATCTTTTTGGACCTTCGCAATGTCAACATCATCAATCAGAATGGCCCCGTCTGAGAGATCGTAAAAGTGATTTAATAGTTTAATCAGCGTCGTTTTACCACCACCCGTGGGTCCGACAATCGCAATCAAGGCGCCGGCTTTAGACGTAAAGCTTACGTTATTTAAAATCAGTTCATTAGGCTTGTAGCCAAAGCTAACGTCTTTAAAGGTGAGGGCCCCTTCAAACTTATCTAAAACGATGGTCTGATCGTCTTTATATTCGGATTCAGCGTCCATCAGTTCAAAGATTCTTTCTGCTCCCGCAAGCCCCTGCATGAGGGCGTTAAAAAGTTGACCAATCTCTGAGATCGGCTGGACGAATTGACGGGCATACTGAGACACCCCAGAAATCCCCCCAATCGTAATAAAGCCAGGATAATTGATGTATAAAAGCGCCCCCACGGCGACGACGACGAGGTAGACTAAGTTATTAAAGAAATGAATAAACGGCCATAAGAGTCCAGAGTAAATTTGAGCCGCAAAGCTCGCCTTCTTAAGTTTGATATTCTCATCATTAAATTCATCTTGGAAGGCTTGTTCTTGGTTATAAAGCTTAACGGCTTCTAAGCCGGAGACGTCTTCTTCGATAATTTGATTTAGCCCTGCAACATGGATTTGTTGGGCCATGAAGTATTTCCGGGTCTTTTTAGAAATCACGATAATCACTAAAAACATCAGCGGTAAAAAGCCAAAGACAATGAGGGCTAAAGCCCAGTTTAGACGCACCATTAAAACCGAGACCCCAATAATGATGATGATGGTGTTAATGAACTGCGTTAAGGTTTGAGCCAGCGTATTATTAATCAATTCCACGTCATTGGTAATTCTCGAGGCTAAGTCTCCCGCCCCTTTTTCATCAAAGTATGACACCGGCACTTTTAAGAGTTTATCAAAGGCATCTTCTCTGATTTTTTTAATGGCGCCTTGGGAAATCCTGATGAGGATGTAACGCGAGAAAAAGCGGACTAAGCCATTAAATAAGGCAAAGCCCATGATCACAAGGGCGATTTGATAAAGCCCTGAATAATCCCCTGGAATAATAAAGTCATCAATCGCTAATGAGAATAAACTAGGAATCGTGGTATTTAAAAGCGTGGCGACAATGGATGTCAAAATGATAAAGACAAGCGCAATCTTATAAACGCCTAAATAGCCTAATAAACGTCTAACCGTAGGTCCGATTTTTTTCGGTTTCTTGACCGGCATTCCCGGTCCTCGGCCCCAACGACCGCCTTTAGAAGCTTTATCTAAATCGAGTTGCTTTTGAAGTTCGGGTTTAAGTTGTTCTTTGGTTTTAAGCATTGACAAGGGAATCACCCCCCATCGCGATTTGTGACTGGGCAATTTCTTGATACACACTCGAGGTTTTTAATAATTCCGCATGCGAACCAAAACCCGCTACATGACCATTGTTATCTAATACCAAGATCTTATCCATCCGTTTCGCGGTGGTGATTTTTTGAGTAATCAGTAATAACGTGGGTTTAGGGTTGATCGCCGCAATGGATTTAATGATTTGACGTTCAGTGGCGACATCCACCGCGGAGGTCGAGTCATCTAAAATGAGGACTTTCGGTTTTTTCATGAATGCACGCGCCATCGAAATCCGTTGTTTTTGACCGCCTGATAGGTTGGTCCCTTTAGCTGTGGTGAGACTATTAAGACCTTCTTCTTGACGTTCAATGTATTCAGAAAGCGCCGCCGCTTTAGCGGCTTCTAAGGTTTCTTCGTATAAAGAATCTTTAGACCCCTGGGCAATGTTTAAGCCAATCGACCCACTAAAAATATGAGCCCGCTGAGTGACGTACCCGACGTTATCTCGTAAGTAGGCTAAATCATATTCTTTGACGGGGACCCCGTCTAATAAGACTTCTCCTTCAGTGGCGTCATATAAGCGTGGAATCATCGAAGTTAACGTGGTTTTACCTGACCCCGTGGACCCTATGATGGCCAGGGACTCTCCTGGATTAAGTGAAAATGAAATATCATGGACGGCGTCGGCAGAGCCTTCACCGTACTTAAATGACACCTTGTTAAAGGTGAGGGCTCCTTTAATGGCGGAGCGAACGGGGTCTTCTGAGCGGTAAACATCATCTTCAGCGGCAAAGACTTCATTGATCCGTTGGGCCGAAACATCAGCTCTTGAAACAAAGATGAGAATCATCGCAAACATCATTAAGCCAATCAGAATTTGCTGGGAGTACTGGGCAAAGGCCATAATTAAACCAATTCTAGGCATGCCGTTGACAAAAAATTCGGGGTTAGCCGCATTGAGATATAGCGCCCCAAAGACTAAAATAAGCGCGATGCCTAAATTAAAAATAAAGATGATTAAAGGTTCAGCAAAAGCTAAAATCGATTCTGCGGCAGTGTTGACTTCTTTATAGTGATTGTTGGTTTCTTCGAATTTTTCTTTTTCATAGGGTTGAGACACAAATGACTTCACGACTTGAGGGGCGTTGGCATTTTCAATAACGACTCCGTTTAAAGCATCTAACGCGCCTTGGACTTTCTTAAAGCGAGGATACGCTTTAATCAGTAAGACCACGACCGATATAATCAGCAAGGGCATTGTGATGTAAAAGATTTGAGAAAGCTGTAAGGACGTACTGATCGCCAAGACAAGGCCGACCACAATCATTAAAGGCGCTCTGACGATGATTCTTAAAAGCATCGTAAAAAACATTTGAACTCGTTGAATGTCATTCGTCGCATTGGTAATCAAACGACTTTTTTTATAGTAATCAATTTGTTTAAAGGACAAGGTTTGAATCTTGGCAAATAAATCAGACCGCAGTTCAGCCGAAGCCGACTGGGCGACTTTTTGAGAACTATACGTATTCACAAAGCCCGCTAAAGCCCCGATTAAGGCGAGCCCTAGCATGTAAAGCCCGCGTGTGAGGACAATACCAAGGTCCTCCGCTGGTAAGGCTTCATCGATGATGCCAATCATGATAAAGGGAATTAAAAATTCAACGAAGACTTGTAAGAGCATCATCGCTAAAGATAAAAAGAGATAAAATTTATACGGCCAAGCATAGTGCAATAAGGCTCTGATATTACGCATGATGCGCTCCTTTTAACATTAAGTCTAAATAAAACCGGAACATTCTAAGGCCCTCTTCTTTGGTGATGGTGCCTGAGATAATCCGTTGTAGTTCTTGATTTTTAACCCGGACATACAACATATAAATCCAAATGATTTCTTGTTCACTGAGGTGAGAAAATAAGGAGGTATCGAGTTCTTTAAGTAAGAGCTTAATAAAGTCCATCCGGTTTTTTTCATGCACCGTAAGATCAAGCCCGACAAACTTCCTCGCCTGCATCAACTTCGCATAGACATCTTGAAACTGACACGTTGTAAAGAAATGATGGTCGGCTTCAAAAGACGTTTCAAAGTATTCCATTAAGCTTAACTTTTTACCTTTAACTTGGTCGAGTTTAAACGCTTCAAAGGTTTCAATAAACGTCACATAGACATACTTTAAAATATCTTCGAGCGAATCAAAGTATTGATAAAAGCTCCCACGTGGAATGCCGGTCTGGCGAACCACGTGCGAGATAGTGAGTTCTTCAATCGGGTGATTTAAAATGAGCTTTACCGCCCCATCAAAAATCCGTTTTCGTTTCGGACCGGGTAAGCGGTAATAGGTTTCACTCGGCATGCATGACTCCTAGCGACAATGTGTCACTTCAATTCCAAAAAAGAAAACCTACCAAGGTAGGCTTTATTTCTTCGCAGCCGGCTTTTTAGCCGCGGGTTTTTTTGCCGCTGGTTTTTTAGCTGTTGGTTTTTTTGCCGCTGGGCTTTGAGCACTACTAGATGCAGGCTTCTTAGGGGCAGGCTTATCTTTCATCGATGCCACTTTACCGGCTTTGATGTCTTGAGATACTTTTTCTAAGGTCGGAACAGGTTTTGTTTTTGGGGCTTCTGGAGCCTTTTGAGGTTCCAAGACTGGTTCTAAGCTTGATGCGGGTTTAGCGGGTTCTTTTTTTCCAAATAATCGATCGAATAATCCCATGATTTCACCTCTTCAATTTATTATATTTTACCACAAATTCTAAAGTTAAAAGGGATGAAACGCTCTTTAAAACGCGATATTATCGGGATCTGGAAAATATTTACGGCCATTGTTTAATCCTTTTAATAACGCTTTTTCTTCGGAAGTGAAGGTGATGTTAAATAAATCAATGTTTTCTTCAATCCGTTGCGGGTTCGTTGACTTCGGTAAAATAATGACGTCTAAGTCGACTAAATACTTTAAAGCGACCTGGGCAATGGTTGCGCTTTTTGAGGCCGCCACCTTTTGCAGGGTTTCATTGGCTAAAAGGTTTTTAATCTCATGACTCATCAGGGGAGCGTAGGCTTCTAGATAGATGTTCTTTTCTTGACAGAAGGCTCTCAGCTTTTCATGTTGGATGCCGACATGCATTTCGACTTGGTTGACCGCGGGGATGACGGTCGCCGTTTCATAAAGGTGTTCTAAGTGATGAAAAGTAAAGTTAGACACCCCGATCGCTTTGATTTTGCCTTGGTGATATAGTTCTTCTAACGCTTTCCAGCTGTCCGCGGCTTTTTGATAGGTCTTAGGCCAGTGAATGAGATATAAGTCGAGATAATCAAATCCGAGCTCATCGAGGGTTTTTTGAAAGGCTAGATGAGCCTTTTCATAGCCTTGGTCATCATTCCATAACTTACTGGTCACAAAGATTTCTTCTCTTGGAATCTGAGAATCTTTAATCGCTTGGCCGACTTCTTTTTCATTACGATATATCGCGGCGGTATCAATATGACGGTACCCGGCTTTCAACGCATGAGCCACAGCTTGATAGGCTTCATTTTCTTTGGCTCTAAAGGTCCCTAACCCCACCACCGGGATTTTAACACCATTGTTTAACGTGATGGTTTTCATACGGCTCCTTTCATCATCCATTCAAAGCCTGCATAGGGGCTTTCATCGGAAAAGATGACTTGTTTATTTTTTTCCAAGGTAATTTTTGTGTTCGCATTAATACATTCATAGACCGGTAAAGACATATCCCCGGCATCTTTTGGACCGACGAGTTCGACGGGGTGATGATCATAGACTTTGACCGTCAGGGTAAGCCGGCCTTTTTTTACCCTCATTTCGACGTGATCGTCATGGACTGAGGATCTGAACTGAGAGAAATTATAGGTCGCAAAACGATAGGTTTTGTTTTTTGTGTAAAGAAGGACAAAAAAACCAAAGGGTCTTAAGAATAACGTCGGCACATGGCCCCCAGACATTGAAATCGATAAGGCTTTATCCTGAAAATGATTGGCTTGAAGCCAAAACCAGGTTTTGGGAAATTTCTTGCCATACGTTTTTTCCATGTAGCTTTTTCCGATGAGGTTTTGGGTTTGACCTTTAAAGATTAGAGTTCCCTTAAATTCAGCTTGCATTAAAACGACTTCTTGAAATGTTTCAAGAGGGAGCTTTTCTAAAAAGCCCATCGCGCTTTTATAACTATTTTGAACCGGTTTAGCAAAGTTGACGTCGATCGCATAATCCCCAGCCTTGATTTTCAACGTCTTTAAACTGAGGTGATTATCTTTGAGATAAACGCCGTCATCGGTCGCTTTAAAGTCACTGAGTAAAAACCGGAAGTAATGATTCACTTTTAAGGTCCCATCATAAATTTGGATAAAGCCATGCGGGTCTTTATGATAGGTCGTCTTCGCAAAAATAACAGCGATGTTGACGCCTTTTGAAGGGTCAGTGAGGCGGGTGTACCAGCCTTCAAAGCCGTTCTTTTTTACTTTATCTTTCAGTTCAAAATGTTTCATAAGCGCCTTATGCCAAGAGGGCATCCTTAAATTGGATTTGATAGAGCTGGTAATAATGGCCTTTTTCTTTTAAGAGCTCAACATGAGTTCCTTTTTCTATAATTTTACCATGGGCCATGACGATAATTTGGTCGACGTGCTGAATCGTGGATAGGCGGTGAGCGACAATAAAACTCGTCCCAATCGATAACATTTTCTTTAACGACTCTTGAATGATGATTTCGGTTTCGGTGTCAATATTCGCGGTGGCCTCATCTAAGATGATAATCCTGGGTTGGTGAATCAAGGTTCTCGCAAAGCTGATCAATTGACGTTCTCCGGCGGAGAAATTATTGCCGCGCTCCCTGACTTCTTCGTGAATTCCTTTGGGTTGTTTTCTTAAAAGGCGGTCCGCGTTAACATATTTAGTCGCCACTAAGACATCTTCATCGGTGAAGGATTCTTCTTTGAGGGTGATGTTTGATTTAATCGTCCCTGAGAACATAAAGACATCTTGGAGCATTTGACCGATGAATCGTCTTAAGGATTGGCGGTGAATGGTTTTAATGTCAATCCCGTCAATCAAGATTTGACCTTTTTGAATCTCAAAGTCTCGGGTGATGAGTTTTAAAATGGTCGTCTTGCCGGCGCCGGTGGCCCCGACAAAAGCGATGCTTTGATTCATTTGAACGTTAAAAGATACGCCTTTTAATATCCACTCATCGTTTTTATAGGCAAACCATACATCTTTAAATTCAATGTCCCCTTTGACATTTTCAAGCCTAACTGCATCTTCTTTATCTTCAATGAGGGGCTTCGTATCAAGAATCGAAAAGATGCGTTCAGAAGAGGCGAAGGCGGATTGTAAGATATTAAACTGTTCAGCAAGTTCTTGAATCGGTTGAAAGAACGAACGAACGTAGTTTTGAAAGGCAAATAAGACCCCAATCGTGAGGGCGCCCCGGACGACTTGCATCCCGCCGAAGTAAAAGATTAAGATGAGCGCAAACGTATAAAGTAAATACATCGTCGGCCGGTAAATCGCAAAGGTTAAAAGTTCTTTAAGCTGAGCATTTTTAAGTTTGGTATTCCGTTCAATGAACGTTTCCATCTTCTCTTTTTCTTGGTTGAAGATCTGAACAATCTTCATCCCCGATAAGTGTTCCGCTAAAAACCCATTAATCATGGAAGTCAGACTTCTGACTTCTCGGTAGGCTTTTCTTGAAAAGCGTCTAAAAACAAAACTAAATAAGACAATTAATGGAATCACCGTCATTAAGATGAGGGTCAGACGAACATTTAAAATAAACATCGCAATTAAGATTCCGATGATCAGTAAAAAGTTTCTAAAGAAGTTGACCACGACACTCGTATACATTTCATTTAAGGTATTAGTATCATTCGCGACCCGGGTCACTAATTTACCGGTGGGGACTTGGTTGAAGTAATCAATGTCTTGAGACTGAACGTGACTAAACATTTCTTCACGGATGTTATAGATGATGGTTTGACCGGTTTTTTGTAAGATGATGGTTTGGAGGTAGTTAAAGATGGCATTGAGGATAATCGAGCCAAAAAAGACGCCCATCCATATATACAGCAAGTTAAAATTCATGGGACGTTCAATGATGATATCAAGGCTTCGCCCTAGAATAAAAGGTTCTACCAAGGCGAATCCTACACTTAATAACATAAAGATTAAGGTCACTAAAAAGTTCTTCCAATAAGGCAGCGCATATTTAAGGAGCCTTATGAGAATGGCTTTATCGGAATACGTATTTAAACGTTTATCCTGATCGATATCCATCATAAAACCACCTCCTTATCTTGCGCTAAGCTTTGTTGTTGGACCATTTTTTTATACAGTTCTGAGGTTTTCAGTAAAGTGGCATGATCGCCGGTGGCGATCACTTCCCCATCATCAATAAGAATAATTTTATCGGCGTATTTCACCGTCGAAATACGGTGCGCAATCATGATCGTAGTCATACCCTGACGCATCTTTTTCAAGTTATTTAAAATCTTTTCTTCGGTGGCGGTATCTACGGCACTCACGGCGTCATCTAAGATTAAGATCGGGGCATTTTTCATCAAGGCCCGGGCAATGGACACCCGTTGTTTTTGACCGCCTGACAAGGTCACGCCGCGCTCACCGATGATGGTTTCATACCCATCTTTAAAGGTAATGATGTTGTCGTGAACATCACTCATCATCGCGACATCTTCCACTTTTTGAATATCGGGGTCATGATGGAGGCCTAAGGTAATATTATTTTTAATCGTGTCACTAAATAAGAAACCATCTTGAGGCACATAACCAAAGTTTTCTCTGAGTGTTTTTAAAGGGATTTGCATGATGTCAATGCCATCAATAAAAAGCTGTCCTCTTTTTACGTTGTAAATTCTTAATAATAAGTCGACAATGCTGGTTTTACCTGAACCGGTGCGGCCTAATATGCCCACCGTTTCACCGGCTTTGATATCCATATTGATATTTTGAAGGGCGAGTTCATCACCGTCAGGGTACTTAAAGTCTAAATGTTTAAAGGAGATGTCCCCTTTTAATTCATCGACTTCAACCACATCATCGGCATCATAGACGTCCACGGGGGCATATAAGATTTCATCAATCCGCTCAAGCGATGCTTTCCCTTGTGAACGGGTTCTAATGATCATCGTGACGGCCATGATTGGCCATACTAAGAGCCCAAAGTAACTACTAAAGGCCACCAAGCCACCCACCGTAAAGGGATTGGCACTCGCTTCTGAACTCAAAATCAGCTGGGCCCCGAAGATAATAATCAAGATAAAGACTAACGAGACGACGGATTGGACAATGATTTGTAAGATGGTCGCTAAGCGGACATAAGCTATGTTTTTATCTTTGGTGTTTTGATTCGTCTTTAAGAACTCACGGAGCTCAATGCCTTCTTTCACAAAAGCTTTCACCACGGCAATGCCTGAAAAGCTTTCTTGGGTAAAGTCTGAGAGTTCTTCAAAGGCCTTTTGAGCGGTTTTAAATCGTTTCCGCATTTTGTTTCCAAGAATCGTTCCAGCGACCGCAATGGTCGATAAAGGAATTACCACCAACAAGGTGAGCGATGAGGATAAGGCATACATTCTTATTAAAACCAAGGACCCTAAAAAGACCGCATCCACAAACATAATCATCCCGGGGCCAATCGCCATCCTAACGGCTTGGGTATCGTTGATGAAGTGGGCCATTAAGCCCCCCACTTTATGGTTTGAATAATAGTCATTGGATAAGATTAAAGATTTTTTAAACATTTCATTACGGATGTCATAATCAATTCTTCTAGCGGCGCCAATGATTCCAATCCGCCAGAAAAAACGGCCGGCGGTAATTAATACCCCGACCAGCGCAATCATGCTGATCAACCGTAATAATTCAGGCTGCCCATAAGTTCCATCGGCTAACCCGTCAATGAGTTCGCCGGTGAGTCTTGGAATTTCTAATTGAGCGTAGTTCACCATAATGAGGGCTAAAACTCCGATGAAAAAACGGAAGAAATATTTTTTATAGTATTTATTAATCGTCTGGCCAAATATCATGAACGGTGTCCTATCTTATCAAATAATTTTTTTAAGAGGTGCTGTTCTTCTTCAGTGAGGATGCTTTGAATGGTCTTGGTTAGTTCTTCTGATTCTAAGGTATTGGTATTGGCCATGGTCTGTCCAAGAGGCGTTAGATTTAAATAATAAATCCGCTGATCGGTTTTTGAGCGAGTTCTTTTTATTAATCCCGCTTTTTTAAATTTGTTGACCATGTCGGTCACGGTCGGCTTAGCCAATAAAAACTGATCGGCCAAATCGGTCATCGTTAAAGGTGAATCGGAATCGAGGGCCTGAAGATATTTAAACTGCTTTTGGGTCAGTTCGGGTAAATCCATCCGTTGATACAACTCTTTTGAGCCGTCATAATAGCGTTTTAAAAAGGCATTGAGACTTTGACGCAAGATTTCTTTATTCATGGTCACCTCTATAGTTAGTTAGACACTAACTAATAATAATATGAGGCGTCGATTTGGTCAATCTAAAAGCAAAAAAAAACGCTTGAAATTCCAAGCGTTTAAATCAGACGTTTGCGGAGCACGAACCAGGCGAAGCCAAGGCTGCCCATGAGGGCTGAATAGCCGAGTGTTTTTAAGGGCCAAAGGCTTTCCGGTTCATCAAGGATGGTTTCAACACTGATCCTTCCTTGATGGATAAAGGTGTCTCCGGTAAAACTCAAGACTTCAACCGTAAAAGGATAACTCCCTTCTTTAAATTCGTTCCCGTGATAGTTGTTATCAATCATTCTTAACGAAGAGACATCGACGCCCTGATCTTCATAGTATTGAATGACCATTTCCATGATATCGGATTCTTTAATCGAGGTTCCTAAGGGAATCACGATTTGATTGTCATACGTAAAGATAGGCGGGATGTCATCGATGATCACAATCGTAATCTTCCGAGTCGAGACATTATCAAAGGAATCGGTCACCGATAAAGTCCCCTGAAAACGTCCTGACAAGGTCCAATCGTCAATCGTTGTTGAAACTAAATCAATCGCTAAATCGTCACTTGTCGCCCGGTCTGAAGCCGTAAATAACTGCGTCACCTTTTGGGCGTTAGGGGTTTCTGATAAATAGAGTCTAACCGTATCAGGGCCCTCCATGACCGGGGGTAAATCTGATTGAATATGGACGTAAAAGGTTCGCTCCGTCCGGTTTAACGAAACATCTTCAATCATGATTGTCACCGGATATTCACCGACAACGGTCGCTTCGGTGTAGGCATCACTTAAGACCACAAAGGATTGAATCACTCCGGCATAAACATCATTAAAGGTAAAATGATTCGCAATCAGATCGTTTAATAAAGGCTTCGCGTCAATTTGGACGTCGACGGTGGAAGGTCCTGATATGACGGGAGGGACATTATCGACGACATCAATGACCAGTTCAAAAAGCGTCGTATTCCCTGAAGTATCAGAGACACTGAGTAAGACCGTATAACGACCCGTAATGTTTTCATGGCCCGTATAGGCATCATCCACCACTCGAATTTGGCCCGTGATATCCCCATCGATATTATCGTGCGCTTGGAGATTTTCTTCAATTAACGTCGCAAGGGGCACGTTACGGGCATAGGATACTATGATATTTCCAGCCCCTTGCATGACCGGGCCATTCGAATCTCCACTGCCACTTAGATAGGGTTCATACGCCGTTCTTACTGGGTTTTTTTCAAGTTGAAAGTCATACATTTCATAGTATTGATGCCACTGAGAAATATACCCATCTTTAAAAGAAATCATTAAACCTGTTTCAGAAGGCGCCACCATGAAGGAGCATACGGTATAATACCCCTCTAAGGTACAGTTCTGATAAACATTCACGACTTCATCAATATAGATTTCATTAGAGACCCCAACGACTTTAACATGGACTAAGTCGATGGCGTAATATTCGGGTAAAGATAGGGTATAGGTCTCTCCTCCTTCAACCGAGATGGCTTCCGTATTTTCTAAGACGTGGTTTGAAAGCGTAAATAAAGCCGGATTAAGTAAGTTTTTCCCACTTGATGACGCCTCTAAGGATCCCCACGAAAGACCCCAAAGTAAAACCAATAAAATTAATACTTTTTTCATTTCATCACCTCAAACAGATGATACCTAGAAGTCATTGAATTTCTTTTTATTAAAAAAAACCAAAAACCCCCAATAAAATAGAGCCTTTTAAGGTTTAAAGAGTGTGAAAAGATGACGGACAAAAGACTCGCCAAAGCAATTCAGCGATTTAAAAATGGGGATGAAACTTCCTTTAAAATCCTTTATGAAGCCACTAAAACGCGTGCTTACTACACGATTTTAACCATTGTCAAAAATGACCGGGATGCCGAAGACCTCTTACAAGATACCTACATGCGGGTCATAAAAAGCATTCAGTCCTATCAAGAAAACACCCACTTTGCTGCCTGGGTCTCCACCATCGCCCGCAACTTAGCGATCAATCATTATCACCAAAGAAAAAACACATCGGTGTTAGATGTGTCCGATAATGAAGCCTTGTTTGGGGGGATTGATCCTGATTATTACAAGAAAACCTATGTCTATCAACTGATTAAGAAACTCGATCTTGAAGACCAAGAAATTGTCTTAAGACATGTCTTATTAAAAGAAACCCATCAAACCATTGCCACCGCCTTAAATAAACCCCTTGGCACGATCACATGGCGCTATCAACAAGCGTTAAAAAAATTAAAGAAGGTAAAAATCGATGAAACGGATTGAAAAAAAGATTGAAAGAATGGCGTCGTATGATGTCCCAGATGTCCTCAGTCACATCATGCCTGAAACATCGCCCTTAAAATCACGCCGGTTAAAACCCGCGCTCAGCTTTGCGTTTGGAATCCTTTTAATTGGCTTATTAAGCCTGCCTTTTTTAGTCCCTACTCCGGTTGAAGCCAGTACCGTTTATCTTGATTTTGATGCGGCCTTAAGCATCGGTTTAAATGACGAGGATGAAGTTATCTCAATTTCTGGAACCAATCCCGAAGGGGAAGCCTTAGTGGCGATATTAAAAACCACCCATGCTTGGCGTAACGCGTCCTTAGAAACCGTCATGGATCAGCTCTTAATTACTTTAGAAACGGCTCCTCAGCGGCCGGATCACACGACCATTATGTACAGTGTCCGGTCACGTTCAGACCTCGCTAAGTCCCGGGTCATGGGTAAACTTCAAGCGCAGCTTGTTAGGGGTCAATCCCCGCTCTTTGATGATCTCGTTGATGGGGATTCCTTTCATCCAAGTGAACCTGAATCCACCGGTATGATGACCAACCCAATGCGTGATAATCTGATTCAAACGATCCTTGAAAACGACCCTACCGAGGATTTAGAAAACTTAAGAACTCTTTCGATGCCAGAACTGATTCAACTGTCTAGACGCCTTGGCATCTTTCCAGGTCGCCCTTAAAAAAATAAAGGATTTCACATCAGTGAAATCCTTTTTCTTTAATTTAAAAAGTCTAGTATCGTTTGGGCTAAACCTTTTGGGTCATCGGTGATTGGGGAGTGAGATCCTTCTTTTAAGATATGATGGGTGGCGGTTTTTAAATAGGTAACGTTTTGATCAAACATGACTTTTGGAATCACGTAATCTTTTTCGCCCCAGACATTTAAAATCGGAGCAGTGATTTTTTGAACCGTATCATCCCCTAAAACCACACCGTTATGTTGATTTGTCATGTTAAAGGTCATCAAGGCCCAGTCCACATCGACTAAGTTCCGTTGTTTTAACGATTCCTCAATGTTACGCATGAGTTCTTCTTCACCGGGCACTTTGACGTTATAAATCGCCGCTTGCCAAACCGCTTTCATGTAGTCGGTGTTATGATTTTTCATCGCCTCAACCGCTGATGCGACTTGCATTACATCGGTGGCCATCTCGGCTTTTGATTGATAGATTTCAGTCAAAATAGGTTGGAAGTTTTCATCTTTTTTGAAGATGGGATACCCCATCACAGACGCCGATTCTAAAAGAACTAGTTTGGTAACCATCGGAGCATATTTAACCGCAAATTCTAAAACGATTCCGCCGCCGGTGGACCATCCGACTAACGATGCTTTTTTAAGATTTAGAGCGTCCATGAAGAAAAAGACATCATCCGCAAAATCTTTCAGTGAATCCACTGGGGTGTGATAGGTTGAATCCCCGAACCCTCTTAAATCTAAGGCGAAGACATGGTGCTTTAAAGCCAGTTCTTCGATTAGGGGGAGGTAGTGAATACTGCTTGACATGTTGCCATGAACTAAGATGAGATTATCTTGGTGTGAGGATCCTGCTTCTAAATAATAAAGCGTTTCCCCATGGGCACATTGTATGCTTTTTTTCATGGTTCCTCCTAAATATTGAATGTTGGGTGGCCCCCGGTGATAAAACCAAGGACCGTGTTTAAAAAGAGTTGAGGACGTTCATACATACTCGCATGCCCAGTTTGATAAAAAATCACACAATCCGCATGCGGAATTCTTTTTGCCATGGCTTCTTGCTCGGCTTGAGGGGTCAGTGCGTCATCATCAGACGCAATGATTAAAACCGGCATAGTTAGTTGCTCAAGCGCATCGGTCACGTCATGATTTTCAGCACTTTTTGTAAGTCGTACCATCCGGTTTAAGAAAAGAGGATTAGAAAAGACATCGATTAATAGGGTTTTACGGGTGGCCATCCAGGCGCTTTGATGGGTTTTAAAATAGGTCGAATAAATCATCGGGATGGTCGCTTCGTAATAGGCTTTACCCTCATTTTTTAAAGCGACCCGGTTCCATTCATCTCCGATATTTTTTAAGGTCTGATTGGTTTTCATCACGCCATTAAAGACCATCAAAGACGAAACTTTTTCGGGACTTTGTGTGGCCCATTGTAAGGCCACGCTGGCCCCATAGCTGATGCCCGCAAGATGGACGTTTAAAATCTTTAAATGCTCAAGGAGTCCATTTAATAAAGCGACTTGTAAGGACTGATCATACGGTTCAGATAGATGCGCTGATTTCCCTTGATCATAAAAATCAACCCGCAATAAAGAAACATGCTTTAAAAAGGGTTCAACAAAAGGGGCCCAACTATCCACACTCATCATGATTCCGTTGAGTAATAATAAAACCGGCTGATTGGGATTGACTTGATAGTCATAATAGACCGGACCTTTTGGACCTTGAAACGTCGGCATTAGAAAAAGCCAAGCTTCTTCGCTTGTTCGGTCAGTTCATCTCTAAATTTAGGATGAGCCACTTGAATCAAACGTCGCGCACGTTCGTCGACCGATGTGCCTCTTAGTTCAGCGACCCCGTATTCAGTGACAATATGGTCGACATCATTCCGGGATAAAGAGACAAAGGCCCCTTGCAGAAGTTGAGGGACAATTTTGGAGGTTTCAGTCCGCTCGCCTTTTTCATTTTTCACCATGGCCGTCGAATAAAGCGCAATGAAGCTTCTTCCGCCTTTGGCTTTTTGAGCGCCGGTGGCGGTATCAGTCTGACCCCCGGTGCCTGAATACTGGACGGAACCAATCGATTCAGAGGCACATTGTCCCGCTAAATCGACTTGGAGGGTCGTGTTAATTGAAACTTGATGATCATTTTTGGCGATGACACTGGGGTCGTTGACGTAATTACCATCGAGGAGTAAAATCCCGGGATTATCATTTAAAAAGTCATACAGTTCTCTAGTCCCAAGCGCAAAAGCCGCCACCATTTTTCCGGGGTGGAGGGTCTTTTTCTTATTGGTGATGACGCCTTGTTGGTAAAGTTTCATAAACCCAGTCGTCAACATTTCTGTATGGACGCCGAGGTCTTTTTTGTCTTTTAAGGCATACGCTACGGCATTAGGAATCGCCCCAATGCCGAGTTGCAAGGTATCTCCATCATGGATATACGATGCGATATGTTGACCAATCGCTAAATCTTTTTCATTGGGCTCGGTGTCCGGTAAGACCGGAACGTCATAATCGACTTCAACCATGTAATCAATGTCAGAAACATGAACTTCCATATCCCCAAAGGTTCTCGGTAGTTTCGGGTTAATTTCTAAAATGACCGTTTTCGCCTGTTGAATCATTCTTTTCTCGTACACGTTTCCTAAAGATAAAGAAACATACCCATGTTCATCCGGCGGCGTCGCATTACCGATATAAAGGTCCGGTTTTAGAAAATCCAGCCGTTTCACCCCGGCAAAATGCAAATGATTGGGAATAAAATGAATATTTCCGTGGTGATAGGCTTTTCTAAGGTCGCCTGAAAAAAACCAACTGTGAATGGTAAAGGTATTTTTATAGGCTTCATCGAGCATAAATGGATAGGGAGAAAGCGGTAAACAATTGTCAATCGTAACGTGTTTAACGCGGGGCGCAATCGTATGAAGGGCTCCAAATAGAGCCTTTCCTTCAGCCGCTGCCATCCCCGCCACAATATGATCGCCGTCTTTGATTAAATCAAGGGCCGCTTGAATTGAAATAGTCTGTGCCATTAAGGCCTCCTTAGACATTGGAAAAAGGGTGAAATTCTTCACCCTTTTTATAGCACGAAATAGATTAATTTAAAATATCATCGATGGTTTGAATCGGTTGGACGCTCGACCAAGCTGGGACTCCAGCGACTAATGTTGCTTTTAAGAACGCCATGGCTTGGGTGCCGACCCGGCGGGAATTCGCATAATCAACGACGACACCAAAGGGAAGTTCAACCGGGGCTGATTCCATCGCATTGATGTAATTTTCCCAGGTTAAAGGGTCATCCCCAACACGGCGTAAGCCCTCAACAAAGGTGGCCGCGGCAATCCAGCCTGCAAACGCAAACGCATTACCGGCTAAGGCAGGATCAATTTTAGAAACTTCAGTGATGTATTCTTGTAAGTCTTCAGGAGATCCTGCGACGTCAATCCAAGCACTGGCATAAATATCAAATGAACTTAAGACTTCACTGACTAAACCTAACCAGCTTGCATCCGCATTCACATAAGAGGTAATCACGGGTTTAGTGTTACCTTGTAAAGCTAACGCTCTGGCCGCGACGGAAGCAGGAATTTGGTTAGCGGCTAAGATGACGACATCAACGCCCCCACTGATCATTTGTAAAGCGGCGGTTGACATATCAGACGCATCCGGAGCCACTTGAGCTTCAACTAAGACACGGCTACTTTCGGTTGCCCGGATTCTAATCCCGTTTAAGAGGCCTCGTCCAGCATCGTCATTGGTATAAATAACGCCAATTCTTAAGGCATTAAATTCACCGATGGCACGGGCCACCATGACTTCACCTTCGGCATCAAAAATCGGTTGAACGGGGAAACTTCCGCGTTGACCATCCACGGCGTTCGGTTGGAATAATGCACTAATCCCCGTCGCGTAATAAACGCGGGGAATCCCAACGCCATCTAAATATTCTTGGGTCGCCCCTACGGTCGGGGTCCCAAAGTGACCCACTAAGGCAAAGACTTCATCATCTTCGACTAAACGTTGGGTTAATGAAAGACCTTGAGCCGCGTTAAATTCGTCGTCATATTGAATGTATTCAATTTGACGTCCGGCAACGCCACCAGCCTCGTTCACCATCGTAAAGTACGCACGCATGGCATCTCTAAAGGGGCCTCCGACGAAGGCTAAGCCCCCACTGGTTGCGGCGGTGTTACCGACTATGACTTTATCATCGGTGACGCCTTGTGAGGCGGTTGAACCCCCACATGCTGCTAAGACAAAGATGCTGGTAAAAAGGACTGCAAGTAATAATAATTTCTTCATAATTCTTCCTCCTAAATTTTTAATGCTTAAGTTGTCTACCTGTTTTCACAGTGAATGACCTATTTTCCTAAATACGCTTCAATCAAGGCCGGATCTTTTAAGAGCGTTTGGGCCGGACCTTCTTTGACCATCTGACCGATTTGAATGACATAACCATAATCGGCAATTTTGAGGGTTTGGAGCGCATTTTGTTCGACAATGAGAATACTGATACCGGTTTGATTGAGTTCTTGAAGTATTTTAAAGATCGACTGGACAATGAGGGGGGCAAGGCCTAATGAGGGTTCATCTAAGATTAGGAGTTTTGGGGTTCCCATTAAGGCCCGTCCAATCGCCAGCATCTGTTGCTCACCCCCTGATAAGGTGATGGCCATTTGGTCAGCCCGCTCTTTTAAGACGGGGAAATACGTAAAGACTTTTTCTAAGTTGTTAGCGATGATTTGTTTTTTAGTGAGGACTCGCTCGGTCGTATCTTGATCAGCCGTGGCTTTTTTTAAGGTCGCCGTCAGTTGGGTGAATGGAACCGTGCCTTTTTTGACGGTAAAAGCGCCGATCATCAAGTTTTCAAAGACGGTCAGCTCACCAAAAATTTGACGGCCTTCAGGGACATGAATAATCCCTTTTTGGGTTCTTTTTTCAGGGGCCACTTTTCGCAATGATTGATCGAGGTAAATAATATCTCCAGACGTCTCAGTGACAATCCCTGAGATCGTCTTAAGTAAGGTACTCTTTCCACCCCCGTTGGCCCCTAAAATCGCGGTGATTTTACCTTTAGGAACGTTGATGGTGATGCCTTTTAAGGCTTGAATGACTCCGTAAGACACCTTTAAGTTTTCGGTTCTAAGAATGGATTCCATTTAGTCCTCCTTCCCTAGATACGCTTCTTGAACAAGGGGATTTTTTTGAATCTTAGAGGGGGTATCCATCGCTAAGAATTTCCCAAAGTTAATCGCACATACGCGGTCACACAGCTTCATCACAAACCCCATATCATGTTCAATCAAGAGGATGGTGAGCGGGTATTTCTTTTTGATCTGACCAATTAAGGCTTCAAGGTCATCGGTTTCTTGATCATTCAGTCCCGCCGCCGGTTCATCTAAGATGATTAACTGAGGGTCACTCATTAAGGTCCGGGCAATTTCAATTTTTTTAAGAATCCCGTACGGTTGCCCTTTGACATAAAAATCTTTTAAATGATCGATTTTTAATAGCGTCAGAAGATCAAGAGCTTTAGCGGTTAAACGGGCTTCTTCTTGACGGGCTTTTTTGGTTCTTAAAAGTTCGTCTAAGAGATGGCTTTTAAATTGTCGGTGCGCGCCAATCAGTAAATTATCAAGCACACTCATATCCGGAATGAGTTCAATGTTTTGAAAGGTTCTAACTAACCCTTGGTCAATGACTTCAGTGACCGGGATGGTTTTTAAATCAACGGGCGGTACTCCGAAGCTAATCGAGCCTTGATAGTCTTTATAAAATTGGGTGATGCAATTAAAGACGGTGGTTTTACCGGCCCCGTTCGGTCCAATTAAACCGACAATTTCATTTTCAAAAACATCAAAGCTTAGGTCATTGACGGCAACTAAGCCGCCAAACGCCATCGTCACATTTTTAAGTTGTAAGAGCGGGGTTTTCATCACGCGTTCCCCCTTTTTCTTTTAGCCATAAAGGTCATGATCGCTTTTTTCGCGTCATAAAAGACTTGAATCGCACCATACGGATAATACAAGATGACACTAATGATGAGGACGCCTGAGAAGATATAAGAAACATCGCCAAAGAATTCTTTTAAGAGTAAGTTAGGAATCCCGTGAATCACAAAGGCGCCGAGCAATGTCCCGTAGATCGATTTAAAGCCTCCCACCACCACCATCGCGATGATGAATAGACTTAAATCAAGGGTCCAAGCTGTTGTTGGTACATTTTGGAAGTATAAGGCATACATCACGCCCCCAACTGCCGCAAAGACGGTCGCCGTCACAAAGGCCACGAGACGATACTTTAAGATCACAATTCCCATCGCTTGAGCGGCACTTTCAGAACGGCTCATCGCTAAAAGCGCTCGGCCCGTTTTTGACTGGGTCAGGTGATACATCAAGACCATCATCCCTATTAAGATGAAGACGATCAGCACAAATAAGAGACGTCTTTCGTTAGGAGGGTTGGAAGAAAGGGTCCAAAACCCAAAGAGTTCCACGGCCCCAATTTGTAACATTTGACCGCCAAATATCTCGACTTGGGTGTAAATTTGACGGAGGATTTCACCGACAAATAAGGTTGCAATCGCTAAGTAAAGGCCTTCGACTTTTAAAGATAAAAAGCCAATTAAAGCCCCGACCAAGCCGGCAATAAAAATACTTAACAAGGCAGCGAGTTCAAAGGGAAGCCCTAAACTAATAAAGACGCCCGTCCCTAAAGCCCCGGCTCCAACAAACCCTGCCGTCCCTAAAGAGATCAGTCCAGAAAAGCCTAAAAGAATATTTAAGCCAAGCGCCACCACGGTAATGATCAGAATGTAACCCCAAATACCTAAGGTGCCAGACCCTAATATACCGAGCCCATGAAAAAGCGGGATCAGCATTAATAAAGCACCGGTTAAGAGAAAGTTGCGGTACGGATGACCTTTGAAAAAGGCCGTGAGCGCGTCATAGATCTTCGCCATCTTCACACCTTCTTCGTAGGCTTCTTACCAAAAAGCCCATACGGTTTGAAATATAAGAACACTAAAATTAGGGAGTAAACAATTACATTCCCCCAAATATCGGAAATGTAAAACCCAGTAAAATTACTCATAAAGGCAATCAAAGTAAGCCCCGACCACCGGTCCAAAGAAAGTACTAAAACCACCTGAGTCCCCGCAAAAGCACTGATTTGAACACTCAACATCATGTTAGGTTGGACCCCGACCGAGGGTGCGATAAATAAAGCGGATAAAGTTCCAAGCATCACTGCGACTGCCCAGCTAATCATTGGCGATCCACTGCGTTGGGACCCCATTAAATTGAGGTCGTCTCTCATCGGCGGCGGTGAGCGCAGTGGCCAGCCCCGGCGCGTATATTGAATAAACCAAAATAAACCACCCATTAAAAGCGTCGACAACAGAATCACAAAGAGCGTGTTATACCTAAGCTGAATCCCTGAGATAATTAAAGAGCCGGGTGGGAATAAAACTGGGTAAGGTTAAAACTGGACCCAGATAGAATCGGTATCAAGCCCACTAAGACCATGATGATGCCTAAGGTCAAAATCGGTTTGGTCATGCCGGTGGCTTTTCTTGCTGAACGCATGATTAAGCGGTCAATGATGACCCCGGTTAAAAATGCGGTGACTAAGGCCGCTAACGCGGCGACCCAAATCGAAACGCCTTGATTTAAGAATAAGGAGGCCGCGACATATGCATTAAAGGTTCCGATAATGCCTTGCGCAAAATTGGTCGTTTTAGACGTCCTAAAAATAAGGACGATCCCTAAAGCGGCCAAGGCATAAACACTGCCGGTTTGGATCGAATTAAATAAGATTCTTAGTAAGTCACTCATCAACCGGTCCCCATTTCACCACGGAAGCAGCCCATACATATCCCACACCCGCGGCAATCATGACCATCACATCGCCGTCTTTTAAACGGCCCGTTTTTAATCCTTCAGCCATCGAAATAATTTGATCGAGTTGGCCCATATGGCCGTAGTTTTCTAAATAAATGGATTGGTCTTCTTTTAAATGTAAGGTCTCTAATAGCCCTAAGTGTCCCGATCTTTTTATATGTAAGATATTTAAAAAATCAATATCTTCTTCGGATAGGCCGGATTTATTTAAGGCTTCGTGAATGCATTTCATCCAGTTATCCATCGATACTTCATTGAGCCGGTTTTTCATTTTCTCCGCTTCAAAGAGTTGTAAGGACTGATAGGCGTATTCCATGTTTTTGAGAGTGATCGGTTCATTGATTCCGCCGTACTTCACCCCGACACTGCGCGATAAGGTCCCATCTGAAATAATGTGGGAGCCTAATAAGGCATTTTTCTTAGCGCCTTTTTGTAAGACCAACGCCCCCCCAGCCGCCGATAAGTTATACATCATCGACATCTCAGGATCGGTAAAATCCACAAAGTCACCGTTTCGGTAGCCCCCCACAATTAAGACCGTATTGAGGGTATCATCTGAAAGCATCATGTCTTTCGCAATTTTTAAAGCGGATAGGCCGGTTGAACACCGGTTTTGTAAATCAATACCCCACGCATTCACAGCCCCAATATCGCCTTGGACCACTAAAGATGAGGTAGTTAGGGGATATTCTTTCCACTCTTCACCAATCGATAAAATCAGATCGATGTCTGTGGCTTGAATATTCGCATCTTCAATCGCCTTTAAAGCGGCTTTAACCGCCATCGCTTGAGTTCCGTCCTCTTTTCCAGGGACGTATATTTGTTGGATTCCAAGTTTAAGCTTGATGTTTTCTTCCGTCCAGCGGCCCTTGGTTTTTTCCGCAATCGCGGCCGCAGTCATCACGGTTTTAGGGACATACGTCCCAATCCCGGTAATTCCAATCACTGGATTCAAAGACGCATCCCACCATTCACATGGAGGATTTGACCGGTGATATAACTGGCATCATCAGACGCTAAAAAGACCGCGGCTGAGGCGATTTCTTTCGGCTCACCGAGGCGTTTTAACATCGTCATTTGGGCAAAGGAATCTAATAGATCTTGGGGCACTGTTTTTAAAATATCAGTCATGATATACCCAGGAGCAATCGCATTGACTCTGACGTTTTGACCTTTTCTAGCGAATTCTTTGGCCCAGGTTTTGGTCAGTCCCATGACCCCGGCTTTAGTGGCGGCATAATTGGCTTGGCCAATATTGCCGTATTCACCGACTACACTTGAGATATTGATGATGGAGCCGAAGTTATGTTCAGTCATCATTGGGCCGATGAGCCGGGTTAAGTTAAAGACCCCTTTTAAATTGACATCGATCACGAGGTCCCAGTCTTGTTCGGTCATTTTATGCGTCATCGCATCTTTGGTGATACCGGCGTTATTGACTAAAATATCAATTGGGCCTGCTTTTTTAATTCTTTCAAAAAAGGCTTCACAGTCTTTAAAGCTTGAGACATCCAGGGCGTATGTTTCCATCGTGGGATGGTCAAAGGCTTTTAAGTCGACCCCGATGACATGCGCACCTTCAGAAATAAACGCTTCAGCCATGGCGAGGCCTAACCCTTGAGCGGCTCCGGTAATGAGGGCTCTTTTTCCTTTTAATTTCATGTAGGTCTCCTCACGATAACCGCTGTCCCCATGCCTCCACCGATGCATAAAGAAGCCAGACCGAGCGATTTATTTTGTTTGATCATTTCGTGAATCAAGGTCACGATAATCCGGTTTCCAGACGCCCCAAGGGGATGACCAAGGGCAATGGCACCGCCATTGACGTTGGTTTTTTCTAATAGCGTCTTTTGAGGGATGTTAAAGGTTTCTGACAATTCATGGATAACCCCTAGGGCTTGCGCCGCAAAGGCTTCGTTAAGTTCCATTAAATCGATATCTTTGAGGTCATACTTCGCAAACGCTAACGCTTTTTTAATCGCAGGCGTTGGACCCAGTCCCATATAGTTAGGATCTAAAGCCCCTTGCCCAATCCCGATGATTTCCATGACCGGGGTGAGGTGGTGTTTTAAGACGTACTCTTCTGATGCCAAGACTAAAAAGCTGGCGCCATCATTAATCCCTGAACTGTTGCCTGCGGTCACCGAGCCCCCTTCTTTAAAGGCGGGTCTTAAGGTTGCGAGTTTTTCTCGGGATGACGTCCGGTTCGGATATTCATCTTTATTAAAGAGTAGGGTTCCTTTTTTGGAAGGAATAGAGATAGGGACGACTTCATCATCAAAGCGGCCTTTATCAACCGCCTCAATCGCTTTAACTTGAGAAGCCCAGGCAAAATCATCTTGGGCGTCTCTTGAAATCTGATATTTATCAGCAATATTTTCTGCGGTAATACCCATATGGATATCATTAAACGCATCCATCAAACCATCGACCAAAAGATGATCACGCATCGAAGGGCCGCCGGTTTTCACCCCATGACGGGCTGAAGCGTCGATCAGATAAGGGGCTTTTGACATCGATTCAGCGCCCCCAGCGATGATCAGGTCACTAGAACCTGAGGCGATTTGCGTAAACGCTGTCATCACCGATTTCATCCCCGACCCACACACCATATTCACCCCATAAGCGGGGACATGATCAGGAATCCCGGCCGTGATTGAGATCTGACGAGCAAGCCCGTGACCAAGTCCAGCGGGGAGGACATTCCCAACAATGACTTCGTTAATATCATGGATTGAAATCTTGGTTTCTTGAATCAATGTTTTAATGACTTCAGCGGCATAAACTTTAGGATGGAGCTTCGATAAACTTCCTAAGAATCTTCCAATTGGGGTTCTCTTTGCGCCTAAAACGTAGACTTTTTGCATTAAACGTTTCTCCTTTAAGTATACCTTAATGTTTGGAGAATGAGGAAGGGTTGAGGTATACTTGCATTAGTTTCTCAAGGCTATTATAATATGAATAGTTATTCATAACATGAATGCTTATTCATATACTAACATAAAACGCTTACATTGTCAATTGTCTAAGGAGTCACGATGGACGAATCCATAAAAATTCCCACCACCCGAAATGGAACGACCACCTTTAATCTTTTACTAAAAGCGTCCGAGGCTTGCTTCTTTGAAAAAGGCTATCATGGGACGACGGTGGCCGATATCACCCAAAAAGCCGGCGTCGCGGCAGGGACGTTTTATCTTTATTTCCCGAGTAAGATGTCTTTATACCGTCATCTTTTAAATGAACTTTCTCATGATATCCGGAAAGAAATCGCGTCTAAAATTGATCCTTCCTTAAAACGGGTCGATCAAGAAAAAGCGGGGATTCGTGCTTTTTTAGAATATGCGATTAAAAACCCTCACATGTATCAAATTATTTGGGAGAGTTTATACATTGATCGTTCGTTATTTCAAGCTTATTATGATGCCTTTGCGAAACGATATATAAAAGGCTTAACCCCGGCTAAAGAAGCCCATGAAATGGCGAATCTTGACCTAGAGATTGTCGCTTATATCTTGATGGGAATCACTAACTTTATGGGCTTAAAAATCATCTTAGATTTAGGGGAATCAGAGAGTAAGATTGATGCGGTCGTTGATACCATCATGCACGTCTTAAAACATGGCTTATTTACAGCGGAGTAACCCTCCGCTTTTTTTATGCAAAAAAAAAGACGCTTTAAGCGTCTAATACGGGTTTTTCAGTCATTAATGCGACCGGGATAATTTTAGCTTTCTTGACCCGAGGTTCAAAGGAAATCAGCCGGTAAAAGACCATTCCAACGCCCACCATCACAAAGTTGGAAATGAGGATTGAATACCAGACCCCTGATGAACCGAGCGTGGTGAATTCCCGGAAAAAGAGGGTGAGCGGAATCCGGACGCCCCATAACCGGATGACAGCCATGTAAAAGGTATATTTGGTATAACCGGTTCCGTTAAAGGTCCCTAAGAAAGTTTGAAAGACACCCATTAAAGGGATTCCAATTAAAATAAAAAATAAGTACTCCACCGCTAAGGCTAAAGATAAAGGATCATCTTCAATGAATAAACGAATGATGACTTCCCGAAATGGCAACATCATTAAGGATCCAACTAATAAAATCCCTGTGGTTAAAACCAATGATTTTCTAAATACTTCCCGGGCCCGGTCTTGATTAAGGGCCCCGATGTTTTGACCGACAAACGCACTAATCACAGACCCCATCGCTAAGACCGGGAGTAAGACTAAGGAGGTTAAGCGGTTTCCAATCCCAAAGGCCGCTACGGTCGCAATCCCAAATCCGTAGATAATCCCGTTCATCACCCCAAAGCCAACCGCGGTTAAAGATTGCCCGACCGACGCTGGGATCGCGACTTGGATGATTTCTTTCATCACCGGAAAATCGGGTTTTAAGGCTTTTAACTCTAAACGAATCCCGGTTTTCGCAAAAAAGAACCGATGAATCAAAAAGGGAAACATTAAAAAGTTTGCAAGAATCGTTGCGTAAGCCGCTCCGGCAACGCCTAAGTTAAAGTTTTGAATCAAAATCGGTGAAAAAATAATATTCAAGATAATCGCCGTGCCCCCAATATAAACCGGACTCAAGGTATCTCCGGAGGCTTGACGGGTCGCCAAGAGCGCGAAGAATAAAAAGGCATATGGGAGTTCAAATGACCGAATCCTTATGTACTGGACGGTCGCATCAAACACATATCCTGTCGCACCCATCGATGAAACAATCCAGGGGGCTAATACATAAGCTAAGGCTAAGAAGACAAAGCTTGTTAAGATCGCCACCCAGAAAAGTTGACCCGCATAATGGACGGCGAGGTCTTCTTTTTTGGCTCCAATCAACTGACTAATTAAGGCCGTACCGGCCACCGATAAGCCAATGCCTAAGGCCACAAAAGTAAACATCACTGGAAAGGATAGTTGGATCGCTGAGACGGATTCAGTGGCTAAGCCTTCAATCCTCGCAACAAAAAACATATCCACAATATCATGGAGTGTTCTAAGTAAGTTATTCACCATCAAGGGCAGTGATAAAATGATTAACCCTTTATAAATGTTTTTATCATGAAGAATGAGAGCACTCTTCTTTTTGTCAGTCGACATATTTTCACCGTGTCAAGTTTAACATAATTTTTTTAAAATATGTCAAAGTGTCATAAGTTTTTATTTTTTTCCAAAAAATTGATACAAACGGGTCTTGATGGGGCCGTTAAATAAGACCCGCGTTTTATCGGCTTTAACGTTAAATAACTTTTCTAAACCGCTCACGGAGGTAAGATGAAACTATCTTTATTGGGGTATAAGGATAGATTACGACCGATCGACTGATATAAAGGAATGATATCTTTCATCGTCATCAAGCGTTCATCATAGGGCGGATTGGTAAAAAAGTAATGAAACTCTTTCAAGGGTTTTTTAAGTTCAAAACGCTCGACTTCAAAGGTGATGACTTCATCGACCCCGGCTTCAATCGCATTGGCTTTGGCGACTTCAATGATTTTGGGGTCAACATCAGAACCGATTAACATCGGAATCTCGACTTGCTTGATTGCTTGATAACAGGCTTTTTTAACGGTTTGAAAGGCCTCTTTATCAAAGTTTTTAAAATCACTGAATGAAAAGCTTCGCATCAAACCCGGGGGTATATTTAAGGCAATCATCGCCGCTTCAATCAGGAGGGTCCCCGATCCACAAAACGGATCCACCACCGGGGCTTCACCTTGATACCTTGATAAAAGCACCATCGCGGCGGCTAAGGTTTCTTTTAAAGGCGCATCGCCGGCTTTTAAGCGGTACTTCCGTTGATGAAGGGCGTCCCCAGACGTATCAAGGAGGATTCTTACGTGGTCTTGGTACATATCGATCAAGATTTTATATTTAGGACCATTTTCTATAAAGGTTGTTTCGTTTGTTTTTAAAGTCAACCGTTTGAGAAGGGCTTTTTTAGCCAGCGATTGTAAGGAACGCTCGGCCATTAAGACGGATTGATGGGTTTTTGCGTTGACGTGAAAAAAACCATCCGTCTTTAAATAATCTTCAAAAGGAATCGCATGCACTAAATCAAAAAAGGCATCAAAATCGGTGATTTTTTCATGGGCGAGTTCAATATAGACATGTTCTGCGGTTCTTAAATAGAGATTCGTTCTATAAACATCCTCAAAAGACCCCTCAAAAGGGATATACCCCCGGTCAATCGCACCGGGGGTGAGGTTTAGTTTTTCAAGTTCAGTGGCGGTGATTTTTTCAAGTCCAAATGCGGTGTTTGCAATTAATTTCATTTTAAAGCCGGGGGATCCATCAATTGATAAAACATCCCAATCATAAACGTGGCTTGCCAAATCGAACGTTTAAATTTAGGCAGCGTTAAAGCAATGCCAAAGAGCACGATAAAATCAATCGTCATAATATGCACAAAGGAGTCTTCGATAAATAAGCGACCGAATTCAGCGAATGAACCCGTAAATCCTAGACTCAAGGTAAAAACACTGATGGCCAATCCAATCCCAGCGGCGAGCCGGTTCGGTTTTTCAACGGCTCTTTCTTCAGGGAAAAAGAAAAAGATCAGCCCTAAGCTAAAGCCGCCAAAAACAAAACTAAATAATAAGATCATGAAGTGAAACCACTTGAGTTGATAGTACCGAAGAAAATACATTAAAAAAGCGGCTGGAATTAGTCCTAAAAAGTTAAAGACCATGAACGCAAGACCATCGGCTTCTTGGGCAAAGACTTGGGCTAAAAAGGTCGTCGGGACTCCAATAAATAAGGTATAAATAAGGCCGTAAGCCACTAAAAATAAATATAAGCCTTGAGCCACTTTACGCATGAGGTTTCTCCAATTTTAAGGCATCAAACGCATGGTTCATTAAGCGTTCTTGTTTAGATTCATCATCGACTACCGGTAAATAAGGTTCTATCTTTTCATAGGCGTAATAGGTCCCGTCTTGCGGACGTTCTTGGATGATTTTTAAATAGGTTGGAATCGGTCCTTCTGGGTCCATCCCTCTTCGGTTAAATAACTTCCAGGCAATGTCCACCAGTTTAGAAGCATTTTTAGACCCTAAATCGGTTTTGACTAAACCCGGATGAACGGCATAAAAGTCGACCGGAGAAGCTTGATAAACTCGTTTGAAATAACGGGTCATCATTAGATTATAGAGTTTCGTTTCTTGATAGCGTTTAAAGATCCGGTACATCGTTTTATCTTCCATCGCCCGGGGATTAAAGGTGGTCCGTTTGTGAGCGTTTGAGGCGGTGGTGATGACAAAACCTTTAGACGCTTCTAAATAAGGGAGGAGTTTCATCGTCAAATACACCGGGACGAAATGATTGACTTGAAGCTGCATCTCAAAACCATCTTCGGTGATAATTTTTTTAGCGGATGTTGCGGCGGCATTATTAATTAAAATATCGACTTGAAAACTCGACGTTAAGAGTTTTTTCAAGGCGAGGTCAATCGATTCAAATGAAGAAAAATCCATCAGAACTGGAATCAGTTTTTCACTGCGAGCCTCTTCTTTTAAAGCCGCTAATTTAGCTGAGGAGCGCCCCGTCGCATAGACCACATGGCCTTCTTTCACTAAAGCTAAGGCTAAGGCTTTTCCAATCCCACTGGTGGCCCCTGTTAAGATGATTTTTTGACCCATAATGACCTCTAAAATAAGATACGAGTATTGTATCACACCGTAGGTCCATAAAAAAAACTCCGAGGGGGAGTTTAAAATGGTGCCGCTTGCTGGATTCGAACCAGCAACCTTTTCCTTACCATGGAACTGCTCTACCGATTGGAGCTAAAGCGGCGTGAAGCTTCATCATTTTATCACAGATTACCCTAATTGCAAACCCTAAAAAGAACCCCTTAAAACCCTCTATAAACGTTCTTTTTGGCTTTAGGTGTGTTACAATTTAAGCCCAAGGAGTAAAGATGTTTACATTGCGTTGGAACGACCAAGAAAAAAGCTTTCAAAATCCGGTTTGTCTCAAAGACCTAATCGATGATCCGGCCCATCAATATTTTTTAGCGGCCGTCAATGACCGTCATTATGAGCTTTTTCAAACGGTGGATAAAGACGCTCATATTCGGTTTTTAGACCTCACCGATGATGAGGCTACTTTTACCTATGAAGCGAGTCTCATGTATCTTTTGGCGATGGCGATGGAGCGCACCTATCAAGACGCGACCTTCCGTTTTTTCTTTAGTGTCTCTAAATCGGTTTATGTCGAGTTTATCAAAGGGCCGGCGCTTTTATCGATTAAAGCCGTCTTGAGTGATTTAAATTTAATGATGAAACAGTTGATTGAATTAGACCTTCCCATCACGCGCCTTACTTTATCTAAAAAAGAAGCCATTCAAAAACTAGACCCGCTTAAACACGCTGATAAAATTGAAGCCATCACCCTAAGACCGGATGGCGATGTCCACATGTATGAATGTGATGGGTATTATAACTACATGTATTCTCACATGGTTCCTTCGACTGGGTATTTGTATAAGTACCGCCTTAGAGCTTATTCCCCGGGCTTCTTACTTGAGATGCCCCGGTCCGACCTTCACGGAGACATTCCGCCTTTTAAAGATGAACCCGTCTTTAAAGAAATGCTTAAAGAAGCGAACCGGACCGCCCTTAAACACGGCGCGTTTACGGTCAAAGCCATCAATGAAAATAGCCAAGGGCCCGGATTAAAATCGCTGATTGCGGGGACTGAAAAAGAACACTCAGAGGCCCTTGAAGGCATCGTAAAACACATCGCTAGAAGGAATGAAATCCGTTTAATTGCGGTCACCGGACCTTCTTCAAGCGGGAAGACGACGTTTACCACCCGGTTGTTAGAGACACTTAAAGCCCATCATTTGAGCGCTCAGATGATTTCACTCGATCATTATTATAAGAACCGTGACGATCAAGTCTTAATCGATGGAAAACGCGATTTAGAGCACGTTGAAGCGCTTGACCTAGAGCGTCTTCAAAGTGATATGCAAGCTCTAATTCAAGGGAAAACCATTGAACTTCCCCACTTCGATTTTAATCTAGGTCAGCGGACAGGGTCGACCCCTTTACGCTTAAAACCGGATGAAAAAGTGTTGATTGAAGGGATTCATGCCTTAAATCCACGCCTCTTAGAAGAGATGGATGAACATCAGATTTTAAAGATTTTTATTTCTCCGCATCTTCAACTCAGACTTGATGAACACAACCCATTTAGACTGACCAGTTTAAGACTCTTAAGACGCCTCGTCAGAGACGCCGCAACGCGGGGGTCGAGTGTTGAAGATACGTTAAAAATGTGGCCCTCCGTCCGGCGCGGTGAATTTAAATGGATCTATCCCTTTATCGAAGATGCGGACATCGTATTTAATAGCGCGCTTCATTATGAAATGGGTGTCCTCAAAGCTGAAATTGAGGCGTTACTCACCCCGATTGAACGAACCAATCCTCACTTTATGACCGTCAACCGACTCCTTAAATATTTAAAATACTTTATTCCGATCGACCCTGTAAATGTCCCAGAAAACTCAATCTTAAGAGAGTTCATTGGCCATTAAAAAAGGACGCCTCAAACGTCCTTTTGAAAAACCATAAGTGAATCATGGGATGCCGCTTCATCGTAGGTGAATCCATCGATCACAAGCGTTTTTAAAGCCTCTTTTGTTTGGATGTTATTTAGAGCCATAGCCTTAACCATGAGACCCCGACATTTTTTTAAGACCATCGCTGGCCGCGATGGTTTTTTATTTTTAAACTGAACAAAATCAATTGTGGTTAGGTTTAATTCATCGACGTTAAAGGCGTCCCGGTATTCTTGGGAGAGTAAATCCACCACCCATTCCCCTTGAAGAGCGTGAGTGAGTTCTTTTTTCCAATATTGAGCCAAGGGTTTTTCTAGGCTTACCCCCATCGGTAACCGGTAAAGCCCAATCGTGTCTTTCATCCTCACCAGACCATAAAGTCCACTGACAATCAGTAAATGATTTCTAAGATACGTTTCAGCCTCTAAAGGCAGCGTCTCTTTAGCCATCATTTTAAACATGTACCCCGTATAGGCATGATAGGCTTCATGCTTTTCTTGAAAGTCTTCAAACCGTTTCTTATTTTCAAGGGCGATCGGCTGAGAGACATTATATAGGGCTTCTAACTCTTTTAAAGAGTACGCCTTAATGATTTTTAATAGGTGATTTTTTTGATTAAAAAACAGAGGTTGAACCGGAGGACTTTTTGGCGATTCCGTCATGGTTT
>JAGYII010000001.1 GCA_018402725.1 Candidatus Izemoplasma sp. | reverse complement strand
CTGGTAAACCAATCAAAAAGCTAAAATTTATTACATCTGATTTACACAACAATTATATTGATTTTATTAATATTGGTGATATGATATGACTATGAGAACATCTAAGAAGACCTTAAATACCCTGACTCAACTTCAAAAGAACGAAGTCTCTACGTTAAAAGCGTACACATTACTAAGTCCATATGCAAAACCAGCGCGCTTTGTGAAGTTGAAAGTCATTCAGAATGAGAAAAAAGTTCAGTGGCTTTTAGATCTTCTTTTCTTGATGCCACTTCCGCTCAGACTGGTTTACTTTTTCGTCAAGAAAAATCTCAACGATGCGGACCGACTTCTCGTGGACGATTTAATTCAGGGAGCCTCAGGCATTAAGATTGAAATTGAGTCTTCAGATGCTCAGGTCTACATACAAATCTATTAAGGAGGATTTATGCATAAACATGTGATTGGCCACTGCCCCATTTGTGACACCCATTTAAAAGTTACCACTCTTTCTTGCCCCAGTTGCAAGACAGAAATCAAAGGGGATTTTGAACTATCGAAGTTTAATTATCTTGCTAAAAATCAACTTTATTTTGTGGAGATGTTCATCAAGAATCAAGGCAATATAAAACGGCTTGAAAAAGATCTTAATATCTCTTATCCAACCGTCAAAAAGACATTGGATGAAATTATCTTAGCTTTAGGTTATACCCCTTTCGATGATGAACAAAAAGAAGTCTTAACCAAAGAACAAATCTTAGAAAAACTCGCCCGTAAAGAAATATCTAAAGAAGATGCATTAAAAAAATTAGGAGGCCTTTGAAATGAACGAAAAAATGAAAATATTAGAAATGGTTGAAAACGGTAAATTATCTCCACAAGAGGCAGCACAATTATTAAAAGCCGTTGAAACCTCCGAAGAGATGACGCAAGTAAAGCCTTATAAGCGGTCTTCTCAAATGTTTAAAATTCATATCATTAGCAGTGATGGGGACAAAGTGAATGTCCAAATTCCATTAGAATTTGCGAAAATAGCAATGCGTTCTCAAAAGCAAGGACTTCTGCTTTCTCATGCCAAAATGGAAAAGATGAACATTGATGTGGATTGGGATCTCATTATGCAAATGATCGATGATGGCGTGATAGGTGAGCTCGTTAATATTGAAACCAGTGACGGAGATGTCGTCAAAATCACCATCGAATAATGAAAAACGTACTAAAGAATCGTAATTTTCAATTACTCTTTATGGGCAACTTAGTCAGTCAAATCGGCCAATCTTTTTTTGGATTTGCGATTGGATGGTATATTTTGACATTGACTGAATCCCCTTTTCAAGCAGGCTTGTTTATTGCCATCAATGGGTTGATTCAAACCCTGCTCGTTCCTTTTTTAAGTGTTTATGCCGATCGGTGGCACAAGGGTCGTATCTTGTTTGCTACCGATTTAGTTAGAGGCATCTTTATCCTCATAGCTGGGATACTTATTTATCAGTTTAATGATTTGAATATCATCATTGCCGTCCTTTATTTAAACGCGGTTATTATGGCCATCGCCCATGCATTTTTTAGTCCTGCCGCGATGGCCATCATTCCTGAGATTGTGGGGGATGAACACTTAAGAGAAGCGATGAGTCTGAATAGTTTTGTGAATTCCATTCAACAACTCACCGGCGTCTTACTTGCGGGTTTTACTTATGCTTTACTCGGGATTGTGGGGATCTTTGTTTTGACCGGGGTGGCCTTTATTCTCAGTGCTATTTCTGAACTTTTCATTCGCTTGAATCACCAAAAACCAGACACTAAATCTGACTTTAAATCATATCTCAATGAGTTAAGTTTTGGATTAAAATATCTTCTTCAAACCACCGGGTTAAAAGAGATGTTGATTTTGATCATCCTTTTAAATTTCAGCATTGCCCCTGTTTTTTCCAATATCTATCCCTATGTTTTTAATATTGTTTTAAACCGGCCGCCTTTTGACTTATCTTTAGCGTCTGCTGCCCTTTCGATTGGCACTTTAATCGGGGGTGTATCGGTGGGAGTTTTATCAAAAAATATTTCTATTAAACAAGCGATGAAAGGCGGAATTTTAGCCACCTTTTTCATCCTTTTGGTACATCATTTATGGCTGGTGATGGGGGCAGAAAATTGGCTTTCTTATTCGCTCTTCTTCCCTTTATTTTTAGCGATTCTCTTTGTGTTTGGCTGGGTCAATATGTGGATTAACATTCCTTTTAATACGGGACTGACTAAAGCCATTGAACCCTCCGTTAGAGGTCGTGTCTTAGGCTTGGTGAGTACCATCGCCCAAGGACTGATTCCCGTGGCTATCTTCTTAACCGGATTACTCCTTGAAATCACGTCAGTGAGAATCGTGCTGATTATATTAACGGTCGTGGGCTTCTTACCTTTCATGCTTTTCTTGAAGTCTAAAGCCGTCAATGAATTATTAGGTTCTTTAAAAGAAAACCAACAAATGGCATAAAAAAAGCCTCCAAAGAGGCTATAAAATAATCATTGCATCGCCAAAAGAAAAGAATCGATATTTCTTCTTAATGGCATGATGATAGGCATTAAAGATAATGTCTTTGGAGGCAAACGCACTCACTAACATCAATAAAGTGGATTGCGGAAGATGGAAGTTGGTAATCAAACCATCTACCGCTTTAAATTGAAAGCCCGGAAAAATGAAAAGTTCAGAGATATCTTCCGTCTTTTTAAATTGATCTTGTTTGGTCATTTCTGTTTCTAAGGTGCGCATCACCGTGGTTCCCACGGCAATGATGCGCCTTTTTTCTTGTTTGGCTTGATTCAGGATGTCGGCTGTTTCATCTGAAATAAAGTAAGTCTCTTCATGCATCTTGTGAGCATGGACATCCTCGACTTTGACCGGTCTAAATGTTCCAAGACCCACATGTAAGGTAATCGCAGTTACGATAATGCCTTGTGCCATTAGTTGTTCTAAAAAAGGCATCGTGAAATGAAGCCCGGCGGTGGGAGCGGCACTACTGCCTTTGTGTTTTGCATACACGGTTTGATAACGGTCTTGATCATCGAGTTTTTGATGGATATAAGGCGGTAAAGGCATTTCACCCAGGCGATCTAACAGGTGATAAAAATCACCTTCATATTCCATAGAAAAGTGACGAATCCCTTCGTCTAAGGCTTTCGTACAGGTCAGGATGAGTTGACCTTCTCCGATGTTGATTTTGGACCCCACATTAATTTTCCGGGCTTTTTTAACCAACGTCTCATATGTTTTTAAACCCAAGGGCTTCAACAATAAGACTTCAATCACCGCGCTCGTATCAGTCTTAACTCCCAATAAGCGAGCGGGAACGACGGCGGAATCATTCAGCACCAAAACGTCGCCTTTTTTTAAAAAAGAGGGAAGATCGACAAATTGACGATCTTCCAATTCATTTGAGTGTTTTGAAACTTTTAACAGTCTTGATCCTAAGCGATTTTCCAGGGGGTTTTGGGCAATGAGCTCAGGAGGTAAATGGTAATTAAAATCCGATGTTTTCATTCGAAAAGTCCAGCTTGATAAGGCTTATTGAGATGCTTGTACGCTTTTTCGGTGGCTACACGACCTCTTGAAGTCCGGGCAATATAACCCATTTTCAAGAGATAGGGCTCATAAACATCTTCTAACGTAGTGACGTCTTCTGATAATCCAGAGGCTAAATTTTCAATGCCCACAGGACCACCTTTGTGTTGATTTATTAGGGCGTCTAAATACTGGTAATCCTTTGCATCAAGTCCCTCCGGATCAATCCCAAGTTTAGTGAGGGCTTTGACTGTAATCGCGTGGTCAATAACCCCTTGATTCAAGACATCGGCAAAATCTCTAATTCGTCTAAACAAACGGTTAACAATTCTCGGGGTGCCTCTTGAACGTAAACCGATTTCTTGAATGCTTTTTTCATCGATCGAAGATTCGAATAATTTCGCGGTCCGTCTGGCAATTTTTTCAAGACTTTCAACATCATAAAAACTTAACTTATGGACCACTCCAAAACGGTCTCTTAAGGGCGCAGTTAAATCCCCAAATCGAGTCGTCGCACCGACTAGAGTGAAAGGTGGTAAATCAACACGAATGGCCCGAGAGGTCTCTTCTTTTCCAACGATTAAATCAAGGGCAAAATCTTCCATGGCAGGATACAGGACTTCTTCAACAATTTTAGGAAGGCGGTGGATTTCATCGATGAATAAAATGTCGCCAGGATTCAAAGCGGTTAATAAGACAGCAAGGTCTCCACTTTTTTCGATGGAAGGTCCCGAAGCGATTTTAATGTTGACCCCCATTTCGAGCGCCAAAATATTTGCCAAGGTGGTTTTACCAAGCCCAGGAGGACCATAAAACAAAACATGGTCAAGGCTTTCTTGACGTTTTCTCGCGGCTTGAATAAAGATATGAAGCATCTCTTTGATATCTTCCTGGCCAATAAATTCATCTAAAAATTGAGGTCTTAAAGAGATCGGTTCTTCATCAATTTGAAGTCTATCTCCAGTTAAAATTCGATCGCTCATGAAGTCTCCTTAAACGTTATTATACACTGAAATGAAATCGAGTTGAAAAGCATTTAATTCAACCAAGGAATTATTGTTTATGGTTAATATATATGATAGAATTAACCAATGAAAAGCCACGAAATATTATTTCATGGAGGAAACCGATGAACGCGGAAAATATTCAATTATTTACTCAATATCAAAAGCAAATTCAAGAGGCTGAAAAGTCTTATCAAAAAAAGGTGTATGCGCTTCAAGAGGATGTTCAAAAGCTTAATAAGGCCTATCAAAATAGACTCTTAAGCATTGATAAGCTTTTTGCGAATGAAGAAAAGAATCATATCGATCAATTAAAGCATATTGATCAGTCCTTTTCGAAAGACTCAAAAACACTGACTCAAGATGCGATTCAAACCAATGGTAAATACCAAGACGATCTCAAAGCGCTTAAAGCGCGTTGGGCCGAACAAGAAAAAACCATTAAAGCCGCTTTTGATGCCAAGTTGGGTAATAAAGAAAAAGAACTTAAAGAGGTCCAAAAAGAAAGAGAACGCGTGGCCAAAGCGATTGAGAAAGAGTATCAAGAATCCAAAGCTAAACTTGAACGCGTTAAAACCGTGACTACAGAAATATTTGAAGACGCCCGTTCATCATTTGAAAATTCGTTTAGCTATTATTTAAACCGTTTACAAAACGGAAGTGCAGATGACATTACGGCCTATAAAAAAGAAGTTGTCCGTCTTAAAAAAGGCTTAAAAGCCCTTGAAGCCAAACAAACGGATGTTAAAAAAGCCCTTTTAAAATCAAATGGTGTAAATCAAAAAGAACTGGCTGATACCTTAGCCTCTTATCAAAAAGATTTAGGTCTCCTTCAATCTAAGGGTAAAGCCTTTATCACAAGAACCTTAAAAAAATTCGACGCTACATTTGTTAAAAACGATGATGACATCAAAAAAACGCAAAGCAGTTTTAGAGCGTTAAGAAAAAAAATATTTGATACCATTGAGTCTCAAAAAACTGATGATTTTGATTTAGTAAATCAGTATGAAGCAAGCATCACGAATGATGCCTTACAAACGGTTTATTCTGAATTACAATCCATTGCTTCAGCAAAAAACCACACCTTAACTCAAATCTATACGAACATGACCGATTGGGCAGATAAAATTCTTAAAGAAAGTCTTGAGACCAGTCGCTCTTCCAGTAAAGAACTTCAGGCTTTACTCACCGCCTATGGACATGAATTTACTGAATTCATTCAAGCCAGTGAGGGCCTATTTAATCACGTTTCTGCGTTCGACCAATTTGACGGCCCCTTAGATGGCCTCTTCTTAGGTCACAATATTTCAGCCTTAATTAATAGTCTAGATGCTTTAAGTGAACCGCTGCTTAACGCTCAAAAGAAATGGCATCAAACCCTTCTAAAAACCTACAAAGAAGCCCAAGAATACTACAATGAACTAGATGAAATTCAAGCCTTCTTTGACAGTTTTGCGGAAGAAAAAGCCTTGGCGTTTGAAAACGAACAAGTGCACATTACCCGCCGGGCGGCTCAGCTAGATGTGGAAGTTGAAACGGCTAAAAAACAATATGAATATGACAGTCTTAATGCTGATCAATCCTACCTATTTGAAAAAAATAAGAATGATCATTTGATTAAGGAATACAAACTTCAAGAAAAGAACGCATTGGCTCAAGCCAAAGCGGATTTTGCTGTTAAGGACCTTGAACTAAAAAATGTCATCGCAAAAGCCAAGAATGATTTTCAACTCAAAAATGCGTTTTACACGGTAGAAGCTGAGGGCCTTGAAGACAAGAAAAAATATCGTCTAGCTGACATTAAAGAAACCTATGCTGTTAAACGCTTTGACGTTGAAAAGAAAAAAGCGTATGCCTTATATGAGCTCAAACTCAACCAAAACACAGAACTCGATCAACACTCGATTGCAGTGAATGACGCTAAAAACCTCCATCAAAGAAATAAAGAAACCAAACATCTTTATTTAAACGAACTTGAAATTTCATACAGCTCAAAACGTAACGCGAAAATATTGAGCCTTAAAAAACAAATCGATGAATTAGAACTTGAATTGAAACGAATCGACTTGGCCGAGGAGAACGAAATTCGGACCCTCGAAAAAGTCTATGAAGATGAAATCAGCGTACCTTCAAACCGTCTTACGGAATTTGATAAGGTTATTTCAAAACGCTTAAAATCGATCAATGCGCCTTATCAAGCTCGTTTAAAAACATTTGCTCGATTTGAAGAAGCCATCAACAAACCTAATCCTCCCGTTGAAAAGATTCTAGAAATCGTTTCATTAAAATTTAAAGATGATATGTTAGCAACCATTGACATCTATTATGAAACCTTAAAGTGGACCCGGGAATATTTCTCTGATTTAGAAATCGGAAAAATTAAGCGTTCTGATTTAACCATGAAAAGACAAGGTCAAGAACTTGATACGCACCAAGATGGTGAACGCAAGTATTTAAATAATTTAAACACTTATAACAAAGCAGCCGAGCAATCCCTTTTAAGTATATTTGAGCAAATTGATCAACAAATCAAGAAAAAAGAATTTTCCAAAAATTATGACTTGGCTCAAGGACTTAAGAACTTGTACCGTAAGCTTTTAGCCGTCTTAGAAGAACAAACGGAATTGACCCTTCAAGAAATTGAATCTTTATTTAACTACATTAAAGAGCAAGATGAAATATTTATGGGTGAAGTCAATGAGGGCTTAAATAGCGCTCTGGTTAAAATTGGTCAAGACTTTAAAGCAAAACGAAGCCTTGTTGAAGACCAAATTATCACCATAAAAGGAGATATTGACGCGATTAAATCAGCGCCACTTCTTCAATTGAGTGCAGAGGAATCAAGCCACCTAGAAGGGCTTGAAAACGAACTTAAACAAAGTGAGCAAGCTCTCCAAGAACTTGATCTTGAACGACAAAGAAAAATCGATCGCTTTAAATCTGAGGTTCAATCTTTAGACCATGATTTCAGTCAGCAAGTTGATAATGTTGATTATCAATACCAACTCTCCGTTGATGCCGAAGTGAATGAAATCCAAAGTGATAAAGAACGTATTGAAGAAAAAAGATCCTATGCGGAAAAAACATTTGACCGCATCCAGGAAGCTCAAAAAGTTCAACTGAATCACTATAAAAAAATTCTCGAAACCGCACGGATCGATGCCCTGGCGAAAACTCAAGAAAAAACCCAAACTAGAGAAGATCGTCTGGCTGAAATCGAGCGCGTTAAAGAACGTAAGATGATTGACGTTGAAAGTAAACTTAACCTCACCTTAGATGACATCCAAAAAGAAATCAGTTCTCGTGAGATACAACTTGAAACGGCGAAAGAAAAAGTTGAACGTCAATATGACAGCCTCTACTTCGATTATCAAAACCGTGCTCAAATGTTAAATGAGAAGCTCAATCGTCTACAGAAATATATTTTCTCTGAACGTGAAAACATTCTTAACCAGATGAAACAAGCCATCACTCAAGTCCATGTTATCCTTCAATTAAACTTTGAAGAAACCGTCGCAATTAAAGACGCCGCTTCGCAATTTGATGGGCACTTGGATAATATTGATATCTGGATTAAAAATAAAAAAGAAGCTTTTAAAGCCAGTCTTTAAGGAGGAGTGACCGATGAGTAATTTATTAGCAAAGCAAGATAAAATCAATCAAGAACTTACCATCTTAATCGATCAAGACCTCAAACAAGAACAAGCGCTCCTAAAAGCCTTGATTGAAGAAATCCTCAAAGCCAATGAAAAAATTAAAAATGCACATTTTGAGCGGGTGGAAGATACCGCCGCTAAATTAAAAGTCCTTAATGCAGAAATCAAAAGGATTCGTAAAAACATCAGAGCCCAAGATGATGTCGTCCAAGAAAAGCGCCTTGGCCTTTTAAAAGAATCCAAAAAGGATTATTTTGCGGCGATTGCTGAACTAAGACTCAAAGATGTAAAAGATCATTTTGCTGAACCCTTTAGAAAACATTTAAGTGATTTAGCCGACTCCATTCTTGCTAATGTTAAGATCTATTTACCGAACCGGATTAAAGACTTTCAAAAGCCGGTGGATGTCTTTTATAAGCATCTCAAGCAAACTGCCCACCAAGATATTAAAGGTAGTTTATTAACTGCTCAAGATGTTAGTGATAGTCTACCCATTGTTCAAGACGATATCAACGCGGTTACCGCGCCTTTAAAACCTCTAATTTCGGCCTTTAAAAATAGCCTTGAGCGTTTATTAGAAAATCACCTTCAAAGTTTTGATACCAGTGAACTCGATGAACTTCTAAGAGACATCGAAGCCACCACGGTTCAAGACCTAGCGCAGATGGATGATCAATCCATCGCCCTAGATGAAGCGCTCGTCGATGAACTCCAACAAATGGATGAGACGCATGCTCAAGAAAAGAAAGATTATTTTGATCGACTGTTCAATGAACTCCCCAGTGATGTCGACAAAACAGAATCCAAACGCCTCGAAAAAGTTTTAAAAGATTTACAAAAACAAATCACTAAAACCAAAGATGCGGACGCTCTTGCCCCTTTAGAAAAAAGCTTTAAAGAAACACAGGAAGCTTACTTTAAAACCCCAGTCGGTAAAGTCGCTAAAAAAGTTGAAAAACAATTCAAATCCCAAACTCAAAATCTCAATAAAGCCAAAAGAAATAAACGGAACGAACACCTTGAGCAATCGTATGAAATAAAAATGCAAAGAGTTGAACGTTCGATTCAAGCCGTTATTGATGGGGCCAGTTTAAAATTAAGAACTGGGATATCAGCGCTTGAACTTTCTGAAGAAACCCATCATCAAACGATTCAATTCTTCGAACAATATATTTTGGATTTATTTGCATTTGAGCGCTCTATGGCAACTATTTTTGTTAACATCCGCAAAAAAACTATCGAACTTAATCGTCAGACCGCCTTACAACATCTCGCAAAAACAGACGTTTTAGATCGATATAAAAAAGTAGTTCAGCGATTAGAAATCAATACCCTTCAAAAAATGACTGAACGTCGTTATGATTTTAAGAAGCTTCAAGTTCGATTGGAAGCCCAGCTTGAAAAAGAGCGTTTAGAAATTCAAAAACTGTTTGCCCAAACGAAGATTACTGATCAACGTTTCCGCCTGATTAACCGGACTAAAATTACTAAACTTGATGAAATTCAAGCCTTGAAATTCCAGTTATTCCAAGATGAATCTGATATTAAACTCGCTGAAAAAGAATACGATATTCAAGTTTTAAAAGCCCAATCCGTGTATGACCACGAACGCGCCATCAATAAAGTTCAAACCGAACGAATTGATGCAGGCGTTCAAGTCAATAAAGCGATGGTTCAAGCCACCGTTAAGCGTCAAGTTAATTTCGCTGATCAACAAATCCGGTTTGCGGATGCTGAACTTGCCGCCCGTTTAGAACACATTGAATATACTTTACAGCAAGAACTTTCGTACACCGAAGAAACGCTCGGACATCATGAAAAAATGTTTGAAAAAGCTCGTCAAGAAATTGAACTCGATTACCAATCTAAAAAGCAAAGTATTGAACAAAAGAAAAAACTATTCCAACATTCTTCGATGCTCAAAAATGTGATTCAAGAGGAACTTGATTTAGAAGTTTACATTGAAGAAAAAAGGGAATTCTTTGAAGAAAAAGTAGCAACTGATGCTAATATCAGACGCTACCGTGAACAAATTGCTAAAGCGAAAGAGCATGCTGAAAATACGAAAGAGGATGCCATTCGTTTACATGAAAAAGACATTGAATCCTTTGAAGCCTTAAAAGCTGAAAGTATGGAACGGCTTGCTAATGTTGAACAAATGATGGCGGAACCAGCCCTTCTTCCTTATCATGAAGAAAAAGTTGATGATCAGGCTTCAAGAAGACTTGAAGAAATGCTTCAATCAGCTGAAGGTTTCTTAAATGAAAAACTTAAAGCCCCAAGTCGCCGACTTCAAGACACGCAAGAACGTCTTTTGGATTTAGAAAAAGAAGGTACGTCTTCCAATGAATTGGGACTTCTGCTTCGTCAAGAAACTGAATTAAATGATGTTTATCAAGAATCGGTTCAAAAGGTCGACGAAGATGCAGAGGATGATATAAAAGTCATTGAAAAAGCGTTCCAACAAGAAACCAAAGCCTCACACGAATTAATCGAAAGTCTCGATGATGTCCTTGCCCAAGAAACTGAAATCGATTCAGCCGCTATAAAAACCCTCGATCAATCCAAAGAAAAAGCGATTAAAGTCTTGGAAAAAAGTTTAGATGTTGTTTTAAGAGAAATCGATTCTAAAGAAGATGAGTGGATTATAGATCTTAAGAGAATGCAAAGTGATGCGAATCGTGACCGGATGGATTTATTGGTAAAAATGCAGATGAAAGTTGAAAAGATCGAGAGTCTCCTAAAACCGGCCATTGATCAATCGTATAAAGCCTTGAATCGTACCTTCAAAAAAGAAAAATTTTAATCAAAAAAAACACCGTTTAATTGAACGGTGTTTTATTTTATCAATTTACCTAAAAAACTTTGACCATGGGGCGATGGAAGTACATTGAAATTTTCGGCAATGGTAGAGCCAATGGTCGCAAATGATCGCATTTTACCTAAGTCTTTGGACAGTACTTCCTTCCCATAGACTAAAAGAGGAACATCTTCTCGGGTATGATCCGTGCCTGTATGGGTGGGATCATTGCCGTGATCGGCGGTGATGATTAAACCATCACCGGGTTTTAACTTAAGTAATAATTCACCCAGCTGTCGATCAAAGGCTTCTAACGCTTGATGGTAAACTTCAATAGGGTCTCGGCGGTGGCCATATAAGGCATCAAAATCAACGAGGTTTAAAAAGGCTAAGCCTTCAAACTCAACATCAACATAACTTATAAAATTCTTCATCCCTTCTTCATTAGAGACTTGACGAATACTATGGGTGATGCCCTCATTATCAAAAATATCCGCTATCTTCCCAAAACCGATAACATCATAATGACTTTCTTTAAGCGCGTCTAGCGTCGTCTTTGAAAAAGGTTTAAGGGCGTAATCATGACGGTTTGCTGTTCTCACAAAACCGTCTTTTTGATTGCCCAAAAAGGGTCTAGCAATCACCCGACCCAGTTTATAGGGCTCATCAAGCGTCAACTCACGGGCGATTTCACAGGCTTTATAAAGTTCTTCTAAAGGGACTACGTCTTCATGGGCCGCGATTTGTAAGACGGAATCAGCACTTGTATAAACGATTAAGGCGCCTGATTTTATATGCTCTGGGCCAAACTCTTCGATGATTTCTGTCCCTGAGGCTGCTTTGTTGCCAATGACAGGTCGCCCTGTTTTCATTTCGATGGCTTCAATTAAACTTTTTGGGAATCCTGTTTCAGTGAAGGTATTAAAAGGAGATTCTATATAAAGGCCCATCATTTCCCAGTGGCCGGTCATGGTATCTTTACCATTGCTAATTTCCTCTAAGATGCCATATGATCCGATAGGCTCTGCACTTCTTTCAACACCAGGGATGTCTGCGATATTTCCAAGACCTAAAGAAGCGAGGTGAGGCAGATAAATGGTGCCTTTAGACGCTGCGGTATGTTTTAGAGTGTGCGTGCCTTCATCACCAAATAAGGCCGCATCTTTAGACGCTCCGATGCCAACACTGTCCATCACAATAAGAAAAATTCGTTTAAACATATCGCCTCCTATAATTTGGTGGGGTGATACTTCAAGTACATGGAGTGTAGATGTTCTCGGTTCACATGCGTGTATATTTCAGTCGTGGATACATCTTGATGGCCCAACATTTCTTGAACATAACGAAGGTCAACGCCTTGTTCTAAAAGGTGAGTGGCAAAACTATGTCTCAAGGTATGGGGGCTAATGTTTTTGGAAATTCCCGCTTTTAAGGCGAGATCTTTCAAGACTTTGAAGAACCCTACGCGTGATATCGGTTTCCCATGACGGTTTAAAAAAACGTACGAGGAGGGCGTTTTAGCGAGAGCTAAACGGGGTCCTTCGATGTATTTTCTGAGATGCTCAATCGCATACGCACTTAAGGGGACCACTCGCTCCTTTTGACCTTTACCAATGACATGAACGACACCTTCGTTTAAATGAAGTTGGCGCGTTTGTAAATCGGTCAGCTCACTGACTCTTAACCCAGAGCCATAAAGAAGCTCTAACATCGCTAGATTTCGTTTGGCTAAAGGAGTCTCTTCTTCACATGCGTGTAATAATAAGTGAATTTCTTCAATCGATAAAACCGTTGGGAGTGATTTTCTTTGTTTGGGTTTGGGAAGATTTTTAACGATGTTTTCGGTGAGGAGTTTTTCTCTTAAACAAAACTCATGAAACTTCGCCATCGAAGAAATTTTCCTTGAGACACTGGAGGCTCTAAGCTGTTTTTTTCGTAACGTCATCATGTAGTTCGTAAGGTCTTTACGCGTGATTAAGTGAACCTCATCAATCCCTCGGTGCACTTTTAAATAGGTGATGTAATCTTTCACATCCCTGATATAGGCCGCAATCGTATGAGGAGATAACCCAGATGCCGCTTTTAATTCATATTCAAATTCTTTAACGAGTTGAATCATCTAACGCCTCTAATAGGGTTAATAAGACTTCATTCGCAAACATCATGCCTTTGGTCGTTAAGGATAAAACCGGATCATCAAAAACGAGTAATCCTTGGTCAAAGTGTTTTTCTAGTTTATGATACGTCTTAAAAAAATCAAAGTCATGGGTCTTTTCTAGGTCTCTAATGTTCACGCCATCACTCATTCTTAAGCCCATAAATAGTGTATCATGAACCGGATCAAACTCGTATTTTATCAAGGATTCAAGCCCTTCAGAAAGCATTGACTCGGTGTACTTTTTAACGGAACGATGATGCTCATATCGTTCTTGACCAAGGCGACCATGCGCTCCAGCTCCTAGACCAATGTAAGGTTCGTTTCGCCAATAGATGGGATTATGTTCAGAACGGAAGCCTGGAAGGGCGTAGTTGGCAATTTCATAATGTTCATATCCAGCCTCCTTCATCGCCGCTAAGACAAAATCAAACATATCACCCTCGATGTCTTCAGAGGGTAGCTTCAAAAGCCCTTTTTGAATCTTGTGCTTAAGCGGAGTATGGTCTTCTAAAATCAGCGCATAAATCGACATATGAGGAATCTTTAAATCAATCAAAGCCTTTAAATCCCTTTTCAGCATCGGCAGGGTTTGACCCGGGAGTCCAAACATCACATCCACACTGAAATTGTGCATCCCCGCGCTTCTTAAATCTTCAATCACTTGATACACTTGTTGTTCATCGTGTTGACGACCTATGGTTTTTAATACCGAATGACTCAAAGATTGGACACCTAAACTTAAACGAGTGACCCCACCCTCAATGAGGACTTGAATGGTCTTTGGGTCTAAGTGATTGGGATTAGCTTCAAGCGTGAATTCTTTTAATTGATTTAAATCCACATACTTTCTAATCTCATTAAACAATAACCGTAACTGATCATGATTTAAAGCGGTCGGGGTCCCCCCACCGATGTAGACGGTATCCGTATTTTTTAGGGTCTCTTTGATCAAAGACATTTCATAAAAAAGCGCTTCTAAATAGGCGCTTTTTTTAGGCGTATCAGCAATTTCTTTTGCAAAATCACAGTAGATACATATCTTGTCGCAAAAAGGAATATGGATGTAACATCCGAGCATTAAGAAACCTCTTTTTTATTGAAAAACAATAATGCTCCTGTAAATAAAATCAACATGAGCGTTACAATACCAAACACAATCCAGGTGCTTTGATCAGACACCGGAGCAAGACCAACGAGGAGTAAGATCGGAAATCCAAATAAAATCGCAGTCGATGATCCCACGACTAAATCGGTCACTGCGGGCGTTTTAAATTCAGGGTCGATTTCTCTGATTAAAATGACGCCCGTTGAGGCCGTTCCACTGAGCATTCCAAACATACCTAGGGTTGCTTCGTGCTGATATGAGGGGTAAATACGACGCGCTAAGAAGGTGACGAAAACCACGGTGGCTAAGCCCACCACTAAACCGACTGAGAGTAAAACAAACCAGAGCGTGCTTAAATCAGACACCCTAATCGCGGTGATACTAGCGACAATCATTAGGTCAAAGACAAATCCAGTAATTCGGTTTAATAAAAAATTATTAGGGTATTGACGCGTCATAATGTTTTTATCACGTAAGAATATGAAGATGCGTTTTAATAGCAAGGCAAACAACATCCCGAAAATAAAGTTAAAGCCCCACAATAAAGGACCCACTGTATTAATTCCAAAGTCACCAAGGACGCCACTCGCTAACCATTGATTCACTCCAAAAATAAACCCATACGTAATCAAATAAACAAATAAAACAATGCCCACTTGAACAGTGAATTTATCGATCGATTCGGCTAATGGAATCTCGTCATCGGAGGTGTTTAACTGTGGTTTTTCAACGATATTTTTATTCGTTCTTGCGGGAATCAGTCCCTTCTTGGCCAATAGGTTTAAGTAAATTACCCCAAAGATGGAAGCCCACAAAAAGCCAAAGGAAGCAATCGCTAAACCAAAACTACCCCCGCCCACAAATCCATAAGAGGTTTCATAAATGGTCCCAATGTTCAAGGCTTGACCTGGGCCTTGACCAAATCCTAAGGGAAAGATGATGCCTGAGGATTTAAATAAATCCGGTAAAAATGTATACGACATAAATAAAGTGAGTCCTAAGCCTAAAAAGCCTTGTAAAAGATAGGTGGCTACTATTAACATACCACTGAATAAGCTTTGACCTCTTTTAAGAATGTGTTTAGTCTTCTCAGACACTTTAAGCCCTAAAGCAATAAAGCCAATGGCTAAGGCGTGATAAGTGATCATACTAAAATAGAGATTCATTTCAGTGACTTGTTCCGGTGAAACAAAGGCAGCGTAGACCGTTTCTTTTAAAATCAATCCAATAAAGCCGGCGATCACCGCGGTGGGGAGTAAACTATTTCTAAAAAACGGAATTTTCCGTCTTAACGTATTTCCAAGTAATAACAAAACTGCAATGACACCAAAAAAATAAATGCCTGACCAATTCGCAGGGGCGGTAAAATCAAACATAAACATTCTCCTTCTGGCAAAACGTAATTGCCTGAACATATTTTAAACTATTTCCACGTTTTAAAGGGACAAGATAATAAGTGGTATCGGTGATTTTGTCGTGAAGGATGAAGTTGTTTCGCATTTGAACGGCCGCTTGAATATTTTTGACTTGAAGTTTTAAATCTGTATGCTCACCTAATAAATGAATCTCAGAAGGCGTCATGGTTAGATCGACCGTATCTAATTTTTGTTTAGACTTAGAGGGTCTAATTAAATAAAGCGTCCAGTCATTATCTTGAAAGAGGAGCATGTCTTTTGAACTTTGATGAATTTTAATTTTTAAGGCATCGGCTTGCGCCCGACTCCAAGACATGGGTGTCTCAAAATGGGTGCCTTTAAAGCTTTTCTCAAAACCTCCAAAGTCATTCGCTTCTACATCAAAGTCACACGATTGACAATAAACGTGATCGCCTTTAGAGAATAAGCTTTCAAAGGCGTGGCAGTTTGGGCAATAGTAAAAACCACTTTCAGCCCCTTCGGCTTTATTTGAACCATAATACCGGGCATTTTTCATGATTTTAAAATCATTGACGGTGAGTTCTTCAATGATTTTTTGATGAAGGTCTTCAACGGACATCGCTTTAATTTCTTCGACGCCAAGGACCGACCGAACTGCCCCTTTCAAAGGACCTTTTCGTTTATGGATGGCCCATCTTGGGCGGGTTAAGTACCCCCCTCTTAAATTATAGAAAACGAGGGGAACTTGAGCGACTTTTGCAAGTTTAGCAATCGCCTCATCAATGGGCGCGGCTTCTCCTGAAAAGGAAGTATTACCTTCAGGAAATAAAGAGACATGAGCCCCTTCTTTAAGCGTTCTTAAAATTAATTTGGCACTTTTAACATCACTTCTAAATTTATCAATGGGAATGGGATTCACCAAGTATCTTAGCAAGGGTGAAATCACCGGTAAATTAAAGACCATAGTTGAAGCTACGAAATAAATCGGTTTCTTAAAAGAAAACGCAAGAAAAACAGGATCTAAGTTTTGAGTATGGTTACCCAAAATTAGATACGGACCTTTTAACTTACTTTCATCAAAGGGTTCATACTGATACCCAAAACGAAATTTAAAGAAACCTTTAAACCATGGGCGGAACAAGAAATAAACCACCCGGTGACGAAATCTTCTTTGCATACTTTCACCTTGTTTAATCGTCTAAGGATAAGACGCTTAAGAATGCTTCTTGCGGGACATCGACTCGGCCGACTGTCTTCATTCGCTTCTTGCCTTCTTTTTGTTTTTCAAGCAGTTTCTTCTTCCGTGAAATGTCGCCCCCATAACACTTTGCAATCACGTTTTTACGCATTGCTTTTAAAGTGGAACGAGCTATTACTTTTCCACCTATCGCCGCTTGGATGGGAACTTCAAACATTTGACGGGGAATTAAATCTTTGAGTTTCTCAGTAATTTTTTTGCCACGTTCATAGGCGAAATCACGATGAACTATCGTGGATAATGCATCGACGTTTTCACCATTAATCATTATGTCTAGTTTTACAAGTGTACTTTTTTGGTAATGCGAATAACTATAATCTAACGACGCATACCCTTTTGAAGAGGATTTCAACTTATCAAAGAAATCATAGACAATTTCTAACAACGGCATGTGATAGGTGATTTCGACCCTGGAATCATTTAAGTAATCCATCTTCTGATAGACGCCTCGCTTCCGTTGGCATAATTCCATCACATTCCCCACATAATCTTTGGGGGTCATGATCGTAGCAATCATGACGGGTTCTTGGATTTCAGAAATTCGACCAGCGTCTGGAAGGTGGGCAGGATTATCAATCGTGACCACGGACTGATCAGTGAGGGTAACATGATAAGAAACCGAGGGAGCGGTCGCTAATAATCCGATGTTGAATTCACGCTCAATTCGTTCTTGAATGATTTCAAGGTGCAACATTCCTAAGAATCCAACTCTAAACCCAAACCCTAATGCCCCGGATGTTTCAGGTTCGAAAATTAAGGAAGCATCGTTAAGTTTAAGTTTATGTAAGGCATCTTTTAAGGGAAGATAATCGGTCGAATCAAGAGGATAAATGCCGCAATATACCATCGGATTTAAAATCCGGTATCCCGGTAAAGCCTCTTTAGCTTGGTTTGTTTTGGTGGTAATCGTATCCCCAACGCGGACATCTTCAACGTCTCGGATGTTAGCCACTACATACCCAACATCCCCAGGCACTAACATCGGGACAATTTTGGCTTTTGGAGTATTAACTCCCACTTCAACCACTTCATAAATGGCTTCTGAGGCCATCATTTTTATCAAATCACCTTTTTGAATAATGCCATCGACAATCCGAATTGAGGGGATGACCCCACGATAAGGGTCATAAAATGAATCAAAAATAAGCGCTCTTAATGGCGCTTCAGGATCCCCTTTTGGAGGTGGAATATCTTCAATGATAGCCCGGATGATTTGATCGATTCCAATGCCTTCTTTTGCACTAATAAGCGGAGCTTTTGAGGTATCTAGTGCGAGGACATTTTCAATGTCTTTTTTTACTTGTTCAACATCAGCACTTGGAAGATCGATTTTATTAATGACAGGAATAATAGCCAAGTTATTGTCAAAAGCTAAATACACATTTGCAAGCGTCTGAGCTTCGATGCCTTGTGCCGCATCGACCACTAATAATGCCCCTTCACACGCCGCAAGGGATCTTGAGACCTCATAGGTGAAGTCGACGTGCCCAGGGGTATCAATTAAATGGAAAATATATGAGGTACCTTCGTGTTCGTAAAGAATTTGGACGGCATTGAGCTTAATCGTAATGCCACGTTCCCGTTCTAAGTCCATTGAATCGAGGAGTTGTTCCTTCATTTCCCGTTTAGTCACCGAGTTAGTTATCTCTAAAATACGGTCAGCGAGCGTACTTTTACCGTGATCGATATGGGCAATGATGGAGAAGTTCCGAATCGATTCCATTCTTTTTTTAATCGCTTGTATGTCCAATGCTTTTACCTCTTCATCATTATACTTGAAAACGGGTTATCATTAAAGAAAAAAAGAGGCCATAAATGACCTCTTTTTTATGATAAACATGCATAAGCCATGTTCTGTCCCGGTTTCCCGGTGGCAACCATTTATCTGCGTATCATACGCCTCCATTGCCGTTTGATTCCGGCGTTAGAGTGCCCCTACCATAATTTGGGTTTCTAGCTTGTGGGGTTTACCCGTTCCACGTCTTTTATCGCTAAAAGACTTCGTCTCTGTGGCACTTTTAAAGATACTCAAGACTCAGGGAGCCTTTTTCTCAGCCGTCACACCGAAGTGTGCATAGAGTTATGGTTTCCTCTATCACAATCACTACAGGCATCTCAGCCTGTGCTAGCATGGACTTTCCTAACCCTTTAAAAAAGAGCTCGGTTGCCCGCATGTTTATTCTGGTTTTTTCGCTTCTTTTTCTTCTGATTCAGGTCGTGGGAGTAAAGCTTTGTGAGATAAATCAATCCGACCACGTTCATCAATACCGATGACTTTGACTTTCAAGATTTGACCGAGTTTAACGACATCTTCAACTTGGTTTACACGGGCATGAGCGAGTTTAGAGATATGGCATAATCCGTCTGTTCCGGGCCATAACTCCACAAAGCAACCGAATTTTTCAAGCCGGACAACTTTGCCATCATACTCTTCCCCGATTTTAGCCACTTTAACAATTTCTTCAATGATGGAAATTGCTTTTTCAATCGGTTCATATCGGGAATGCATTAAGGTGACGCGACCATCTTGGTCGATGTCCATTTTAATGTTTTCACACCGTTCAATGATACTATTGATGATTTTACCGCCCGGTCCGATGACGTCTCTGATTTTATCTGGATCAATGAAGATCATCTTCACTTTAGGGGCATAGGTGGAGAGTTCTTTACGAGGTTCTTTGATGGCTTCTAACATGTTACTTAAGATGTGCAAGCGGCCTTCTTTGGCTTGGGCTAACGCTTCGACTAAGATGGCTTTAGAAAGGCCCTCTATTTTAATGTCCATTTGTAAAGCCGTGATCCCTTTTTCAGTTCCAGCGACTTTAAAGTCCATGTCGCCTAAGTGGTCTTCAAGGCCTTGAATATCACTGAGAACTTTATAGTTCTTACCATCACTAACGAGGCCCATCGCAATGCCCGCAACCGGGGCTTTTAAAGGCACTCCTGCCGCCATTAAACTCATACAGCCCGCGCAAATACTGGCTTGAGAAGTCGATCCGTTACTTTCTAAAATCTCTGAAACCACGCGAATCGTATAGGGGAAATCTTCTTCGTTGGGTAAAACTTGTAAGAGCGCACGTTCACCTAAAACCCCGTGGCCAATTTCACGACGACCCGGAGGGCCGTAACGACCATTTTCACCGACACTGTAAGCGGGGAAATTATAATGCAGCATGAAGCGTTTATATTCTTCGCCTTCGCCGAGGCCATCAATGATTTGATGTTCTCTTAAGGCGCCTAAGGTCGTAATCGATAAAGCCTGAGTTTCGCCTCGGGTAAACAGTGCTGAACCGTGGGTTCTTTCTAAAATATCGATTTGAGAATTAAGCGCTCTAATGTCAGAAAGACCCCGACCATCGGGACGTTTTTCTTCATCAATGATGAGGCGGCGTACTTCTTTTTTAACCATCTCATCTACCATGGACTTCATGGTTTTCAAAGCGGTGCTTAAATCCTCTTTGGATAGTTCTTGATGGGCGGAGGTATACTTCTCTTCTAAGCCTTTTAAGACCTCACCAATCAGTTCACCTCGGACGTGGCGGTTATTTTCTGCGGCGGCTTTTAAGATGGCCTTTTCTTCAGCCCGGATGAAAGCATCTAAGACCGCGTCCACTTCCGGAGCATCAAAGCTGGCTTTTTCTTGGCCGACTTCTTTAACGATAGTTTCTTGAAAGGCGACCATTTTTTGAATCCAACTATGACCAAACATGATTGCATCCACCATCGCGTCTTCAGAGGCTTCTAAGGCCCCGGCTTCAACCATGTTGATGGCGTCTTTAGTCCCGGCAACAAAGAGTTCGATGTCACTGAGATCACGTTCTTCTTCACTCGGGTTTAATACAAATTCTCCGTTAATGCGGCCGACTTCAACGCCGGCAATGGGACCATTAAAAGGGGCTTCAGTGATGCATAAGCTCAAAGAACTCCCAAACATTGCGGCCACCGCTGGGGAGCGGTCTACATTACCACTTAATACGGTGTTGATGATTTGAATATCATTTTTGTATCCATCTGGAAATAAGGGACGGATCGGACGGTCAATGAGCCGTGCGGTTAAGGTCTCTACTTCAGAAGGGCGACCTTCTCTTTTAAAGAATCCTCCCGGTATCTTTCCTGCGGCATATTGCTTTTCTGTGTACATGACCATCAGTGGGAAAAAGTCTAATGTACTTTCTTTTTTCGATACTTGGCTTACGCTTAAGACGGTGGTGCCTTCATAACGCACTAATACCGCTGCGCTGGCTTGCTTGGCCAGTTCACCAAATTCGACGACGAGATTTTTACCATCCAAGTCCATGGTAAATATTCTTTTCTCTGCCATATTCTCCTCTTTTCTTTATCTTATCCAATTGTTAATTTTAGCATATCAGGGGCTAAATGTATACGTTTCAAAGCCATGAAAAAAGCACACCAGAGGTATGCTATTTTTTAAGTCCGTGGTAGCCCCCATAGATGGGTCTAATTTCATGAACGGTGATAACGGCATGCGCATTTTCATTTTTGATGTAATCAATCATCGTTTTGATTTTACGCCGGGGAATGTGCATGTATAAAATGGTTTTTTCACTGTCTCGTCCCATGCCATCGACTGAGGTGACTGCAAAGCCAAAATCTCTGATTTTTTGAGCGAGTTCTAAGCCTGGTTGGTGGTCCATAATGGCTTGGATGTTAATGGTCCCAAGGGCTAGTTTTTCTTCCAGTTTTGACCCGGTGAAATTACCGACCGCAAACGCCGCTCCATAAATCACAATCTTAAAGGGATCTTCTAAAATATCAACCAAGACGATGCCCGCCACTAAGACCCACAGCATGACTTCAAAAAAGGCAATAAAAGCGCCTTTGAGTCGCTCACCTTTCGTGACGATAACAATTCTTAAGGTGGAGATGGAGACTTCGATGTACTTCAATAAAAAGATAAGTAAATACAATCCCCATGGGGGTAATACGTCTAAATCAAATTGCATTTTAACCTCGATTAAGCTTTTTTAGTTTGGGAAGGTTTGAGATTTTGATTCCGGTAATATTTCCGGACGGCCATCATCGTTCCAACGAGTGGAATGGCTAGGATTATTCCTACAACGCCCAGTAAGTACCCAAAAAATAATAAGGCGCTGAGGACTAATAAGGGATGAATGTTGGTTTCTTTACTCATGATGAAAGGTTGAATCAAATTGCCTTGAATCATTTGTGAACCGACCGAAACGATAATGACCGCTAAGGGAGCGTAGGCTCCAAATAAAAGGGATGAGTCAGTCAAACTATATAAAAGAGGCAAGGCGACTCCAATGAATGGACCAACAAAGGGAACGATATCGAGGATTCCTAAGATGAGGCCAAATAAAATACTCCGAGCTTGAAAGCCTAAAATGAAAAAACCAATGGTGCTCATCCCCGCTAAAATTAAGATTAAGGTAAATCGACCCTTGAAATACTGACGGATAACGTGATCAGCCTCGACGCCAATCGCTTGCACATCTTTTTTCCAAGAACTGGGTAAAAAGTTGACCATTCCCGTCCAAATTCGGGGGCCTTCTTTAACGATAAAAAACAAATAGATGGGGGTCAGTACCACGGTAAGTAAAAAGGTCGTGACACTTTGAAAGACACTGTAAATACTTAAAGGTAAGTTGATAAGACTATCAAAACTTAATTGTTCACTTAAGAAGGCGTAAATCGCATCCACCGCGGCGAATTCTTCGGCGTAGTTTTCAATCAAAATCAAGATCCTGGGCCAATCATTTTCAATAAACACGCGGGCTTGAATAAAAATAAGATTTCCTAAGTTAAGTAATAAGGCCAAACTCCCCCCCACCAATAAAAGCACCACAATAATACTTCTAATGAGGGCTGATTCTAGTTTCATTTTAATTAAGAGTTGGTCAATGGGTAAGACTAAATAGCGTAAAAACACCGCAATGAGAAACGGGGCGAATATACTTAAAAAGGCCACTAAGAGGCGTTCACTGAAAACAGGAATGACCCAGCCAATGAGGCCAAATAATCCTAGAATTAAAAGCGAAAATAACAGTATTTTAAAATAAAACCATTGCCGATCTGAGATTTTCATAGGGCTCCTTTAGAAAAAAAAGTAACCTCAAAGAGATTACTTTAGCGTCTTAAACCAAGACTTTCAATGAGTGCTTTGTAGCGTTGATCATCGGATTTTTGAAGATAATTGAGTAAATTACGACGGTGTCCCACTTTCATCAATAATCCACGACGGGAATGATGATCTTTTTTATGAACTTTTAAATGCTCATTAAGCTCAACGATTTCTTCGGTTAAAATGGCGACTTGAACCTCAGTCGAACCTGAGTCATTTTCTTTGCGGCCATATTGTTTAACCAGTTCAGCTCTTTTTTCTTTACTAATAGCCATGTGCTCCTCCTATTAACATTGTCTTACCAGAAGCCTCGTGGACGTTGAGGGACGTTTCACCAAGCTTAAGGCGCATCTATGATTATAACATCTTTTATCGTTATGACAAGGGTTTTTTCAAAGGGTTTAAGACCTTTAAGGTCTCTTCTCCATCTAAATCAATTTGGGCGATTAAATCGGCCACAGCGTCAAATTTAAGTTCACTTCTTAACCGCTTAACAAAATACGTGGTGATAATCTCACCATAGATGGTCTCATCAAAATCAAATAAGTAACTTTCAACACTGAGGGGATGGTGGGCATTGAGCGTGGGATTATTGCCAACGCTGGTCATGGACCTATGCACTTGATCCTTAACTTTAGTGAAGCTTGCGTACACCCCTTTTTTAGGGATGACAAAGTGGGTGGTATCTAAATTGGCCGTAGGATATCCGATTAAACGACCTTTTTTCTCCCCGTGAATCACTTCACCCTCGATGCTGTAATAGCGGCCTAATAGTGAAGGTAATGTCTCAACTTGACCGTTTTCAATCAGTTTTCTGATGACACTCGAACTGATTTTTTGCTCGAGGTGTCTAATTTCACTAATCACTCTTGTTTTTAACGTGGGATGAGCGGTTAAAAGGTCTGGATTTCCTCTCCCCCCGTGACCAAATTTAAAATCATAGCCACAGACTAACCCATATAAGTTTGCTAAATAATCATTTAAAAACGTTTCCGCACTTAAGTGAGAAAATGCGATATCAAAGGCAATCACAAAAACCTCATCAAAACCAGCATCTTTGAGTCTTTGGACTTTTTGATTAAGCGGCGTGATATAGGTCACATCTAACCCATAAATAACCGATTTTGGGTGGTGATTAAAGGTAATCACCACTGGTTTTTTTTGGTCGGCTTTAGCCCAATTTAGGGCTTCGGTCAAGAGGGCTTGATGGGCCAAATGAACTCCATCAAAAAAACCAATGATCGCAATCATATCTTTCGTCAGGACATCGGGTTTTAATAGCTGATACGACATGGTTAAACTCCTTTGAAAATTCTTAGTGCTTTGTAGCCATTTTCGGTTTTTTTATATAACCCATATAAAAGATCGTTCGAATCGACAATTTGAATCACTAATTCCGTCTCATTGAGTTCAAGAGCTCTTCCTACTTTGACATACGAAAGCTGTAAATCATTAGCTTGAACTTTTTTTATTTCTGGGATCGCTTTTGAAAGGGGAATCCCGGAAGAAGGATGAAGGTCAGATAAATCAGTTGCGTCTTCAAATTTAAAAGCCCCGACTTCACAACGATGTATTTTCGTTGTGTGGGCGACGGTACCCACGGTTTTAGCTAAGTCTAAGGCCAACTGACGAACATAAAGGCCACTCGAAGCCGTGACTTCAAACGAGGCACGATAGGTTTCATCTTCTTTTTTTAAAGGGGTGATTTGAACGAATGATGAGACTTTAAGGTGTCTCGGTTTAACTTCTGGAATCGGTTGATTTTTACGGGCATATTCATAAAGCTTCTTCCCTTTTATTTTGACCGCTGAGTAGGCGGGGGGACTTTGAAAATAATCCCCAATAAATGGTTTTAAATCAAGCGCTAAAGGTAATTGAGTGGGGGCAACTTGGGTGATGATACCGGTATGATCTAAGGTATCTGTTAGAATGCCAAAACAAATATCAAAAGCGTATGTTTTAGTATGATTTTGGAGATGATTCAGTAACTTAGTGCCCTCACCCACCCCGACAATTAAGACGCCACTTGCTTCGACATCTAACGTCCCAGCATGTCCCACTTTTCTGGTTTTAAAAACGGTGCGGACTTGGTTGACCACATCATGGGAGGATATTCCTAAAGGTTTTTTGAGATTTAAAATGAGATCCATAGTCACTCCGCAATCATTATACGTGAAATCAAGCGTTTAGACGAAAAAAAACACCGCCAGAGCGGTGTTAAGCGGTTTGAACCCAGTTCATTAAAGCATCTTTTGGCATGAAGCCCGCTTTTTGAGCCGCCACTTCGCCGTTTTTCATAACGAAGAGAGTTGGAATCGCTCTAACGCCATATTTTTGTGCCACCGCCATATTTTCATCAACGTTTAATTTAACGATCTTAAAGGCGTCTGATTCAGCAGCAATTTGCTCTAAAACAGGGGCAATCATTTTACACGGTCCACACCAATCGGCATAAAAGTCGACCAGTACAGTTCCTTCTTTAATATCATCAGCAAAGGTTGCTTCTGTTGCATATACAATAGCCATAGTTTCCTCCTATATTCATTGTTTTATTTTATAAGATATTACGATTTAATACAAGTCACATGCTACTCGAAATAAATCACGGTCACCCCGTTGCCGCCTTCATTTCCTTGCCCATCTCTTGAAGATGCAACAAGGGAGGATGATTGAACGATTTCCTTCACCATTTTTCGGAGTGCTAAAGTTCCAAACCCATGAATGATTCTAACAAAAGGAACCCCTGCAACACTACAATCATCAATATATTTTAATAACATATCTTGGGCTTCTTCGACTCTTAAGCCTCGTAAGTCACATTCTGCAGAAATCGCTTTTCTTGGAGGCGTATGGACCTGAGAATCTTTATCGATGTTTAAGACATCTTTCCTTAAAAAAATTAACTCTTCTTTTTGAAGCTTGAGTTCAAGGTTCCCCATTATAACCGTGTAAGTGCCTTTTTTAATGGCTTTGACTTGGCCGGGACGATTAAACTTTTTGATTTCAACGCGGTCTCCGACCCCAATCGTTTCTGAAGAGGACGATGACGGGGATTCTAAGGAACTATTAAGAAGCGCTTTGGCGGCTTGAATTTCATGCATTTTAATCTGGGAAGACGCTTTAAGGGATTCAAGAGTCGCATCTAGCTCTTCTTTTAAAGATTCAATTTCAAGCTGTGCTTGCCGCTTTAGTTTGTCTTTATAGGTTCTTCGTTCTTCTTGCAAGGTCGTTTTCATTTGAAGAAGGTCTGCTTTTTCTTTATTAACTTTGTTCAGTTGCTGATCAAGGACCAACCGGTCTTTTTCAATTTCGACTTTCTTTTCTTCGAGGGTTTGAATCAATTGACTGACCGGACTTGAGGCTTGTTGGAGATAGCTTTGAGCCGTCATAATCACGTTGGGCTTAAGGCCTAGACGCTCTGCAATTAAAAAAGCGTGGGATTCACCGGGGGTATCCAAAAAGAGCTGATAGGTCGGTTTGAGCGTTTTAGTATCAAAGGCCACACTCGCATTAAGCACATCCTCATGGTCATAGGCATACGCTTTAAGATCAGGATAATGAGTGGTCACGAAGAGATGGGCTTTTAAGTTTCTAAAGTGATCCATTAAAGCACGGGCTAAAGCAGCCCCGGCTTGAGGATCTGTGCCACTGCCTAGTTCATCTAAAATGATTAAGTCTTTGGCCGTCGCGAGATTAACCATTTCAATGATTTGGGTTAAATGGGATGAGAAAGTTGATAAGGATTGTTCAATGCTTTGTTCATCGCCAATATCGGCGTAAATCTGTTCAAAAAAAGGAATGGAAGATCCTATTGATGCGGGTATCAAGAGGCCTGCTTTGGCCATCAAAGCACACATCCCTACCGTTTTTAAGACGACGGTTTTTCCCCCGGTATTAGACCCTGAGATAATCATGACGCGGTGCGGAGCGCTTAACGTAATTGTATTCGCCACGACGTCCTTGATTGGAATAAAAGGATGTCTCGCTTCTAAGAGATTGAGGTGAGAACCAAATTCAATCGGATGCGCATCGATTTCTAAAGCGTAATGAGCTTTTGCAAAAATTCCATCGAGCAGGGTGACCTGCTGAAAGTTAATGTTTAATCCTTCATAATGATCATGTAATAAAGCGCTGGTCGCTTGTAATATACGTTCAATTTCAGCTGCCTCTAGGGCTTCTAATCTTCGTTTTTCAGCGCTTAAATCCCCGACATCTGTGGGTTCCATATAGACCGTTTCACCGCTGGCAGAATAGTCAACGACCGAGCCTTTAAAACGGTTTTTAACGGTAATTTTAACAGGTAAAACATATCGGCCATGGCGTTGTGTGAAAAAGCCTTCTGATAGGTCAGCTTTATTTTTTTCAACAATGGTTTTTAATTTATCGTTAAGTTGCTTTTCAGTTTTAGAAAGGAGTTGTCTCGTGCTTTTGAGTTCACTTGAAGCACTGTCCAAAACTCGCTCAGGCTCATAGCTTAAAGCTAAAAGCTCTCTGACTTTTTTTAAACTATCTAAAGGAAGACTGTACGGTCTAATCGAATCAATATTGATTTCCGCCGGTACACTCTTAAACCGGACTATTAATCGATCAATGCCTTTTAAGAAATGAAGAACTTTCAAGTGGTCACTAATACTTATAACGCGTTCAATCTTAAGGTCTTTGAGTTGTGAAGCGACATCAAAAAAAGACCCAAAATCTGGATGAGGGTGACGTTCAATCCAGTTTTTAGCGGCCGCAATTTCATGCATGCTTTGTGAAGCCATTTCAGGCCGTTTAAAAACCTCTAAAGCCTGAATCAATTCACGGCCTTTTTGAGTTTTAGCATACGGTTCAAGATGCGCTTTTAAAGTATTCCATTCAAGGCTTTGAATCGTCATTGTTTCCTCGCTAACGTTACTATTTTAGCACCATTTATGGTAAAATATGTAGTAAAGGAAGTGAAATCATGAATTATGTTCTTGAATTAAACAACGACCAAATTGTTGAGCTAATCACTTACTATGAAACCAAAGCCCAAACCATTGACGTTGAAAATACCGTCGTCGCTTTTGAGGGCTCTAATTATAATGTATCAGTCTACGAAAGTAGAAAAGTCATGTTTCAAGGAAAAAAAGCGAAACCGCAATTTGAACATTGGGTCACTACCTTTAATATTGTCCTTCCTGAAGCGGATGAAAAGCCGGCTGAAAAACCGAAAGCACCCACTTCTTTTTATGAACCTTCGATTGGGTCTGATGAATCAGGAAGTGGCGACTATTTTGGTCCGTTAGTAGTCGCGGCCGTTTATATCAGTAAAGCCGATGAAAACTTCTTAAAAAAGTTTCCAATTAAGGACTCCAAAGAGATGGATGACAAAACCATCATTGAAGTGATTCCTGAAATCATCGAACGGATTCCTTATAGCTTGATGATCCTTAATAATGATAAATACAATCAGATGATTGAAAAAGGCTTTAACTTAAACGCTTTAAAAGCCTATCTTCATGCGCAAGCCCATAAATCGATTAGCGCTAAGGTCGGAAAAAAAGGGCCCATCATCGTCGATCAATTCGTTTCTCCTCAAAAATACTATGAGTACTTAAAAGATTTTGATGATGTCCCCCAAGTTCAAACGTTCATTACGCAAGCTGAAAAACATTATGCATCCGTCGCTCTAAGTAGTATGGTGGCCCGTTTTGCCTTCTTAAATCAGCTCAGAAAGCTTTCTAAAGAAATCCATTTGTCCTTACAAAAAGGAGCCAGTTCATCCGTGGATGAACAAATCGCTTACGTGATTAAAACACACGGTGAGCGTCAACTACGAGAAATTGCTAAAGTCCATTTTGCGAACACCCTTAAAGCTAAGGCACTCATTAAGTGACCTTAGCTTTTTTAAAAAAAGGAGTTAAACATGGTTAATTTTTGGATTTATCTGATTACCTTTACCGTTTTTATTGTTATTGATTTAATTTGGCTAGGCGTAATTGGCCAAGGCATCTATCAAAAATATTTAGGCCACTTACTCAAAAAAGATGTGAACTGGATTGCCGCCATCATTTTTTATCTGCTTTTTATTTTAGGGCTCTTAGTCTTTGTGGTCGGACCGGCGTATCTAAATGAAGATATTCTTGAAGCCTTTTTAATGGGAGGCTTACTCGGTTTAATTATGTATGCGACCTATGATTTAACGAATCTCGCGACTTTAAAAGATTGGCCGCTTCCGATTACCATTATAGATTTGATTTGGGGAACTTTCTTAGGAAGCCTCACAAGTGGTGTTGCTGTCATCTTAAGTTTATGGATATTCGCATGATTGAAGCGCTGATCGTCAGTTTTTTAGCTGCACAACTCTTCTTCTTGTTGATTTTTTTCTTGTCCGTCTCACGGAATGATTATGGGACCGTGGATGTTTTTTGGGGGCTTTCAATCGTCTTTAACGCCCTTATTTTAGGGTTTTACTTTATTGACTCATTAACAGTTCATTTTTTTATCGTAGCCGCTGGTGTGACCCTATGGGGAATTCGGTTATCCATTCATTTGGGTCAACGAAACTGGAAGAAACCTGAAGACTTTCGTTATGTCGATATGCGAAAAAAATGGGGAAAAAACATTAAAAGGAATGCCTATCTGAACGTTTTTGTGACTCAGGGCTTCTTTTCATTCTTAATGAGCCTCGCGTTAGTCGGAAGTTTATTTGTCAGCGAAGCCCCTTCATGGGTGGGAGTCATTTTAGCAGTGATTGTATTTGGAATCGGACTCTTTTTTGAAACCGCAGCGGATGTTACGTTGGCTCGCTTCAAAAAAGACCCTACACACAAAGGGAAAATATGTGACCAAGGGGTGTGGTCAATCTCGCGCCATCCCAATTACTTTGGTGAGATTGTCTTGTGGTGGAGCTATCCTTTATTGTTAGTATTCTCCGGGATTACAGCGGGACTCGGTTTAGCCTTGATTAGCGCCCTCATCATTACCTGGTTATTGGTCTTTGTATCCGGGGTTCCCCTCCTTGAAAAAAGATATAAAAATGACATCCCCTATCAACTATACGCTGAAAAAACATCTAAACTGATTCCTTGGTTCAAAAAAAGAGACCCGAAGGTCTCTTAAAAGAAATTACCAAGTGCATACGCAATGATTAAATACGTCACGCCGATGAGTAAAGTTCGCGTGGCGTTTTCATTATCCGCTTTAACTTCTCGCTCCGTCATGTATTCATAGTAGTTCTTCGTTCTAAGTTCACGCTTAAATACCATTTTAAACACATAGTTGGTGGAAATAAAGATGTTTCCCGCTCGCGTTAGGGTAATCAAACCCCAAAAGAACATGACTAATCCAACGATGAAAAATCCGTTTGAATAGCCCAACAAGGAAAAATCTCGCCCAAGGGTTAATAACCAAATGAAGACAAAAGCAACACTGATAATGACCGGTTTGATTAAAAGCTTGAGTTGATACTTCATTTAATCTCTTGTTTATAGGCTTTTATCTCAGCTTGATTCGCGTAAATGAAGTGGCCTTTTTTGATTTCATGAAGTTCAGGGAGATCACTGGAATAATCATGGGTCGTCGGATCATACTTAATCCGTTGACGACCACGTTCATATTCAGGGTCTGGGAGCGGAACCGCTGATAAAAGTGATTTTGTATAAGGATGAAGCGGATTCTTAAAGAGTTCTTCTTTATCCGCAAGCTCAACGAGTTTACCGTAATACATGACCCCGATCCGGTCCGCGAAGTATTTCACGACCGATAAATCATGGGCAATGAATAAAATGGTAATACCAAAGTCTCTTCTTAAGTCATTTAATAAGTTAATGACTTGGGCTTGAATCGATACGTCTAAAGCACTGATGGGCTCATCCGCGATGATAAATTCAGGATTGACAACTAAAGAGCGAGCAATCCCGATTCTCTGACGTTGTCCCCCGCTAAACTCATGGGGATAACGAGAAGCGTGTTCTGGTAAGAGGCCCACGGTTTCAAGGACTTTATGAACTTTTTCTAAGATAATTTTCTCTTTGGTTTCCCCGGCAATTCTTAAACCTTCAGCGATGATTTCTTTGACGGTCATCCGTGGATTTAAAGAAGCAATCGGGTCTTGAAAAATCATTTGCATTTTATTGAGCAGGGAACGCTCATTTTTGGCACTATCTTCTTTACGTCTAGGAATATCCCTTTTTAACGTTTTAATGACCGCATCACGGCGTTCTTCTATCGCGTGAATTTCTTTTTGTGCTTTTTCATTAAGCCGCGCTTTAGTGGCTTCATCTGAACCTGCAAGCTCTTGAGTCAAGGCTTCTTTGATTCCTTTGATTTCAAAATCAGCTTTATAACGCTCTTCTTTAATCTGATCTTTTAAGCCAATGACCCCAGCGGAGATTCGCTCGCCTAAGAAATAGACTTCACCATCGGTGGGCTCATAGAGTTTTATAATGGTCCGTCCCGTTGTGGTTTTCCCACATCCTGACTCACCGACTAAACCAAACACTTCGCCGCGGTAAATGTCAAAACTAACATCATCAACCGCTTTTACAACGAGTTTATTTCGGCCAATTCCGGTTTTAAAGTGTTGTTTCAAGTGACGGACGCTTAAAATGGGTTGATCTGAACGTGCTTCGGCCATTAGCGTGTCACCTCTTTCGATTTAGATTGGGATTTGGTTCTTAAACGCATTTGTTCAATGCGTTCTTGAATAATTTTAGGGGGATCCACTTTTGGGGCACTATCATGTAGTAACCATGTGGCTGCATAATGCGTTTCGCTGATTTGGAAATACGGCGGTTGTTCTTCAAAATCAATCGCCAACGCAAACTCATTGCGATCCGCAAAGGCATCGCCTTTAGGGGGGAATAACATATTTGGAGGGGTCCCTGGAATCGAATGAAGACGTTCTTGGCTTGATAAGTCAGGCATCGAAGATAACAATGCCCACGTATAAGGATGCTTAGGATCATAGAAGATTTCTTCGGATTTACCGATTTCAACAATCTTACCTGCATACATGACCGCAACGCGGTCTGCCATGTTGGCGACCACCCCTAAATCGTGGGTAATAAAGATAACAGTCAAATCACGTTCTTGTTTTAAACGGTTAATGAGTTCTAAAATTTGCGCTTGAATCGTAACATCAAGGGCCGTCGTGGGCTCATCACAAATCAGTAAATCTGGATTCGCCGTTAAGGCAATCGCAATCACGATACGCTGACGCATCCCACCTGAAAATTGGAAAGGATACTGTTTAAGCCGTTTTTCAGGTTCTGGAATCCCAACTTCGTTCATAACTGTAATCGCTCGTTCTTGAGCTTCTTTAGCGGTTACTTTTTTAACTCTGCGTAAAGATTCTTTAAGCGTTTCAATTTGTTGTTTTAAAGCGGGTTTTTCATCGACAGACGCAACGCTAAGTTTTTCTTTGACTGCTTGAATCCGGCCATTGAAATCAGCTTTTGAAGCGGCCCACTCTGCATCTACTATGGCTTTCGCTTCTTTTTTTGCCAAGGTATAAGCCACTTTTTTCTCAGACAACTGAGGTTTTAAGGCAGCAATTTTTTCCGCAGAAGAATGTTTTAAACTTGCTGCATTCGCCATTTCATTAGACGCTTTAGCATCGGCTAAAGCCGTTTTTAAAGAGGCCTTTTCTTCAATGATGGCATCTTTAATATTTAAAAACTCTCTTCTTGCATCATGCGCCAAGGCTTTTTTACGGTTTTTAAGGTGCTTTCCATTAATAATCATTCCTTCGGTAATTTGTTTACCGATTTTCATGATTGGATTTAAACTTGAAAGGGGATCTTGGAAAATCATTCCGAGTTTATTTCCACGTAGTTTATGGAAGTCTTCTTCACGAATTTTAATGAGATCTTCATTTTCGTAAATAATGCGTCCACTATCAATAATGGAATTTCCTTCTAAGATGCCCATGATGGCCCGTGATGTCACTGATTTTCCACTACCGGACTCACCTACAACGGCAAGGGTTTCACCTTCATAAAGTTCAAAATTGATATCACGAACCGCTCTGACAAGTCCTTGAGGGGTTCTGAACGAAACATTTAAATTCTCAACGGATAATTTAACTTTATTTGCAGTAGGCATTAATTAGACCCCCTTAACGTTGGGTTAAAGGCATCTCTTAAAGCATTACCAAACATATTAAAGGTTATCATTAAGATCGAAATAATGATGGCTGGGAAAATAGTGAGGTAGGGTTTATCCACAATCTCCGTACGACCATCAGCAAGTAAAACGCCAATTGAAACCCCAGAGAAATTAATCGGACCAATATTAAATTGTTGCCCATGACCAATCCCAAATCCAAGATAAGACAAGGTGGACTCTGTAAAAATAACTAAGGGAATCGATAAAATACTTGCGGTAATAATTGTTCCAATCCCGTTTGGCAAGATATGTCTAAAGATTAATCGTGTATCTTTAGCCCCTAATGTTCTTGAAGCTAAGACATACTCACGGCCTTTAAACCGGTAAAACTGGGTTCGGGTGACCGAAGCGATTCCAATCCAGCCCGAAACAATCAAGACGATAAACAAGGTCGTAATCCCTGGACCAATGTAAGCAACAGATATCGCTAAAACCACAAGGAAAGGAATTCGGGCGATGACTTCACTAAAACGTTCCATTAAAATATCGACTTTACCCCCGTAATATCCAGAGATAGCACCGTAAATAATTCCAATTGTAATATTGACAACGGCCGCCGCAACCCCAATTAGTAAACTGGTTCTTAAAGCGACCCACGTTAAGTTAAATAAATCACGACCCGCATCAGTCGTGCCTGCTAAGAAGAATATATCATCTTCGTAGCCACGATATAAACCGTAATTCATGACCAAGCTGTAAGAGCGGAATTCAACGCCATCGACGACCACGGCGGATGTTTCACGGAGGACTTCTCGAACCGGGCAGTCTTCACCATGTAACCAGCCTGTAGGATTTGCGGGATTAGGAATCCGTTCACATGCTTCTCCGTGCGCTAACATGAGATCGTTGTATTCGACTTGAGAGAACGTACTAATCGTGTAATCCCCTAAGGCTGAACCATATGCATCATAACTAAAACGAGACATCGTAATCGTGGCATCAAAGCGTGTTGAACGACCATTTCCTTCAACAATGGGGTACATCGATAAGTTGTATCCTAAATCATTGATTAAAGGCGTATCAGAGCGATTATCTTGTAAAGTGATTTCAGTAATTTCGGCATATTCTATTGTGTTTGTTGAAGAATATCTAAGCTGAACCGCGGTGGAAAATAAGCCGGTGCTTTCAAAGGCTTCATTCAAATTAAATGTATATTCTCCGGCTTCACTGATCGTTCCAACAACCACATAACCACCCGTTAATCCGTCTTTAGCTAATACTTCTAAGGTAGTCCCTGGACTAACTTCTTTGACGTTTAGGCTGATGCTTGGGTTAGCTGAAGTATCGCTGAAAACGCTTTGTAATGATTGAAAGACCGTGACCCCATTATCAGTCCGGTTTTGGAGTCTAACTGAACCACCGATACATGTTTCAATTTTTTCTGAACACGGTAAATCATAATTTTCTAACGTATCCATTAAAATATGAGCGGTCGGGTAACGAACGCTGTTTGGAACACCCAGTCCAGTGACAGGGTCAATGGATGAGCGATCGATTTGTTGAGATTGAACTTGTTGAATCCCATTTAAAAAACCTAAGTTTTCAACAATCGGAACACGGGGAGGCAAGAAAGCCATCCGAGTTTCTAAGGCTTCGTAATTTTTAGTGGTGAAGGTGGGGAAAATAATAGACATTACGATTAAAGTGAATAAAATCCCTGTTGCAATTACGTTCGTGCGGTTTTTTCCAAACCGAATCATGGCATCTTTAAAATAGCCGACTGGCTTCGTTTCGAATTTCTTATCGTATATCTTTTCATCTCGCTGGACAAAAGTAAATTTTGCTTTGTCCCGTTTTAATTTAGGATCACTAAATTCCATTAACGTTTCGCTCCTATCCGAATGCGCGGATCGACGAGTCCATAAGATAAGTCAACCAGTAAAATCGCAAACAAACTGATGATGGTGTAAAAAGCGGTAATTCCTAAGATTAAGTTGAAGTCATAGTTATTTTGGGTCATCGCACGAATAAAGATACGCCCGGTCCCCGGGATTGAATAAATAACTTCGATAATGACAGACCCAGACAATAAACCGACGAATGAGCCAATGATGCCCGGAACTAAAGGAACCATTGAATTTCGCATGGCATGTCTTAATACAGCTTGCGTTCTTGAAAGGCCTTTGGTTCTCGCTAAAAGTAAGAATTCAGAGGTTAATACTTCTGTAAGCTCAGAGCGAGAAACCCGGGTTAATGATGCTACAGCCCCAAATGATAGCCCAAGTACGGGTAAAACATAGGCGGTATAGCGAATCGCTCCAGTCACATCGGCGGGAGGGAACTGGGCAGGTAGCCATCCGAGTCCGTACCCGAAAATCAATACTAAAAAGGTCATCGTGACGAAACTAGGTAACGAAATAAGAATCATAACCGCCACCGAAATAACGTTGTCGGTCACAGTATCTTTTCTTAATGCCGCCAAGATACCTAGAAAAAAGCCGACTGGAATATAGAAAAATAAGGCGACGAGATTTAAACGAACCGTGACCGGAATCCTTGACAATAAGACATCATACACAGGAACGTTAACCTGAACCCGAGTTGATACGCCCCAGTTCCAGTCCAACACGATATTTCTGACCCACGCAAAGTATTGATTGATCAGCGGCACAGGGGTAAAAATTCTAAATTGAGTGCCTTCATCAACATAGCGAGCATTTCTAATCAAGACTAAATCAGGATGATTATTTGGGTTACGAATTTTTTCCCGTAACATTTGAACCATCTCAGGATCTCTTTCCAGTTCAATCGTCATATACCCATCCGCGACTTGACGCGCATAATAAATATCCGCTTGATCTTGATCCGTTGGCGGAAATTCCGGTGCATTTTTTAAGAGAATGAAATTGATTGAGAGGACCGTCACTAAAATTATGAAAACCCAAACGGTGCGGATTAAGGTATATCTAAGCATAATCATCATCCTTTATTTTAATTTAGATTAAAAATTGAAATATTTGGTCCAAAAATCATACAGGGATTGCTATGGTTTTTACAACAAATATTTCAAATAATCATGCATCAAGTGCAAACCTATTTTAGGTTTGCACTTGCGCACGAATTAAAAGTTAATTGAAATTAATATGATCAATCGTAAATGATGACGCCATCAACGACTTCTGCTTCAGAAGTCAATAAGTAATAGACAGCACTAAATGAGAAGATTTCTCGTTTAGTATCACCTGATACTGGGTCAACGTATTCGATTTGAATGACAGGCTCTTCGGTATCAAAGGCAGGTCCGAAGTTAAGAACGAAAGGTGAACGTCCAGGTCCAGATCTAAAGATGTTTAAGAAGGAAGCTGCATTCAACTGACTACCAGAGATACCACCAAAGCCCATATCGAACTCTCCAGGTAAGATTACGTTGAAGTAGTTGCCTGGGAATGGTTCTGGTTGAATATCAATAATAACTGAAATACCTGTTTCAGGATCAGTGAATAAGTTTTCATAGGATTCTTTCAAGAATTCTGCTCCAAGGAGTGAACCTTCTGAGTTTGCTTGAATACCTAAATGTAAAGTAATCACTGAATTTTGAGCATAATGGCCATCAGCTACGGCTTGACGAACAGCACTTCTAAAGAAGGCAGTCGCTGCATCTGGGTTAAATCCACTGGTATCTGGAGATAAGTTCTCCAAGACACTTGGGCCAAACTGTGATCCACGGAAGGATACCCCACCTGCAGGGTCAACTAAGTATGCAGGAGTAAAGTAATACATCGCAGGTTCAGCCGTTCTTTGAACATCGTACGCTAAAGTTTCGCGGTCAGCGCCGAAGTATAGGGCTTTATGCATATCAGGATATTGCATGATTGGCTCAGGAATCCATGTTCCATCAGGCCATTCTTCACGTTGGTTCTCAACATTACCCATTGAGTTTAAGTTCATCCGGAAGACCGTTGCTCCTGGTGCAAAACGGATACCTGGGAATGTTTGGAACTCGTTGAAACGGGCTGCAGTTAAGCCTGTGGCATCTAAACGACCGGCTAAGAAGCTTTGGAACGCAATCTCAGGGTCATTAATGATTTCAAAGGTATAACCAGTGTAGAAGTTACGTGAAGGTTCCCAGAAGTTAGGGTTCCGTTTTAGACGAATAATGCGGTCTGCTTCATAAGTTTCCATGAAGAAACGTCCATTATAAGCAGTCGTCTCAGCACTTGTACCATATTGATCGCCCACAGAATCATATAACGCCATGTTAATTGGTGTTAATGTAAATCCTGATAACCAATAAATAACGTTCCATTCACTCATTTGAGGAACGAATTCAAAGACGAGGTTATTACCATCGGCAGAAATACCGACTTCGTCCCATTCGACGTCACCATCAATGTATTCTTGCATGTTTTTAATTCTTTGAGTGGCTGATAAGAAGTCTCCACCGCCTGAAATGGCACGGAACCATCCTTCATCCACAGCAAGTTTGTACGTATCAACGAAGCTTTGAGCATTAATCGCTTCGTGACCTGCAGGGAATTCACTGGTGTCAGTGTCTGCATTGTATGTCCAACGTAAGTTAGCACGAACAGGGACGCTCCACTGAGTCGAAACGGTAGTTCCGAAGACAGAGGTAGGATCGACAGGCGTTGGCATTGCAGATGCCATTGAAGGTTTAACTTCAAATCCTGAGAAATCACTGTTGTAACCAAAGTAGTAAAGACCATCAAGGAATGTACCAATAACGTCACTTGAAATCGAATCTTGAGCTAACCATTGGTTTAAAGTGTCAGGAGATTCAACAGTCCGAATCCGGTAAGTAAATTCTCCTGCATTTCCCGGACGACCATCGTCCATGATGACTGATGAATCATCTTGACTCATTGAACCAAACGCAATCCCAAAGCCCATAACTGGGTCATAAGAATCGGTAGGTAACTGCATCCGGCTTGAGAATAAGTTAAAGCTGGATGACGCCCAAAGTGGAATCCCACCAATTTGGTTTTCAAGTAAGAATTTTTCAGCAGCAGCGAAGAATTGATGTTTCAAGTCAATGGGGGCAAACTTGAAGTCATAGGTTCCGTTCGCTAAAACGAAATCGCCAAGTTCTTCACCTGGATCAACAACAGGTGCGGTTACAGTAACCGTACGGGTTCTGCTGACTGATTCCTCATCAGAGTTTGTTACAGAGTAAGTTAATGTATAAGTCCCTGCAACGGCAGTATTGACTGAACCTGATACCTGAATATCAGCGGTTAAGTCCCCATCGTTTTCGTCAGCCGCAGTGACGCCAGCACGGGGGTCAAAAGATTGACCGACTTCGATGGATACATTTCCTGTGCCTGAAATGGATGGAACACTAGGCTCACTGCCACAGGCAGCAAGTCCAAAAACAAGCACGAGAAATGAAGATGCTAATAATAATTTTTTCATTCTTGTGTTCTCCTCTCTTTTTTTAGAACATGGTTATATAATCCCGAGGGGCTTATATATTAAGGTTGAAAAAACACTCATACATGAAGTTGTGGAATTTGTGGAGTGCTTTTATATAAAATACCCTATTTAAGCACTTAATACAAGTTTTTTTAACTTTTATTTGAAATTAAAGCGTTTTCATCGCTATATATTCGTTAATCTTAATTATCGGTCCGTTTGTTATTAATAAAAAAAACCAGTCCGAAGACTGGTTAAGATTAAGCAAAACTATCGTAATAGGTGTGATCTCTTGGAAGTTTATGACTATCAAGGACCTTGATACACGCAAAGATCATGCCGGGGGATCCGCATAAATACGCTTCACTCCCTGATAAATCATCGGTCATTCGGTCTAATACTTCGGTGATTAAGCCAGTTTCGCCTTTCCAATTATCATCAGGAGCGGGTTTAGATAAGGCCGGGATGTATTCAAAGTTAGGAAATTCTTTAGAGAGCTCCTCGAATTCTTCGGTGTAATAAAGATCTTTTTTGGTGACCGCACCAAAGAAATAACGGACTTTTCTTGGCATCCCTAAATCTCTTAAACGATATAAAATCGAACGAATCGGGGCTTTCCCTGAACCCCCTGCGATACAAATAATGTCACGGTCGGATTCTTCTCTTAAATAAAAGTCTCCATAAGGACCGGTAATGGTCATCTGATCGCCCGGTTGCATAATGTCATGGACGTAGGTGGTCGCGACTCCTTTTTGGACCATTCTAACTAAGAATTCAACATGGTCTTTGATTTTGGCATCTCCAGCAAAAGAGTACGCTCTAACCGCTTCAACCCCTGGAATAATGAACTGGGCATATTGACCCGGGTAAAAATCTAAGACTTTGGGTTCGATTAGTTTAAAGCGGACAAGTTTAATATCATAGGTCAATGATTCTAAAGCTGCCAGTTCTACTTTATATTCTTTCGCCCCAAACAAGCTTTCAGGAATTTCAATTTTCATATCCTGAGCGACCCTAGTTTGACAGGAGAGCCGAATCCCTTCTGCGGCGTCTTTCGGTCCAATAAAAGGTGTTTCGGTAGGTTTTAGTTCAAATGCCCCATCGGTGATTTTGACTTTACAAAGACCACACGTCGCTTTACCACCACAAGCGGAGGGAATATAAATTTCGTTTTTGGATAAGATATTTAACGCCGTATCTGATTCAGTGATGGGGATGTGAAGGGTATTATTCACCGTCAACATCTTCTCACCGCCGCCTCCAAAGAGGCGTTCAGCGCCCAATAAGATGATCGAACTTAAAACCAAGATGCCAAGTAAAATAGTAACTACAAAAATGGGATCCATCGTTACCTCCTAGAAGAATGAGAGTCCGGTAAAGCCGATAAATGCAAGCGATAAAATGCCTAAAACAACAAAGACAATTCCTCTGCCCGCAAGGCCTCTTGGGACGCTTGAATGATTTTTCATTTTTTCACGAATGGCGGCTAATAAGATGATGGCTAAGGCCCATCCAATCGATGCACCAAAACTAAATGCAGCCGTTTGACCGAAGTTGTAACCCCGGTTGACAAAGAATAAAGAGACCGCTAAAACCACACAGTTCACCGTGATTAGGGGTAAGAATAACCCAAAGTTGTTGTACATTCTGGGGGATACTTTTTCAATGAATAATTCTAAGAACTGAACGGTCGCTGCAATGGTAATAATAAAGACTAAGATGGACAAACGTTCAGTGCCCGTCGCTTGAAGCAATAAATAAATCGGATAATTAATAATCCCCGTTATGGTCACCACAAAAATGACCGCTAAGCCCATTCCTTGGGCGTTTTTAACATTGGTTGAAATCGCAATAAGTGGGCACATCCCTAAGATCAGGGTGAGAGCAATGTTTCCGGATAATATCGAAGTGATAAAAATATCTGCTAAATTGGCCATCATATCTCCTATTCTGCTGCCACATCAAAGTATTTTGCCCATTCACGAACACCCCAAATGATTAGGGCGAGGACGAAGAAACCCCCAGGAGCTAATGCCATCACGGTCCAGTTCACCCAAGTATCTGGCATGACCCGGAAGTTAAGAAGGGTTCCAAAGGCGAGTATTTCTCTAAAGAATGCAACCGCAATTAATATCCACATGTATCCTAAGCTATTTGCAACCCCATCAAAAAATGTATATTTTAAAGGGTTTTTAACCGCAAACGCTTCAGCACGGCCCATGACGATACAGTTCGTAACGATAAGACCTAAGTAAGCTCCTAATGAGGCAGCGATCACAGGGAAAAAGGCTTCTAAGAACATTTGAACCAAAATCACGAACGATGAGATGATGACCATGTATGTAATCATTCTCACCCGGCTAGGGATAAAGTTACGGATTGCCGACACAACAAGTGAGCTTGCGGTGACGACAAACATTACCGCTAATCCCATGGCAATCGCATTTTCAACTCGGTTGGTAACGGCAAGGGCTGAACAAATCCCTAATACTGCCACGACAATCGGGTTCTCTTTGAAGATGCCGTCTTTTGAAATGTTAAACCATTTCGTGTATTGGAGTCTTTTCCAAAATCGATTCATATCAGTCTCCTAGTTCTCTAACGCTTGTAAAAGCGGAAATAGTTTGGCGTGGGTATCATTTAAAATAATTTGAAAGCGAGTCGAGGTTCCTGTTGCGCCGGTGATGGCGTCGACTTCATTATCGGCGGAGGGGATATTTTTGGTCACCACCACATCAGGATTAAAGACGACCCCAATGTACTTAGCTAAGTAGGCAGGTTCAGTGATACGGCCCCCTAGACCAGGCGTTTCTTCTTGTTGTAAGATGGCAACATTTGCGATGGTGACAAAATCCGGTTCAAGGGTTAAGACCCCAATAATCGGGCCCCAAACGCCGCCCCCACTGATTTCCATGCTGATACGACCTGTTTTAGGATCTCGATACACCGTAACGGTTTCACCGTTGACATCGAGTTCAATCGCTTCAACATTTTGAATGAAGACTTCATTGATGGTCGCGGTGGTATAAGGGACGTCAAAGGCGTCTAATACTTTGGATTGAAACAAGGCTTGCTCGTTGGCTAAGATGCGTTCGAAAGTCAAAGCGTCCATCCCAATGATCAGTAAACTGGTGATGGAGCCCATCGCAAAAACAAAACCCATGATTGATAAAATGCGTTTCATGCTTTAACCTCCTTATTAGTTAACCAGGCATCCACTAAAGAACCCACGGCTGACATAATAATTAAGGCAAAGATAAATCCTTCCGCAAACGTCGCAAAGTTACGAATCACAAAAGTAAGGAGTGCAACCCCAAAACCAAAGATCCAAATGGCTTTGGTATTTCTTGGGGCGTGGACAGGGTCAGAGGCGACAAAGAACGCGCCAAAAAGTAACGATCCACTCAGCAAGGATTTTAAACTGTCTCCAGAAACACCGAGTAATTCAAAGATGATCGATAACACCACAAAACTAGCCAAGATGCTGACAGGGAGTTTCCAATCAATCACTTTTAAGGCGATAAGTCCAAGTCCTAATAAAGCGATTAATACCCCAAAGGTCTCTCCTATATTACCCGCGGTTTGTCCGAATAATAAATTCATGACGGTTGCAGAGGTGTCCCCTGTGCTGTTGAGCTGATGAAGGGGGGTTAGGGGAGCTAAGATACTCGTGGCCCCTTCAACAAAGGGGTTATACCAACCATGAACGGTTGGATCAAACCAACCAAAGATGATGATTGGGAATGAAATCGTTAAGAATAAAATTCCGACAACGCCGGGATGAAATATCGTTTTTCCATAACCGCCAAAAAGGCGTTTGGCAAATAAGTTTCCAAAGGCAGCGCCGACCCCAGCAATCCACAAGGGAGCACTTGGAGGCAACATTAAAGAAAAAATCAAGGGATATAAGAGCCAAGCCCCATCCCATGATGCCTTTTTATAATAGATGAATAAAAAATCAAATGCCGCGCTAACGGCAATACTGACTGAAGCAATGAGTAAAACATAAGGGCCAAAAATAAGAGCTGAGGCCGCGAGGATAATGAGTAATGAAGCATTGAGAATCCATAGTTTACGACCTTGAATCGCTACACTTGGAATCGCCACTGAGCCTTCGGACATGAAGTCACCTCTAAGTAAGAATTTTTCAACATATGAATTATAACAAAGTTATTTTAAAAATTGTAGTCATAAGGATATAAATCACTTGAAAGTTGCATCGTTTTTTAAGAGCTTAGAAGCATAATCAATCAAAGTCGGCATTTCAATCACACGGGTGGTCGCATGTCCGACTAATCCTTTTTTAATACCCACCTCTTTTTCGAACCGTTGGCCAATTTTTTTGAACATCCGGGTGGAATACGCAAGGTCCATGACTTCGATGATTTTGCGCGTTTTATTTTGAAGGATGATCATCATCTTTTTTTCTTTTTTGGGTGTATCTTGAATGGCTTCGGCATAATGAAGCGCCGTACAAACATCATAATCGACGCCAATTAAGACGATTTTAAATGGCAGCTTTAGCATCTTATGAAGAGGACTCTTGACTCCAAAGGCTGAATCAAGAGCATGCTCTTCCATCAATGATTTTGCATCAAAGCCCCATGCACAAAATGAAGCGTGCGGGTGATTAGACCGGATGACGCCAGGCCAGGTTCTAAAAAGTTCAGCGACTTGGCCCATGTGATAGGTGGGAGTTCTTAAAGGATCAAAAGCGGGCATAGAGGCTTTAATTTTAGATACCCATGCCGCGGGTACTGGGGGATTTTCCCATTCAGAAGGGTCGCCTAAATGGCCTGTTTGAGTGGGCATTACTAACGTCCCTTTTGGCCCAATCAAGGTGGTAATGGCATTTAATAAAGCCACTTCAGCTCCAATCACCCATCCCATCGATTTAAGTGAGACATGCAACATCACTGCGTCCCCTTTATTGAGGCCTAGTTGCTGTAAGTCTCTAATGATATCTTCAGATGAAACCGGACTGATGGATGAATCTATAACTTTTTTCTCACTCATGGCTGGCCCTTTCTAAAATCAATTGGCGATCACAGATGGGTTCGTAAAAAGGTTTTTCGTGGGACACTAATATCACGGTGCCTTGATACTCAATTAAAGCCTTTTGAAGTGCGGCTTTTATTTCGATATCTAAATGATTAGTCGGCTCATCAAAAATTAAAACATTACTTTTAATCTTTGCAATCAAAGCCATTCTAACTTTCGTTTGTTCTCCTCCAGATAAAGTCCGCATTGAGCGTTTCGCTTTATCCGCTTTGAGGCCAAATAAGCCCAGTAAACTATAGATCTGTTCTTGGTCCCATAACGGAAATGCCTCATGAATCACGGAAAATGGCGTTTCTTCTTTTTCAAAGGCTCGTTCTTGAGAAAAATAATTAACATCAGCGGTATCAATCCATCTAAAACGGCCTTCTAGCGATGGAATGATCTCATTGATGGTTTTCATCAAGGTGGATTTCCCCACGCCATTTTTTCCAGTAATGACCCATTTTTCCCCTTTAAGTACCGTCCAATCGATGGCTTCAACCAAGGGGCCCTCATACCCCACTTCTAGATGCTCTACTTCTAATACTTTTTGACCTGTGGGACGACTAAGGGGCCATTCAAAACGGTACTCTTTCTTTTTCTCAAGCGGGTTTAGGCGAGTGGTTTTCTCGAGGACTTTGCGTCGACTTTGAGCAAGTTTTGTAGTGGATGCCCTAACTATATTTTTTGCAATAAAGGTTTCGGTTTGTTTAATCCACTTTCGTTGAGCGGTCACCGCTTTATGGTGTTGGGTGGCCCGGAGTTCTTTTTCAGTTAAATAATACGCATAATTGCCTCTGTAAATAGACAGTGATTTTTGTTCGATCACCCAGATGACTTCAGCCACTTCTTTAGCAACATCGGGTTCATGGGTGACTAAAATAAAGGCTTTGGGCCATCCCTTTAAATATCGAACTAACCAGTTTACTTGGGTTTCATCTAAAAAGTTTGTGGGTTCATCTAACAACAAAACATCCGATTCAGCCAGTAAGAGTTCAGCCAGTTTCACTTTTGAGCGCATCCCGCCCGATAAAGTCTGAATCCGATCATTCAAAATATCAGTGGATAAGCCAACTCCAGTTAAAATCTTTGATATTTCAGTTTGGTATTGATAAAAACCAGAATCACTCAACGCCTCTTGAATCCGGGTGGCTTGGGCAATCTTTTTAAGCTGTGCCTCGCCTGAGAGTGTCATGGATTCTTGATAATATTTTTGCATCTGCTGTTCTTGTATAAACGATGCATGAAAAACACCGGATAAAAATTCGAGCACCGTTTTTTCAAGGGGCAACTCCAATTGTTGATCAAGCCCTCTCACGGTAATATGAGGTTCCCAGGTCAGCTGGCCGGCATCGGGTTTAATTTGTTTCATCAGTAAGCGCATGAGAGTCGATTTCCCCGTCCCGTTGGGACCTAGCAATACTACATGTTCTTTGGCTAAAAGACGCCCATTTACGGATTCTAAAAGGGGCGTTCCAACATAGTTAAAAGTCACATCTTTGAGGGTTAATAAACTCATTTTTTCACCGTTAAAATTATAGCACAAACGCCTTGTTTTCAAGAAAAAGTGCAAAAAAAAATCCCAGTCCGAAGACTGGGATTTAAGACACTTAAGCGGCTGGTTCGTAGCCTTGTTCAACAGATAAACGAGTTGAAGATACGTTAAGCATAACACCATAGAAGATTTTTGAAGTTACGTCAGCAATGGTATAAAGAACTTGTTGAGCCACGATGGCTAATGGAAGAACTGCAGCTGCGGTTCCGCCGAATAAAGGCATAACATATGCGATTGGATAAATGGTCCATGCCACATAGAATAAAGGTAAGATTGCTGCGAAGAGTGGCTCTGCTTTAGAACCTTTCATGTTCGCACGGCCTTCTTTAATAACTTGAGTGATTAATAATAAAACCCAAATGTAGAATAAGGTTGAAATAACGCCCCATACGATCCACATAGTGATATTCGTTTCAGCGCCACGACCTGGTTCATAGAATTGACCGACATAACCGGTAATAATCATGAGTGATCCACTGGCAGTAAAACGAACAAGGTATTTTCTGAAAGCGGCGCCTGCGATTCCGGCAACAAATAGAATTTGGATTAAGAGGTGAGGTACGTCGATTAACCAGTTTAAGTAACGGAACCCGTTAGAGAACGTTGAAGTTCCACTGGCGACATACTGACCGCCTTCTAATACAAATGCATCTGCCCAGCTTTGTGATTGTAAGAATAACAGCAAGAATGCTGAAACCATTACGACCCCACTTAAAACACTTGAAGGGCGATATCTTGGTGCATTATCTTTGATGGTAAGAACGAAATAAAGTAATGCTGCTCCCATTGCGGCAAAACCGAATGTAAGAACATGTTGAACTAATTCAAATTGCCATACTTGTAATTCTTGTAAACCTATCATGTTTCCTCCTAAAAAAGATTTTTATGCTTACATTATATATTAGAAACTATTTAAATTACAAAAAACGCTTACATATTGTGTTAAAATCTATCTTTTTGTGCAGAATGCATAATAAAAACACACCCAAAAGGTGTGTTTTATAATAAAATTCAAATTTTTGGCTGCTATGTGTGCAAACTATCAGGCCTACTCACCCTCGTTTTGAGCATCCCGGTAGCTTTTGAATCGCTCCCGAATCAAGGCTCTTAATTCTTCATAAGATTGGGGAGGAATGAGTTCGCCTGATTCAATGGCGGCCATCGTCGCTTCGACTTCAGCTTGGATGATAACTCTTAGTTCTTCTTTTAAAACACGAGCTTGAATCATTCGGTCTTGATAGGTCGCTTGTAAGATGGTTTGAAGTTCATCGGTACTTAATTCTAATGCCCCTTCTAGGGTTAAGGTTTCATCCGCACGCAGGGCCGCTTGAATTAATATCCATTGCGGAACGGTCACATTATTTGCGGCAGCAATCGCTTCTAAATCTTCAAAGTATTTTTCGCTGGCTCTTACTTGGCCTTCGATGTCTTCACGGTCTAAGAATGCACTGACCCGGTTTTGAACGGCTTGTTTGAAAACTTCTAAATCCGCTTTTCCTTCTGAAGATAAAGAAATCGTGACTTGATTATCATTGCGAGTAATGTTTAAATATCCTGTTTCTTGAGCGGCAGTGAGATACGCTTCTAATGCATCTTCCCATTTCAATCCGAGGAGAACTAAATCGGCGGTAATGATTTCTGCGTCTTCGTTATTGATTATGATCGCCACCACATAGTCTTCTTCATCTAAGACAAAGGTGATGGAAGGGTTAATATCAATTTGAATGATGGTTTGAGTATTCACTTGTCCGACAAAGGCCGGTTGTTCTTGGGCGGTTCCCTGTTGACAAGCACTTAAGGTAAGAATGGCGATTAAGATTAAACTTAAGAGGATTTTTTTCATCATTATCCCTTCTTTCGTTTGCAGTATAGCACTGACTCTTATTAACTTCAATCATTTGGCACAAAAAAAGGATGTTTATGGCTTGAATTTATATACCCTATGGGGTATTATTACGATGGTATTACAAGGAGGTTCTAATGATTTGTGATCAATCTGTAAAAAACCGGATTAAACGCGCCCAGGGTCAGATGCAAGGGGTCCTTAAAATGATGGACAGTGATTTATCATGTGAAGACATTATCAATCAACTTAAAGCGATTCGCTCGAGCGTTGATAAAGCGATCGGGGTTTTAACCACGGATAATTTAATCCAGGCCTTACGCGATGACGACGTCATCGATGATTATGCATTAAACGAAGCCCTTAAACTCATGATGAAAGCGAGATAAATAGACCATGTTTGAGATATCCGTTGATAAATTTAAAGAATCAAATATCTTTGAAACCACTGAGCTTTTTGATTTTCTAGTCGTAGGCGGTGGTCCGGCCGGCCTGAATGCTGCTCTTTATGCGAGACGTAAAGGCCTTAAAGTCGGAGTTTTGACCCCAGAAGTCGGGGGCCAACTTCATAATACGTCTGAAGTCGATAATTATATTGGGATTCAGAACATCAAAGGTGGCGCCTTGTCTGATGCCTTTTTGAAACACACCTTAGAGCTCGAAGTGCCGATTAAAACAGGGCACTTTGTGATTAAGATTGACAAAGTTGATGAACGTTTTGAAGTCACCCTTGATAATCAGCAAGTCTTTTATGCTAAAACCCTCTTATATGCAACGGGGGGTTCGCCTCGTAAACTTGATATTCCCGGGGAAGAACAATATGCCAATATTGGGGTTTCTTACTGCACGACGTGTGACGCCCCTTTCTTTAAAAATGAACACGTCATTGTGTCGGGGGGAGGAAACTCAGCGGCTGAATCCGTGATTGACCTCGCTGCCTGGGCCTCCAAGATTACGGTCGTCCACCGTTCGCAGTGGCGCGCTGATCAAATCTTACTCGATCAACACAAAAAGATTCCTAATTTGACCGTCCACTTGGAAACCCAGCTCAAAGAAGTCTATGGCGATGGCCTCCGGATGAAAGGGGTTAAAGCCTTTGATAAAGTCAACCAAAAAGAAATCGACATCCCGGCCGATGGTTTATTCATCGAAATTGGAACGATTCCTAAAAGTGATCTCATTCAGCACCTTGCCGAAACAAATGAGCAAGGCGAAGTCATTGTCGACCGCGATCAAATGACGTCATGTCCGGGTTTATTTTCAGCCGGTGATGTCACCACTCAACCGTATAAACAAATCATTATCTCAGCCGGTGAAGGGGCCACAGCCGCCTTAGCCGCCACCAACTATATAATTCATCATTCTTAAGGAGAAAATCATGGAAAAACTACTCAATGAAGATGTATCTAAACAAATTAAAGACTACCTCAGCCCGATGAAAAATAACATCACTTTGGTGTTATTTACCGAAGGGGATTGCCAAACCTGTAAAGAAACCCAACAACTCCTCCTCGAAGTCAGTCAGCTTTCTGATAAAATTACTGTGGTTGAAAAAGACTTAAAAAGTCCTGAAGCGAAAGAATACGACATCAGCCTCACTCCAAGTTTTGTCATCTTAAATGATGAGGGGGTCTATCAAGGCGTGAAATTCAACGGCATCCCAGCCGGCCATGAAATCAATTCATTCTTATCTGCTTTGATGGATATGTCCGGACATGATTTTGGTTTTGATCCTTCGGTCAAAGCGCGGCTTGATAAACTGACCCGTAAGATTAACATTAAAGTTTTTGTGACCTTAAGTTGCCCCCATTGTCCCCCGGCGGTATCCAATGCCCACCGTTTAGCGATGAGTCATCCAATGATTGAAGGGGAAATGATTGAAGCCCAAACCTTCCCCGAAATATCCAATCAATTTAACGTGTCAGGGGTTCCTAAAATTATCATTGATGGCACCCGTGAACTCGTTGGGAATCAACCGATTGAAGCTTTCTTAAAAGAAATCGAAGCCCTTGCCTAAAGAACGACGTTGTCGTTCTTTTTTTTGCATTAAAAAAAGCCGCACAAGCGACTTTATCGTTCAAACCACATGATTGGTGCGAATGGGGGGATTTGAACCCCCACAGCCTTACGGCCACATGGCCCTCAACCATGCGCGTCTACCAGTTCCGCCACACTCGCAGAGTGGTGGAGAATGACGGATTCGAACCATCGACCCCTTGCACGTCAAGCAAGTGCTCTCCCGCTGAGCTAATCCTCCACAGCTGCAAAGTCAATTCTATAATAATGGGGGGGTTAAGTCAACCCAATGAAGGCGGATTATCAAAGCGTTGCGTTGCTTTTTTGAAGAGATAAAACGTAATTGGCATCGCTATTAAGGCGGCACTCCAATTGACAAGAACAATCCCCCACCAAATCCCCGACACGCCAAACCCTAAAGTACCTCCTAAATAGGCGAAAACCACAATCGGAAAGAGTTGACGATATAGCCCAATCATAAATGAAATCAAGGGTTTCTTGATGGCTTGGAGCATTGAGACGGATATATTCAAGAAAATATAAGACCAGAGCCCGGTTGTCGCAATGCGTAAATAGGTCACTCCAGTCTGAATCAAGACGGCATCATTCGAAAATAAACGCATCAGGGGTCCCGCAAAAAGCCAAATTAAAACGATGGCGACCGTTAAGATCCCTAGTCCTATATATGAGGCCTTAAAAGCCGCTTCTTTCATCCGACTGGCCTTTTTAGCGCCAAAGTTTTGGCCGATAATACTTAAAGCGGCAATATTAAATCCAATCGTCGGTAAGAATAGAATTTGTTCGATTCTGAGGGCTGATCCGTACGCAGCCACTGCCACATCGCCCCCATATAAAAGCGCATAATAATTAATCACAAAGATTCCAATGGCAATCGTCGCATTGGTTAAAGCGACCGGTGCGGCTTGGGCAAATACTTGAATGATATCAGGGACGGCAAGTTTTGTTTTAAATAAGGCCTTATATGAAAAATGGGAGGACGATTTTAACATCCATAGTAAATAAAAAGACCCTAAACCTTGAACGACCACCGTGGCTAAGGCCACTCCGACCGTGGAAAGTTCGGGCAAGCCAAACCAACCAAAAATAAACAAAGGATCTAAAATGAGGTTTAGGAAAAACCCAACGATAATGAAATTACGGAAGGGCTTGGTATTCCCTTCTGCGTTTAAAATGCCACTGACCAACAAGTTGGTGAAGAAAAAGAAACTTCCCGCATAAATAACGATAGAATAATCAATGCCAAGTTGTAAGGATGCGCCCGAAGCCCCCATCAGACGAAATAAAAACGGAATTAATGCTGGCGCTAAAAAAGCCATAAAGACACTGAAAATTAAAGCCCAGAAAAAGGACGCTTTAACCTTTTGGTGATACGCATCAATTCGCTTTTCACCGAGATGGATTGAGGTCAATGCCGTCGTCCCTTGACCCAGCCCTAAAGCGATTGAAATCAAGATAAAGTAAACCGGAAAAGATAACGTCAACCCCGCTAAAGCATCGGTGCTAATTTGACCCACATAAATAGTATCGACCACATTGAAAAGCGTATTGAACAAAAATCCTATCGAGGCAGGAATCGCAATGCGCTTTAAGTGCTTATAGATGGGGCCTTCGGTGAGATCTAATGAAATATTTTTTAACATAAATCTAGTTTACTCCACTTCTTTCAAGGCGCTGGTATGGATGCATTGTTATAAAAAAACTCTGAATCATTCAGAGTTTAAGGATTAAAAACAAGGTCGAGTCAAATAAATGGCGTTCCGGGAGGGATTCGAACCCCCGACCGACAGCTTAGAAGGCTGTTGCTCTATCCAGCTGAGCTACCGGAACGCAGCTTGATTATTATAGTATGAAGACGTCGCTTTGTAAAGAACTCCCATAAAAAAACCTAGGGATTTTCCCTAGGTTAAATGAACAATATGGCAAGCGCTCGTGATGTGGCAAGTTTTAGGATTGTAGTTAGGGCACGAACCTTCAACGACAATTTGAAGTTTGGTAATGTCAAAACCTTTAAAAACAGGATGATTTTTAATCATCTCAAACAAGTCTTTATCATCCACTTCAACGATCTTATTATTGATGGAGCACGATAAATGCATATGTGAATCAGCCGTGTGAATACTTTGATCACTTCCGACCAAATCATAGTGCTTGCGGCCTTTTATATATATCTCAGCCACGACTTTTTCAGACATTAAAAGATCGAGGTTATTATAAATGGTTCCAAGATTCGTAAACCCTCGTGCACTCATCCCGCTGTGTAATTCGTGTAGAGTCAGGTGATGGCCTTCTAAGAGCTCAACAATTGAACGTCGTTGATTGGTCAAACGAATATTTTTCTTTTTTAAATCTTCTAAAATTTCTGGGGTATTTTTCATTGGATCACCTGCATTCATTTTAACACTTTTAGAGGCAAAATCCAAGTTCTACTCAAAAAGATGTATGACATCTTTTAGGGTAAAAAAAAACCGGATTAACGGTTTTTAGTTTTTTCTTTTAATTTTAAAGACACATATGGCGGTAAAAATTGACTAATATCTCCGCCAAAGGTCGCAATCTCTTTAACAGCTGAACTACTCAAGAATGAATGGGCTTGTTCGGTCATGAAAAAGAGGGTATCAATATCGCTATCTAAGACGCGGTTTGCGTGGGTCAACTGAAATTCATATTCAAAGTCCGTGAGCGCTCTAAGCCCCCGGACAATATGCGTAGCGCCAAGCTCTTTGGCTTTTTGAACGGTGAGTTTATCATTCGTGGTCACGGTGATGCGAGGCCGGTCTTTTAACACTTCTTTGAGCATATCTAAGCGTTCTTCTACGGTGAAAAATCCGTGCTTGGATGGGTTCACACTGACCACCACATATAAAGAGTCAAAAATATTTAAAGCCCGTTCAATAATATCTAAATGACCGATAGTAATGGGATCAAAGCTCCCTGGATAAATCGCAATTTTCATAAAGGCTCCCACACCGTGATTTGAGTTCGTCCTAGTTTTCGGTGTTTATTAATTTTAAATAACGAAGATGTTAAGTTTTTCTCGTGCAAGCCCACTATGAGGCCGATTGGAGAAAGAAGATTATACTGGTGAATCATCTTTAAAGCGTCTTCTAACAAGTTAGATTGATAGGGAGGGTCTAAGATGATTAAATCATAACTCATGGATGCATCTTTTAAAAAACGAAGGGCATCCATCAAGACTAAGGTAAGATCGATTTTAAGATGTTCGGTATTGCTTTTTAATAGCTGAAAGACTGCTTTATCTGATTCAACTAAAGTCACCGCCATGGCACCTCTTGAAAAGGCTTCAAAGCCAAGCGAACCGGTCCCTGCAAATAGATCTAAAACTTGATTAAAACGGCTGAGGGGCGTGAGCTGATTAAAGAGTGATTCTTTAACCCGGTCTTTAGTGGGACGTGTTTGAATAAAGTCTCCGGTTTCAAAGGTAAGATGCCGATGTGACCCCGCGATGACTCTGGCTTTAGGCATAAGTAATAGCTTTCACCGTTTCATCATTGAGCGCTTCAACGACCGCAATGATCAGTTTAACAAGATGATCATAATCATCTTGATGAATCATTGAGGTATGTGTATGAAGATAGCGGACCGGTAAACACAAAGCAATCGAAGGAGCTCCTGACTTAGCTAAATGCATTTGGCCCCCGTCAGTGCCGCCTCTTAAAAGGGAGGTAAGTTGGACAGGAATCTTATTTTTTTCCGCAATTTTTAAGACAAAATCTCTGAGTTCTTTATGACCGATCATGGAAGAATCTCTAATCATGAGGGCCGGGCCTTTACCAAGCTCAGTTTCTTTTGACCCTTTAGGAAAGTCATATGAAATCGTGGTATCCACCGCAATGCCAATATCAGGGCTAACCGTGTATGCACTGGTTTGAGCCCCTCTTAATCCAACTTCTTCTTGGACAGTTCCAACCCCAAATAATTGTACATTGAGCGGCTTTTTATGGAAATAGTCGGCCACATCTAAGACAGCTGCACAGCCCACGCGGTTATCAAACGCTTTTCCTAAAAGATATTTAGGATTTGCTAAAGCAACCGTTTCAATGAAAGGCGTCATCATCTGGCCGGGCTTAATCCCAACTTTGATGGCTTCTTCTTTCGATGAAACCCCAATGTCTAAAAACATGTCATTCATGTCCACGGGTTTTTTACGTTCTTCATCGGTAAGAATGTGAGGCGCTTTAGCGCCGATGGTCCCTCTTATTTTCTTACCGGGTTGGAGGGTGATTTGAAATTGTTGGGCCAACATGACTTGAGACCACCAACCCCCCGCTGGCGTAAATTTCAAGTAGCCTTCGTCGGTGATGGTGGTAATGATAAATCCGACTTCATCCATGTGTCCAGCAACCATCACTTTAGGTCCCGTAGACCCTTGTTTAGCAATGATTGAGCCCAGATGATCATAGGAAACCTCTGCCACCTTTTTAAGGTGCTGGCTCATATAATCTCTGACTTCTTTTTCTTGAGATGGAATTCCATCAAGCATGGTGAGTTCATATAGTCTTTGGTGCATATTATCGCCTCGATTCACTGAGATATTGATTTTGATTTTGAATGAGTTCTTGGAGATATTGTTCCATTTTCTTTTGGTCTTTAAGGACGAAGGAATGCGATAACATCGCTTCACAATCTGACTCTAAAGAACCGATGGCTTGCATTTTTTCATAGCCTTCACTACTTAAAGTTAAGACTTGTTTACGGCGGTCATTCGCATCGATGCTTTTTAAAATCCATTGCCGTTGATGTAGTCTTTTAATAATGCCAGATAAGGTCGCCTTATCTGAGTCAAGATAGCCAATGATTTCATTTGCTAAGACTTCTTTTTTTTCTAAAATCGTGATTAAAACAAGGTATTGCGGATAAGTAATATCGTATCTTTCAAGCATCGTATTCATTATTCGTTTGTGATTTTGAGTGAGTTTTTGTAAGAGTTGACATAGTTCTGAAAACATCCGAAGCTCCTTTCAATGCTCTTATTCCTTCCACTGAATGGATTCAATCCGAGGCGTATCTGATGAGGGTTCGTTTTCTTTAGCGGCTTCTATTTGACGGGGTTCGGATGAAGATTTAGTGGGGATTTGGCGATATGATTTATAAGCCTTATATCCGGTTTTAAGGGATCTTTTTAAGGCGACGGCAAGGATGATTCCACTCACCACTTCGGCAGTGAAATTACCTTGAATGATTAAATACGTCCCCGCAATGATGGCCCCAATGTGAATCATAAATGTACTGAGTTCTTCTAGATGGGCTTGAACCCGGGTCGCATACAAATACAAGGTCCCACGAACGATTAATAATCCCCCTAAAAGGTATCCAAAAAGGGCCCCTAATGTAAATGTCGCAGAGACCGTGAGATAGATAAGTAAACCCCCAATCATTACTTGGAGGCCAATTTCTAGAAGATAAACCTTTAAAGCAATGGTCTTTTCTTTCTTAACAATCAACATATACGTGCGATAAAGCGCATAAGCGATAATCAAGCCCCCTAAAGTAGGGACGATAATCTGTTCACTATTAAAAACCACTAAAATGATGGCGACACTTACGGTTAACACCGTATAAATAATATTGATGGGGCCTGGATATTTCTCCATTAATCGTTTCATTTTTGCTCCTAAAAGAACTACAGGCTTGGAAATCACTCAATAGCAGAACCTAAATTCTACCAAGTCGGTCACCTCTTGCATTAGCCTTAGGATCCCCGTTGTTACTGGGTCTTCAACACAGATAATGCCTCGGCGCCTTATGCAATACGTTGGGGTCGCTTATGAGTGATTTCCAACCCTGTAGTTCTAACTTCATTATAGTCTTCCCTTGAATAGGTGTCAACGTGGCGAGCTGTTAAAGAAAAAAGAAAACCAAAATGGTTTTCTTATCTATTTTATTCTAAATAATACTATTTCTTAGGAGCAGCAGCTTTTTTAGGTGCAGCAGCTTTTTTAGGTGCAGCAGCTTTTTTAGGTGCAGCAGCTTTTTTAGGTGCAGCAGCTTTTTTAGGTGCAGCGGCTTTAGGTGCAGCGGCTTTAGGTGCAGCAGCTTTCTTAGGAGCGGCAGCTTTTAGTGCAGGACAGTGTGTGCAGCAGCTTTAGGTTCAGCAGCTTTAGGTTCAGCAGCTTTAGGAGCGGCGGCTTTAACAGGTTCTGCTTTAACAGGTGTAGCTACTTTAGTTGGAGCTACTTTTTTAGGGACTAATGGTTTAGATGCAGGCACTAAATTTAATACTTTTGGCAAGGCTGGTTTTGGATTAGCAATCCCTGATTTAGCGGATTCAACTAATCGACCAAAAGATTGAGGATCGGTCACCGCTAAGTCCGCTAAAACTTTACGGTTTAAAACAATGTTTGATTTCTTGAGGCCGCTCATAAACTGGGAATAAGACATTCCGTGCATACGGCTGGCAGCGTTAATTCGGGTAATCCACAATTTACGGAAATCACTTTTACGTTTTTTCCGGTCTCTGTACGCATACATCAAGGAGTTCATCACTTGTTCATGCGCGGTTTTATAAAGAGTATGTTTTGAACCAAAATAGCCTTTGGCTAATTTAAGTACCTTTTTACGTCTTTTGCGGGCGACGTTGCCCCCTTTAATTCGAGCCATGGTGTCCTCCTATTTGATGTTATCTAAAATACCTTTTATCCGTTTAGTATCACTCTTGGATAAATAATTCGCACCTTTTAAGCCACGAATGGTATTTTTGTTTTTATTGGATTTTAAGTGACTGTGTTGAGCATGTGCAACTTTGATTTTTCCGGTTCCGGTTTTTTTCACCCTTTTTTTAGTGCCACTATGGGTTTTCATTTTAGGCATCGTGATGTCTCCTTTATTTTTTGTCTTTCTTAATGGGGCTCAGCACCATGAACATGGTTTTGCCATCTTTTTTAGGATGCGATTCGACTTCTGCGTAGTCTTTTACCGCGGTCGCAAATTCGGTGAGAACTTTACGACCTTGATCGGTATGGGCCAGTTGGCGGCCTCTGAATCGGACTGAAAGCTTAAGTTTAGACCCTTTTTCTAGGAATTTAATTGCACTTCTTTGTTTGGTCTCTATATCATGCTTTTCAATCGACGGGGAGAGTCTGATTTCTTTGAGCGTCGTCACCGTTTGTTTTTTCTTGGCTTCTCTCGCTTGACGCTGCGTTTCATATTTGAATCGATTGTAATCAATAAACTTTGCGACAGGGGGGTTTGCATTGGGCGCAACTAAAACGAGATCTAAATCTCGATCAAAGGCTTTTTCAATGGCTTCTTCTTTGCTCATTAGGCCCAGTTGTTCTCCAGTATCACTAATGACCATCATTTCACGGACCCTAATCGTTTCGTTTACATTGGTAGCGATTTCCCGCTTTTTGGGATTTTTGACGATAAAAATTCACCTCACAATAAAAAATGTGGACGTCATTAGTCCACACGCAAACATAAAAATATGAAAGCAGCGTGAACCCATCGACGATGTCAATCAGGTGAGAGCTGTGCTCTACTTTCCACGATTTACGAATGTCATTATAACATACCTACCGGTGCTGTCAAGTCTAAAAGAGGGCGGTTTTTTTAAACCTAATAATAATCACCCAGCTCCATACCATCATCATCCCTAAGAGTTGATTTAAGGTCACCGTTAAATCAAGATGATTATCATAAAGCCCAGTGGCTTTAAAAGCCAGGGCTCTAAAGCCGATGGAATCAACGGGATAAAGAAGAATTAGGGCCACTCCTAAATAAAAAATAACGACGCCTACAGGCTTAAAAAGGATTCCGATCAGCGAATAAAGTAAGGCGGTATATAGCGCAAGACTGAGTAAATTCTGCGAATAATCTAAGACGGGCATAATCGCATCTAATTGGGCACTAAGTTGGTGATTTACCCCTAAAAATAATAGAGCGCTCAGACCGATGATACCCCCATAAACAAAAGCTAAGTGTAGGCTTGAACTCCACGGGATCATCCAGGTCCATGTTTTTAGGTCCTTAAAAAATAAAATCGATAGACCTGCGAGGTAGCCATGATAAATCAATTGAATACTTATTAAATGAGGAGCTAAGTGAAGGTCCCTATAAGTTTCTGCCTTAAAATAATCCACCGACCAACCATCCCATGACCCAAGTCTAAAATAAGCACTACCCGTTAATAATACTAAAGCTATCACCGTGATAAACGCATACTTCTCCCCATAAAATAATAGTGCTAAGCGGCCGTTAAAACGGTTCAAGAATATCCCAACTCTCAGGTTTCACAAATATTTCATGGGACGTTATGATCAAGGTTTTTGTCTCTGTTTTCAACGCTTCTAAAAACGCCTGAATGGCCGCTTGATCAAGCCCTCTTAAGGGTTCATCAAGCAACAAAGATCGAACCGGAGCCGAAAGAGCTAAACATAACCGTAATTTTTGCTGCATCCCTAACGAACACTTTTTGGGCACTAAGTCATCTTCTATTTCTTTAAACCACAGATTATATAAGGCTCGAGCTTGAATGTTTAGTAAGGGCTTTAAGGTTTTTATAGCCCCCTCTGGTAATCCCATCGACGCATCCACATATAAGACAGGTCTAGGCATCGTGATCTGACCCTGAAAAGGAATTAAATTAGCCATGGCTTTTAATAAAGTTGTTTTCCCAGCTCCATTCACCCCTTGTAACGCGAACCCAGTTTTTAAAGATTTAAAATGATTAAGGGTCATGGTTTTAGTTGAATACTTTTTTTTATATCCTTTAATCTCAATCATAAAACTGACCTTCAATAAGAGGCATGTCGTGATGGAATGAAACGTTTCTCACCAACCGAACGGGTTCTAAGTAGGCCGTTAATCCCGATTTAAATTCTAAGGTGATGGGAAGACTTTCTAATACCGAAGAGACCCTCATTTCAATTAATAGGTGAACCGTCTCAAAGGCTTTAATACAGCCTTTAAATGGGACTTTTTCATAATCGTCTAAAGGTTGATGGGGAATAAAAAATGTGGTGGTTTGATAGATATCTAATGGGTTTAAAGAACCCAATCCAAGATCCATCCTTGTAATACAGCGCTCTTGATTGGTTGGGTTTTCAAGGGTTAAATAGAGGCCTTGAAGTCCCAAACGATCGGCCGCATAAAGGCCATATAATTCACTAAAAGGAAGGGCGTGAAAATGTTCTTTTTCAGGGAAGATTCCAACCCATTCTAATTCAAAAGAAATCCGCGAACCATCGAGCATGTAAATCGATAATTCCGGACGTTCTAACGTAAGAGGGACTCGGGTTGATTTAAAAGGGTGGATTAACGTCATGATCGTGACTTGAGTCTGGTCGAACAAGGTTTCTGAAGCTAGGTGGCCCAAAGAGAGTTCCATGCCCATGGTCTCATTTTCAAGCTGGATTCTGGTGATATTTTCAGCATCTAAAAAAGGATGCCGAGTCTCGGCGTGCTTAAAATAAATCACCCAATCTTCCCCCGCTTGGAGAAGATAGATTTTATCTTCGGTATGAATCGCTAAATCATCCGGCCATAAAGGCGCACTAAAAAAGCGAATTAAGACAATGGCTAATACGAGGATAAGGCTACTTAAGCGCAAGCTTTTCAATCCCATAATATTCCGTGGCCAAGACAAAAACCTCATACCCCCCTTCTCTTACCGGACGAAAGAACCTAAAATATCGACCAACGCCGTTTGAGATATATCCTTCCCCGTAGATAGCGACTTTTAAAGAAGTCATCGGATCAATTTCAATGTTTATTTTAGTTTCTTCCTGAAGCGTGGTATTAACATCACTTACCATACTAATATCAAGCTGAGCATCTAAATTAAGGTCAAAGCCCTTATAACTCCCTTTGTTTTTAGTGGTAATGGTCCCGCGAGTATCAAACTGAATTTTGGATTGTTCAGACGTTTTTAAAAGGTAAGATTGAGTGATGGCAGTCGTGCCTTCGTTGTGGATGAATAAGATGGTTTCTTTGGTGAAGAGAACTTTTTCATGATTAGTAACGGGATAGAGTCGCCACCCCCAAAAGCGAGTGCCTTCAAGCTTATCTAAATGTCTAATCATGTCAAAGGCGGTAAATTCATGCAAAAATTTATGATGCGTCTTTTCAAATGCAATCGATTGATAGTGCAAATAATCCTTCGCCTCAATGGGGGTCAAACTAAACATCAAAAATCCGATGATCATTAGAAATAGTTTCATAACGCCTCCTTACTTACATGATTCAACCAAGGGGAGTTTTTTACGTTAAAAAAAGACGTTTTTTAGTTGAGTTCTAAAAAACGTCTAATTTCAGGGAGATGTTCAAGGGCCACTTCTCGCCCATAAGCGATATTTGCTTGAGCTTGATCAGGATTAAAATTTAAGACTCCACCCAAATAATGATGGGGATAAATATAATAAATGGGGACGGCTTCAATTTTAGGTTTTCGTCTTAAATTAAAACGAAATAAATCGATGACGATAATTTTATCCATCTTTGAATCAAGGAGAGGTTTAATCGGAGTGTTATTAAAGACCCCTCCATCCACATAAATCGTTTCACCCACTTGGACGGGTTTAAAAACGACAGGGATTGCAGTCGATGCTAAAAGAATTTTCTTGATTAAACGAGCAGGTAATTCGTTGAGATGAATGTATTCAATGGGCAGCTCGCCCCGTTTTATATGTTGTAAATTGTAATTGAAGATAGAGCTAAAGGTAGGGTTTTTAAGACTAATTTTAGTTGCTCCCACATAGACATCTAAACGCAAGGTATCTAGATCTAAAAACTCATCTAAAAGTTGATCTAACTTACGAATCGGAAATAACCCTTTATTTAAAACGTCGTATTCATTGGCCTTTAAACGTTCTAACAGGGTTTGACCATCATCAAAAGCTTCTTTTTTATCCACGGTTTCCCAAATTCCTCGGGAGTAGTCTAGTTTATTTGCAGCCACACACACGGCATGCAACGCCCCAATTGAAACTCCAGAAATTTGTTTGACATAAGAAAAGAGGCCTTCTTCTTCAAAAACATCTAAGACCCCTTGTTGAAATGATCCTTTGGCCCCTCCACCTGAAAGGGCAAGTCCAACCTTCATGTTCTACCTCGGGAGTTTTTCTTCAGCTTCAAAAACTTCATCAATAAACGCACCGCCCAGGCATCGGTCTTCATGATAAAAAACCACGGCTTGACCGGGAGTAACGGCTCTGGCTTTTTCTAAAAAGTCAATCCGGAGTTCTTTTTCATCTTTGGAAATCTGAACGGCTAAATCTTTCTGGCGGTGACGGAACTTCGCTTTACAAGTCAAGGTTTCAAAGGGTTCACCAATCCAGTTTAAACTACTGGCAAAAGCATGCGTCCCATAGAGCAAGGGATGATGATAGCCTTGGCCCACTAAGAGCGTATTTTGATCAAGGTCTTTCCCCAAAACAAACCAAGGTTCAGTGCCATATTTGGGATGCCCACCTAAACCAATGCCTTTTCGTTGTCCGATCGTGTAATGCATTAAGCCCGTATGAGTGCCTAAAATTTCCCCTTGTTGATTCACAATCGGGCCTTTTTTAGCCGGCAAATAATTGTTTAAGAACTGATTAAAATCGCGTTCCCCAATGAAACAAATACCCGTGGAATCTTTTTTAGTCGCAGTCGGTAATCCAATCCTTAAAGCGATATCTCGGATTTCTTTTTTGGTATAGCTTCCGACTGGAAAAAGAGATTTTGATAATTGGTCGATATTGAGTTGCGATAAAAAATAAGTTTGATCTTTATTATCATCCCGTCCCTTGAGGAGATGCAAGGTGCCCTCGTGGGTCGTCGTTCTTGCAAAATGTCCCATCGCAAAAAAGTCTGGATTAAACTGTGCGCCGAAGTCAAAAAACTCGGCAAACTTAATCATCTTATTACACATCACATCGGGATTGGGGGTTCGGCCTTTCTTATATTCGGATAAAAAGTATTGAAAGACTTTTTCCCAATAGGTTTCAATGAAATTAACGCGGTGCAAAGGAATGTCTAAAAATGCGGCCACTTTTTGGGCGTCTTGATAATCTTTCTCTTGCTCACAAACTTCGTCATCTAAGGTAGGATTCCCGAGCGTATCTTGATTTATGGTCGAGTCCCAGTTGCGCATGAAAAGGCCAATCACTTCATGACCGGCTTCTTTTAATAAATACGCTGCAACACTAGAATCGACGCCCCCACTCATCCCTAATACGACTTTAGACATCCTGGTCACCATAGCTAATGTCTGAGGGTAGTCTTAAATCAGAACGTGGACCAAGGGCAATGTCACAAATTTTTGGAGCATCGGGGGAGGCTTGGCGTTTAAATTGTTGGGAAAAAAACCGCTTGAAAAAGCGTTTTACATAGGTCATGGCTTCTTGAGGACTCAGTTTGAAGGTTTTTTCGATCAGCCAGGCAATCCGACTTTCAGGATCACCATGTCTTAAATAACGAACCAAAATAAAGTCATTGATTTCATACGAACCAATCAATGATTCAGTGACTTGATTTTCAGTTAATTCGGGTGAAATCGGGGTTTCTATGATCGACTGCATGATGGAAGATAGATCTTTTTCAAATCCATAGCGTCCATAATATTCAACCATGAAACGAACTAATGTCTTAGGGATGCCTTGATTGATCCCATACATACTCATTTGGTCACCGTTATATGTCGCAAAGCCTAAAGCCAATTCACTCATATCCCCGGTGCCAATGACTAAGCCTTGATGCATGTTGGCGAGATTCATTAAAATCATCGTCCGAGTTCTTGCTTGCGCGTTTTCAAAAGCAGCATCTTCGGTCTGTCCGTCATGCTCAATCAAGGTGTAATGTTCTTTAACAGCCTCTTCAATTGAAATGGTTTTAATCGTGACGTTGAGGCTTTCCATCAATGCCTGAGCTTGGTTAAATGTTCGTTTTGAAGTTGCTTTTGCGGGCATCGTCACACCCATTACCGCCGTGGAAGGTAAATCAGCTTGTTTAGCCACTTTCACCGCTACACATAAAGCTAGGGTTGAATCTAAGCCCCCACTCACCCCGATAATCAACGTCTTAGCTTGTGTGTGTAATACGCGCTTTAAAAGAGCGGCTTCTTGGAGAGCGGAGATGGTTTTAAAGGCATTTAATTCATCGGTTTTAGGGACAAAAGGCGTTTGATCAAAGGCTCTTTCTAAGATTAAATCAGCTGTTTTTTTTAAGGCAAAAGAAGCCTTTACCACCGGGTATAAGGACGTTACTTTTAAATCTCGGTAGGATGAAAAATGTTGACGTTGATAGCGGATTGAACTGATGTCTAGATCGGTCGTCAGGGATTTTGTTTCTTGGGAGAAGTCTTCACTTTCTAAAAGGAGTGATCCGGCTTGAGCAAAAACTTGATGACCTGAAAAGACCGTTTCAGAAGTCGATTCACTCGCCCCAGCACTGACATACACATACGCCCCCATGTTGCGGCGGGAGTGTTCTAAGATGGCATTGAGCCGGATCGGACGTTTCCCAAAGGTTTCATTGGATGCACTTAAATTAAATATAATCTTCGCCCCTTGTAAGGATAAAAGATTCCCTGGGGATAACGGCGCCCACATGTCTTCACAGACTTCAACACCAAAAGTAAGTGATTGATCATCATTCTCAAAAAGCAGCGAACCAAAGGGAACCGTTTGATTGAAAATACGGACAGATGAGACTGAATCTATAATATGTAACCCGGATGTAAACCAGCGTTTTTCATAAAATTCTTGGGTGTTAGGTAAGTATAATTTAGGCACAATTCCTAGGACCTTGGAGCCCTGAATGACATACACCACGTTATACATTAAGCCTTGATAATCAAAGGGAGCGCCTAACAAAATAATGCCTGAATAAGGATTGGTTTTAAGTAAGGTTTCTAAGGCCTCATTTACTTCTTTGAGTAAGGATCCTTGGAAGAATAAATCATTGGCGGTATACCCCGTAAGAGATAATTCTGGGAACACCGTAAAAGCCGCTTTAGATGACTCTAAAACCGCTAAGATTTCTTTTAGATTTTTGGGGGGATTCCCCACATGAACGCGGGGACTCACCGCGGTGACTTTTAAAAAGTCATGCGCATAACTCATACTGGGTCCTCATAAAGATGATGCGTCTTTATATATTCTAGTACATTCGGGTGAAGTAAGGAATAATTTTTATGGGTACGGTAATCGATCGAAGCCGTTTCGTCATCCATCTCAATGACCATGAACCGACCGGCCACACGTTGTAAAAAAGGATCGTTTTGAATAAGGTCTTTAAAGCGAGCTTGCCGCTCAAAAACGATAAACTGAAACTCATTAACTAAGCGCTCTGCTTCAATCCAGTTTTTTAACGTCATGGCTTGATCAGTTCCTAGAGCAAAAATGACTGAAGCCTTGTATTTTTTTTCAAGGGCCTTAAGCGTATGATACGTCCCTTGAAAGGTCAGTTGGTCTAATTCATAACCTTCAACAACCACGTCTTGATCATTTTGAGTCATGATCTCTAACATCGAAAGACGATGATGATTGGATACCAAATCGGCTTTGGGATAGTTGACGTGAACAGGGAGATAAATAAAATGGTCAAATTGAAGCACTTTTTTAGTTTCTTGGTACAAACGATAATGAGCGTTTGTGGGCGGATTAAAGGCGCCACCAAGAACGACCACAGTCCGATCTTTAACCATTAAACAGCCTCTGGGGCTTTTTTAAAGACTTTAGCCAATAAGCTGATAAACGTTCTAGGGACATTAAATACCCCTTCTTTTAATAGTTTAGGGATAAGACTAAAAGATTCTTTATAAGCGGCAATCCGTAATTGTTTGGGGTTTAGAACCAAGGGGTCTTGAAATAAATATCGGCGAGTAATGATCCCAATTCTAAGCGCAAGTAGACCGTTAGTTAAGCCTTGAAATAAACTATTCGTCGCGCCTCTTAAAAGCGGAATATCAGTGATCGTCTCACTTATTTTAGAGGGCATCCATTCTGTAACATCGACATCTTCTAAGCCCTCAGCAATCATAGCAGTCACAGTCACGTTCAAAGCAAGCTTACTTAAATGGACATATGAGGGCCGGTAACCGGTGGCTTTGACTAACTTAGAAATCATTTTAAGATTGGTTGCGATGACCGCAAGCATATCTAAAGATCCATTTTGTGAGAGGGCCGTGGTGGTCATAATGGTTTTCGCATGAAAAATAATGATCTCGTCCATCTCTTTACGCATGGGCCCTTGATACATGGCCTGCGTCACCGGTTTTAAATCGGTTTTTGTTTTTAAAGCTTGTGCAATTTTTAGTTGATCATCATCATTTAAATAATCTAATTTCTGAAGTTTTTTTAAGGCTTTAAGGTACGTTTTTTCACGGGCTTGATTGTCATTTAAAGCCGGAAGTTGAAACGCAGGCGCCACGAGGATTCCGTGGATGGGGCGTAAAATAAAGACAAAGATAAAAAGCCCCAAGAGGCCATAAAAACTATACTCGACCCAGGCGCCTAACCTAGAAAGTTCACGGCCGACACTGAGGGCGTTTGCAACGATAATTAGGCCTAGGGTGATTAAAGAACCTACCCCGAGTAATATCCAAAAATGTTTACGTGACATGGTGCCCTCCTGCGTCTTTATTGTACCATAATCCGCGTTTAAAAGATGAGTTGCTGACCTAATTATAAGATAAAAAAAACGCGCCTAAGCACGTTTTTGAATGCCTTTTTCTTGGCGAATGATTTGACCGCCTTCTAAATACACAATCCGGTCTGCGATACTCATCGCATCATCATAATCGTGCGTGACTAAGATACACGTCATCTTGGTTTTTTCAAATATCCTTCTTAAGTCTTTTCGAATCCGTTCTTTTAAATCAGCATCAAGATTTGAAAAGGGTTCATCTAAAAGTAATACATCAGGATTTGGGGCCATCGCCCGGGCTAAGGCCACACGTTGTTGTTGGCCCCCAGAAAGCTCATGAGGATAGACTGATTTAAAATCATTCATATCGATTAAAGTCAGCATCTCTTCAATCCGGGCTTCTTTGTCGACTTTTTTCTTATGACGTAACCCAAAGCCAATGTTTTTTTCAACGGTTAAATGAGGGAATAAGGCATAGTCTTGAAAGACCATTCCTACTTCTCTTTTTTCAGGATTTAAAAATACGTGTTTCGAACAGAGTGTACATTGATTAACTGAAATACATCCTTCAACTGGCTTTTCTAGGCCACACATCAAACGCAATAAAGTCGACTTTCCACTTCCGGAGGAGCCTAAGACAGCGACCACTTCACCCTCATCCATCGAAAAATCAATGCCTATTAAGACAGGAGTGTGCGGTTTGTATTCAAAACTTAAATCATTAATTTTTACGTACATCCAAGTCTCCTTTTTTAACATTGACGTGGGTGAGAATGTAAACCGCAATCGAGGCTAGACCAATCAAAACTAAAGATGGGATGGCCGTCTCTTGAATCATTTCTTCTCTGGCATACGTATATACCAATGAAGCGAGGGTATCATAATTGGTGGGTCTTAAAATTAAGGTCAAGGGCAGTTCTTTTAAGACATCGATAAAGACAATAATAAAGGCCGCAAGGAGTCCCCCTTTTAATAAAGGGATATCAACTTTAAAGAGTGTCTTTAGTTTACCATGATTTAACGTATAACTCGCGGTCGTGAATCGCTCTCCAATTTTATCATATTGAGCCTCTAGATTGCTATAGCCGATGGCCATGAACCGGAGTACCATCGCAAAGCCTAACATCATGATCGAACCGGTCAAAATCAAACGACGCGAGTCACTAAAGAAGATTTGATAAAGGGGATTAAATTGCTCATCTAACCAGACAAAACTCACCAAAACGGCGACCGCAATCACCGCCCCAGGTATTGCATAACCGAGGGTCGTGAAGCGAATCATCGCGTTTTTTTGGAGAGACTTTTTCCCCCGGTTCGCATTGGTAAGAAGCAACGCAAACGTCACAATGACCACCGTCACTACGAGCGCAAGGCTGATTGAATTAATGATCACATAAAAGAGTTGTAGGTTGAGGGTTCTTTGCCAAGTTAGGAAGGCATAGTACAACAATTGTAAAAGTGGAATGAACATAGCAAGCGTTAATAAAGACCAGAGAAGGGTGGGAAATATTTTTTGGTATCCCTTCAAAGAGAGGCGTTTAATGGGCCGGCTTCTGATATCCATCGTATAACGCCGGTTTCCTCTTAAAAGACGTTCAATAACAACTAAACTTAAGACCAGGAGTAATAAAATAGCCGCCAAACGAATCGCTGCATTTAAATCGCCTAAGCGAAACCACGCATCAAAAATCGCAAAGCTAAAGACCCGGATATTAAAATAACTGACCAGTCCATAATCATTTAAGGTTTCTAACAAAACTAAAAAAGTACCTGCAACCATGGCCGGTCTTAATAAAGGAACTGTAATTCTCCAAAAAACATTTAATGGGGATAATCCAAGGGTTCTTGCACTTTCTGAAAAAGAGGCACTTTGTTTATTTAAAGCACTCCTGACAATCATGTAAACATAGGGATATAAAGTCAACGAAAAAATAAAAGCGGCCCCTCTTAAGCTCATCACATTTAACGAAAGATCAAGGCCTAACGTTCTAAAAAATCGAGTGACTGTCCCGGTAAATGACACCATATCAGCATAGACATACCCTAAAATATAGGCAGGAATTGCCAAGGGAATCACCAACAACCAGCTGAGCAATTGCCGCCCTTTAAATTCATAGCGCGTTACCACGATCGCTGCAAAAGTACCCATTACCGCCGCTAAAATTGCGACCCAACTAAGCAGACTTAAGGTATTGATAATCGTTGTAAATAATAAGTTTTCACGAATGTGAATCCAAGCCGCACTAGGGGCTTCAAAGACTCCTAAAAGGATATTCAAAAGTGGTAGCCCCATCATCAGGGCTAATAAGAATGAAGCTATGTTAAATATATTTAGTGCGGATAAAATACGTTGCATTCGATTCTCCGGTTTTTATTCCCAGCCCTCTTCATCCATAATAATCACCGCTCTTTGAGCATGGACCCCTAGTAAGGCTAAGTTTATATCTTGGGCTTTAAATGGCCCCCAAGACTTAAGTAAATCATCCATTTCAACCCTCGGATTGACGGGGTATTCATAATTGGCGGCTGCAAAAATACCTTGAGCCTTTTCACTGCTTAAAAATTCAATGAACTTAATCGCACCGTCTACGTTCTTTGCGTATTTGGTGACGCCAGCGGCGGATAAGTTAATGTGAGTGCCTGTGGTCTCTTGATTCGGGAAAAAGACACGTAAAGTTTGAGCCACTTCTTGTTCAAAGGGATCTGCGGATGTAAGCATCCGGCCCATGTAATACGTATTCATAATAGCGACATCGGCTTCGCCTGACATCACCTGTTTGGCTTGGTCACGGTCGTTTCCACGGGGGGAATGAGCTAAGTTATTAACAAGACCTCTCACCCATTGACGCGTGGCGGCTTCCCCATACACTGCAATCAATGATGCGGTTAAACTTTGTGAATAGATATTGGTTGAAGTCCGGGTTACCACGCGGCCTTCCCATTCAGGTTCAGTGAGGGCTTGATACGTTGATAATTCACTCGGACTGACGCGGTCTGGATGATACACTAAGACTCGAGCGCGGATGGTGAGTCCAAACCAAAGGTTTTCAGGGCTTCTAAGTTGCGAGGGAACATTGATATTTAAGACGTCTGATTCAACCGCTTGCAGGAGTTGATTTTCAGAAGCGAGATGAAGCTTTCCGGCATCGACTAATAATAAAACATCGGCGGCGGTGTCTTCGCCTTCGGTCGCCAAACGGTTCATCAATTCATCCGCATTGGCCGATACGATATTGACTTTTATGCCCGTTTCTTCATAAAACTGATCATAGAGTTGTTGGTCCACATCATAGTGACGCTGCGTAAAAAGGGTGATTGACTCATCGGACCCATCTGACAAGGTACAGCCGGATAATCCAGCGATCATCATTAGGCCTAAAGCGATCCATTTTTTCATTGCTTTTACCCTCGATATTTTAGACGTAAGATACCCATTAAAAGTAACATTTCAGACCCCTTTTGTAAACTATAAAAAACCCCTTAATTGTTGTAATTAAGGGGTTTCTGGTTTCAAAATTAAGTAGCGCTCATAGAGTTGTTCCACAACGCCTCCCGTAAAAGGACCCGTCTTTTCTTCAATCCATTTTTTTAAAAGTTCTTGCTGGGATTCAAGAATATTTTGAAGCTTTTCTGAGTAATGCATATTCTTTAAATTTTCTTTGTATTCCTTACGGTCTAATAGCTTATAGGTCAAATCTTTATTAACTTTAATGTCTAAATCATAATCAATATACTTGAGGGCCTCTTCATCAATCACATAGGGGGAGGCAATATTGCAGTAATAATAAATTCCATTGGGTCTAATGATGCCAATGATGTTAAACCAGTGTTCTTTATAAAACCAGGTGACCGAAGGTTCTTTGGTGTACCAAAAACGTCCATTGGCTTCAATCACTTTGGTTCTCTGGTTCGCGACAATGATTTGGGATTTACTACTATCAATAATGGTTGCTTTCGCCCATATGCGATGAAGGCGTTCATCATGCTTGTAACTTTGCACGACGACGGTTTGACCAAGGTTCGGTTCCATCTTCATCACATCCTTATTACTTAAAGTATAGCATAGCGAATAAAAAAAAGATGACCTCAACGCGACTTGAGATAATCTTTTCCTTTAAAATGATCAGGTTCAAAGGCTTCTAGTCCTTGATAATCCTGTTGACGCATGACTTCATACATAATAATCGCTACCACATTCGATAAATTCATACTTCGAATGTGTCCGCTCATCGGAAGTCTAAAACACCGATCTAGGTTTTTTTCGAGTAAATCCTTGGGCATCCCCGTCGACTCAGAGCCAAAGATGAAATATCGATGGACGTCCGTCGATTGGTAATTAAAGGCACTGGGCGCTTTTTTACCATAGCGAGTCAAAAAGTAATATTCCCCTTGATTTTGTTCAAAAAAACTTTCAATATTTTCATAGACTTGATAATCGAGATGTTCTAAATAATTGGCTGCACTCCGTTTGATATGTTTTTCATCTAATGAAAATCCTAATGGTTTTATGAGGTGCAGTTTTGCATTAACAGCCACACAGGTGCGCATGATATTTCCTGTGTTTTGGGGGATTTCAGGCTGGTATAAAACGACGTGATTCAAGGGAGGCCTCCATTTCTTGGATAATTAAACCCACCGTTTTTTCAAACCAATCGACATGATTATAATCGTGGTAGGTTTTTTTTATTAAATCGAGATATTTGGTTTGACGTTGGTTATACATCAACATAATCGCGTTGCGTTTAAGTAATAAGCCGCCCCGGTATGAAAAAGCATAATTTTGATATTTCTTTTGAATCGCTCGGTTTGATAAAGTTAGAAGTTCCGCTAAGTCAATCCGCTCCATCCCATCGGGTTCAAATTCAGGGTGATGTTTGGAGGTAATCGCTTTATTTTTAGGACACACTCGCTGACAAATATCACACCCAAAAAGCATCGCTTTAAAGGGTTTAATCTCTTCAAGAGTAAAGGGAAGCTTCATCTGATTTTGAAAGGATAAACACTTGTCTTTGGTGTACCCATCGACACTCAATGCATCCCCAGGGCACGCTTCAATACATAACCGGCATTCCCCGCATTCATCATTGATTTGCATGATGACAGGATCCAACTTTTCTTCAATAAAGACCGTCCCTAACATCATGTAAGTTCCAAATTCAGGATGAATAAGGAGGTCGTTATACCCCAAATACCCCAGCCCCGATATCAGACCGAGTTGACGTTCTTCAATCGGCGAAACATCCGCTTTCCCCTCAATATGAAAGCCTTCATTAAGGGCTTCTTCTTTCAAGACATCAAACCGTTTCTTAAAGGTTTGATGATAATCTTCTCCGTACGCATACCTGGCGACGATTCCATAGCCTTTGCCACCCAGTTTTACTTGGTCTTTCGGATAAGAAAGACAGACCACAGCAAGGGTTTGATAAGGGGCTAGAAAGGAAAAATCTTCGTTCTTTTGAGCGAAGAAAGTTTGACGGTGCTTAATATAAGCTTCAGTAGGGATGATTCGGTGATCATCGAAGTAAAGGTTTAATAGTTCTCTCATTCATGTTTGGCGCGAATCTCATTAAGGAGATTAGGATTAAAGGTTTTATGTTTGATCATTGCAATTTCTTCTAAGTAGGGAGGATATACGCGTTTCGTGTCATCATGAGACGCGGTCACATAAGGGGTTTCTAATATTTTTGGGAGCGGTTTAAAGATGGGGTGCTCAATGACGTTTAAGAGCGCCTCAAATCCAATTTCTCCAAACCCAAAGTTGGCATGACGATCTTTCATCGCCCCTTTTATATTTAAAGAATCATTCACGTGAACGACTTTTATGTAGTTAAGTCCGACAGTTTGGTCAAATTGTTCTAAGACCCCCTCTAAATCATCTTTAACTGGATACCCCGCATCATGGATGTGACACGTATCTAAACAGACACTGATTCTTGAGGGATCTTTAATTCCTTTAATGATGGCCGCAAGTTCTTCAAAGGACCGGCCAATTTCAGTGCCCTTACCCGCCATCGTCTCAAGAGCGATTTGGACATTTAACCCTTTTGTCTTTTCAATGACTTGATTAAGCCCTTCAATGATAAAGGCGATCGCAACATCTGGACCTTGACCGACATGGGCGCCTGGATGCAACACAATTTGAGTCGCTCCCATCGCGGCGGTTCTTCTAATTTCTTCGGATAAAAATTCGATTCCAAAAGACCGGGTTTCTAAACTCGGATTCGCAAGATTCATGATGTAAGGGGCGTGGACGACAATGTCTTTTGAATCGATTCCACGTTCATCCATCTTTTTAAGAGCGGCTTCGATATTAAGTTCTTCGATTTTTTTGCGTCGGGTGTTTTGGGGGGCTCCGGTGTAGACCATAAATACATCAGCGTGATATGACAAGGCTTCATTAACACTGCCTAGATACATATCAGGACTGCCTAGACCGACGTGTGATCCTAACTTCATTCTTTCACATCCTTTTTCGTCATGTCGACTTCAAAGCCATATAGTTTAAGTTTATCAAAATAGGCTTTTTCATCGCGATCATAAAAAGTGATGGCCATGCCAGGTTTACCAATCCGAGCCGTCCTTCCAATCCGGTGAATAAAATAAGAGGGATCTTTCGGCAGACTTATATTGATGACATGAGAAACATCGGGTAAATCCATACCCCGGGCCGCAATATCACTGGCCACTAGATACTGGATTTCATAGTTTCTTGCTTTTTTGATGATTTGATTTCGTTCGCGCTGGGATAAATCCCCGGATAACATTTCTACTTTTTTCTTGAGGGGCTTTAACGCTTTATAAATCTCATCCACTTCTTTTTTAGTTGAACCAAAGACGATTGCGAAGAAAGGTTGGATGTCATTTAATAGTCTCAGTAATCCTTCAATTCTCCGGTCTTTTTCCATGTATAAAAAGCGACTTTTAAGCGCACTTTCAGAGAGCAATTTCGGATTTAAATCAATCACTTTTAAGGGCTGAAATGACTTTTTAAGGAGGGGCATTAATTGAGGATGCATGGTTGCAGAAAAAACGCCGACTTGAGCGCCTTTAATGAGCGTAAAGAGTTTTTCAAGTTCGTGAATAAATCCTTGATCAAGCATCATGTCCGCTTCATCAATGATGACGATTTTAACGGTTTTTAAATGCATGACGTGATGATGGGTGACCGCATCCAAGACTTGAAACGGAGTCGCCACCATGATTTCCTGGGGCCCTTGTTTATCCGTCTGTGATTTTAAATGTTTAACCTCTAAGTTTGAGTCCATCGATTTAAAGAAATGATTGGCCATCTCGGCTAATTGTTTAGAAAGGACACTGGTCGGGGCTAAAATGAGTGCTTGCAGTCCTTTGCCGGGGGTGACTTTAGTCAAAAGAGGCACTAAAAAAGCATGCGTTTTTCCCGTGCCGGTAGGCGATGTGACACATAAATGAGAGGTGGCTTTCAGCATGGGAATGACTTGTTTTTGAACGTCTGTCATTTCCTGAAAACCTAATGCTTTAAGCCATTCGTTTTGCATAATGCTCCTTTGTTATTCTAAGTTTTCAGGCCCCAATATAATGAGGTTACCTGAGCGGATGACTTGCAAGGTAATGCCTTCACCGACCCGGGTTCCAATGATGGCTTCGTCAAGTTCAAACGGATTAAGAATCGGAATGAACTCACTTAGTCTAGCATGTTTATACCCAATAATGAGGTCATTTCTTAAAAGACCAAGTTGACCCGCCACCGTACTTCCCACGACGGTATTATCAATACAGACCCCCGTAAAGCGGTCGTTATTACAATTGGTGGGGAGTTTGGTCGAAGTAATACCAAAGGTGTTTAGAGTTGGGTGGCTGGTTAAGTCTCCGTTGGTGGCTAAGATATCCAGCATGACCCGCTCGGCGATAAATGAGGATACGGCGTAAGCCAGTCCTTCTGAGGGAATCGGATCGGGGAGGGTGGCCACATAAACGGTTTTGGCACTATTCACACCGACTAAACGGCCATTGGAATCAACTAAAGGCCCCCCACTGTTTCCGGGGTTAATCGCGGCGTCATGTTGGAAGACATAGGTGGTTGAAGTTTCAACGGTTAAATAACGCCGAGCCGAGGTGAGGACTCCTTGCGATAGCGAGTCAAAATTCACCACGCCAAGTGGATTTCCAATCGCATAGACAATTTGACCAGACCGGACATTAAATGAGTTGGTAAAGGCAATGTAAGGAAGGTCCATCGCCGAAGTAAATTTAATCACCGCTATATCATTTCTCGCATCGGCCCCAACGACATTCACATTACTATACGTGTATTGATTACCGCCTATGAATAAGCGGATATTGACTTGGGTATAACCGTTAATGACGTGTTCATTGGTGATAACGATGTATTCAAAGCCGCCAGAAACAGCCGTCTTACTGACAATAAATCCACTGCCTTGGCCAATACTTACGTTTAAGACATTCACGGTCGCTAAAATGACATCTTCTAAGGCTCTAATCCGTCGTTCTTCTTCTTCAGAGTAGACCGTATCCATCCGGTAACGGGGCGTTAAGGTAACTTCCGTCCGGTTATGGAATAGGATTTCTAAGGGGATTCCACTGTAAATAGGAACTTCGGTGCCAAGGGCGTCAAACCAAGCATAATGCGTAAATAGATAGCCTTCACGCACCGGCGCAGACGGTAACACTAAAGCATCAATCGCGGTTAAGGTAATGGGAGTCATATCGACGAAATTGACCGTCAATTCGATATACGATAAGTTCGCGATGATTTCTTTATCACCGGTAATGTTTTCTAAGCCGGTATTAAATCCTGAAAGAGTGGTTTGAAAGGGAACTGGAATGGCGTTGGGAGTGCTGGCGTTTTGGCCCGTGGTTACGAGCTGAATATCAAAGACAACGCCACTGGGAAGTTTAAAAATGACTTGATTGGGGCGCGTAACGGCACCGATATTATCTACCGTGCCATCTTCATACGTTATTTCAAGTTGATCCCCGTTGACGATGGCGACTGAGGCAATGCCATTACCCGTCGCTCCGATCGGGCCTTGAAGTGCGGCCAAAGAAATGATTTCAACGGAGTTCATCGAAACTAAGTCAAGATAATAGATGGAGGCTCCACTGACAAAGATATCCACTGGGGGTCCTTGTAAAGCACTAAGTGAGACGATGAAATTAAGAGTGGTCGGATCATTTTCAGACGTCCAATAAATAGCGTCTTGAGTCACGACAACCGAGACCGATTCGCCTCTTGGGCCCTCGAAATCGGCTTTAGTCGCAAGAACGTTCCAGGTCGTTTCACCGGCATAACGCGTTTGAATCTCGGTGCCTTGAAGTCTTATTTCTAGTTCCCGGCCGTCGATCCCGTCGGTTCCATCAGACCCGGCTGGACCGGTGGGTCCTTGAGGCCCTTGCGGACCGGTCAATTCTTGAGCGGTTGCTAAGGTTTGAAAGGAACTATCGGGCGCTTCTTCTTGTTTCCAACGTAAATCGCCAGTGGCCATCGAAAGGACAATCCCTGGGGAGGTGACGAAGGTAAACGTTTCACTTTCTAAGGTTTGAAAATTAAATAAGTTTCGCCATGCGGTGTTGTTTTCAGAAGGGTATTTATACTGCATTATCGCGCCTGAAAGTCTTAGCTCGATTGATTCACCTCGTGGTCCGGTGGCTCCTTGGGGTCCCATTGGACCTTGAACACCCTGGACCCCTTGAGGACCAATCGCCCCTTGCGGACCAATCACATTTCCAACGTTAAAACTCCGTCCATCGGTGAGGGTGATGACGAGTTCACCTCTGAAATTCGTTGCAATCGTCCGGATCGCTAACGTGTCTAAAAAACTAGAAAAAGAGCCTAAGTTCTGCGTTCTTCCATCTTCAAAGGTCACCACAAGCTCATCGGTTTCATTGAATTTTAGGGATTCAATAGAGACCCCTTGGTCCCCTTTTAAAAGATTTAAATCAAAAATTGCTTCTGAGGCTTGCTGGCCTTCAAAGCTATAGCGGAGCTGATTATTTTCAACAAACAGTTCAATCATTGGGGCATCTTCACCCAAGATTCGGCCTAAATTTTTCGTTTGATTATCTGAAAAAGCAAGGATGAGTTCACCGCGTTCATTGAGGTAACTATCAACAATACTTCTTCCATCCGCCCCCGCAATCGAATCAATCCAGTCTTCAAAAGACATGTGGACGGTGAAACTCTCCACGCCAAGGGTGTAAATATTAGATAGCTGCATCAGTAAGGGTTCATCAGTCAGGGTGAGTAAGAATAAAATCGTTTCTTCTTCTAAAGATACCGTTAAGATATGATGTCCAGGCCGAGTCAGTTTTCCTTGGTCGATTTGAGATAACCACGCTAGATCAAACGCCATGAAACGCTCGTCCTCTTCACCTTGATTTTCAATGACCTTGATTTGACTTACGTCAAAAAGATCAAACGCGTACGTTTGATCGGGAATGACAATCGTTTCTCTGGGTTGGCACCCGCCTAAAAATAAACTCAGTCCAAGAAAGAGGAAAAAGGCGGTCCAACGTTTTTTATTCACGGTCATCCGGATGGGTGACCAAAGGTTCATAATCCGTGATAATCGTTTCACCATCGCGTATCAACTCCACCCGTGCATTTTGACCGACTCGGGAATTTAATATGGCTTCACGTAATTGATTAAAGTTATTCGTTCTAAACATTTCACTCATTGTATCGTTTTGGAACCCAATGATAACATCTCCAACTTCAATGCCCAGTCTTGACGCCGATGAATCAGCGACCACCGCCTGAACACAAACCCCGAAGTCCTGGCCACAACTGGCCACTAAGACTTGAGAAGAGATTCCAAAGAACGGACGAATCACCCGGCCATTTTCTTCTAAGTCCGCCACGACTCGTATAATCGTGTTTGATGGCACTGAGAACCCAAGACCTTCTAAGTTACGTCCGGTGGGTGAAGCATCAATTTTAAAGGTGTTAATACCGACAAATTCACCTTGCGAGGTAAATAAGGCTCCACCGCTATTACCCGGGTTAATCGCGGCGTCGTGTTGAATCACAAACCCCGCAAAGGCCCCTAATCCGGCACTATTTTCAAAGAATCTTGATAGCCCCGAAATGATGCCTTGCGTGACTGAATTAAAATAAGTAAACCCTAAAGGCGACCCAACCGCATAGACATATTGACCGAGTTGTAAACTATAATAATCCGCAAACTCAGCCACCGCGAAATCGAGTTCTGAAGTGAACTTCACGACCCCAATATCGGTGGTCGGATCTGATCCGATGAATTCAATGGCCCCATCGGTGATGGTGAAGATAAGATCGTTTCGTTCAAAGATAATTTCAAGTTCTTCAAAATCATCTAAAACGTGATGATTGGTAACCACATAATAAGTATTACCTTCTTTGCGGTATATCACCCCAGAGCCTGAAGACCCTGGAAGGCCATCTTGAATATTAGAAATCCCTAACACTGAGGTTCTGACTTGCTCGATCATGTCGATGATGCTTTGTTCGTACTCTAAAATACTTAAATTACCCGTGACATCAAAGACCCAGCTCGCATACAAGGTGGTATCTTGCTCAAAGCCCGAAGGGATTAAAACGGGTTGAGTGAGGTTTTCATCTAAATACCATCCCGCAAAAGCGTAATTAGCTCTTCTTGGAATGGGAAGTTCTGATATTGAATGCCCAATGAGGACTTCAAGCGGAGCGGTATACCCTTCATCAAAACGTTCAAAGGTAATCACCACCGGAATAGCTTCAAAACGTGCCACTAAGGTGATGTCTTCAAATAAAGGCGTAAACGGCGTCACTTGATACCGTGGATTTGAGGCATCAAACCACCCTAAAAAGACCGCGTTATCTAAAGTAACCTCAGGTAATTCAACCGGCTTACCAGCGACCGTACTCGCATCATTTATCACTTCGTTATATTCACCGGTAAAACTTACTAAGACTTCTGTCTCTTGATTAAGACCGGTACAGCCTGCTAAAAATAGTAAGGATACCCACATACTGAGTTTCATCCATCGACGCATCGTTTCACTCCTTTAAAGGTTCATCAAATTAACCTTATTATATTAAATTTTATTGGAATTAGGGTTGATTATACAAAAAAAGCTTGCCGAAGCAAGCTTAGATGACAAAATTTCCTTTAAGCATGACCGGCACTTCTTTACCTTCATGCGTTACACCGATGACATCGAGGTCTTCGGTTCCAAACATGAAATCGACATGGGTCATGGAGTTATTAGCCCCCACCGCATCAAGTTGATCTTGACTCATCGAAGTCCCGCCTTTGACATTCATCGGATACGCCCGGCCAAGCGCCATATGACATGAGGCATTTTCATCAAAAAGCGTGTTATAAAATAACAATCCCGTATTTTGAATCGGGGAATCGTGCTGAATTAAGGCAATCTCCCCAATGTAACGAGCGCCTTCATCAAAATTGAGCAAGTTTTCTAAAGAACTTTTTGCTTCTTTCGCATCAAAATCAACGACTTTACCCTCTTTAAATTCTAACCAAAAACCATCAATTAAATTCCCTTGGTAATCGAGGGGTTTAGAGGCATACACTCTGCCCCGTGTCCCAGGTTTATAGGGCATCGTGAAGCTTTCTTCGGTCGGGATGTTAGGATTAAAAAAGACGCCTTGAGTGGTTTTTTCTTGGCCCCCCGCCCAGACATGGTTTTTAACCAGTTCAACAATCAAATCAGTCCCTAATTGGTTTTTAAAATGAAGATGTTTAAACTGAAGATCGTTGAGGACTTTATTGTGGGCCGCTAAGGTTTTATTGTGTTCATTCCACAAAGAAACAGGGTCTTGGTTTTCATAGACCCGGGTCGCATCAAAGATGGCTTCCCATAGCTTTTCAGTCGCTTCTGATGCTTCTAGACCGGGGAAAATCTTCATCGCCCAAGCTGGATTAGAGGCCGCGACAATGGTCCACTGAGTCCGGTTTCCCATCGTATGTTCTCTAAAAAAAGCTAATTTTTGCATCATGGCCATCGCACTTTGCTGCATTTTATCAGGGGATACCCCTTTATTGATTTCTGGAATCGGAGAGGTGATGGAGATTAAACAAGCGCCTTGGTCGACATCGAGTTGGTACTTGCTCACAAACCATTCAGGCACTTCTTTTAAGGTTTCTACGTCCATATAATCAAGGCCAATCCGGCTGGCATGGGCATCGGTGATATCTAAACGGACCCGTTTAGCGCCAACTTCATAGGCTTTCTTTTGAATTTCACGGGCGAGCTCTAAAGAATCGGTGGCAGTCCGGATCACCACGGATTGATCTTTTTGAACATTCGCTCCGAGTTCAACCGCAAGGGCGGCATACTTTTCTAGACGATTTTGACTGGGCATAAAGGCCTCCTAAACATTTTTAATAGTGTATCACTGTTTACGCCATTTTGTGACACACTCTTGCAATAATTTTAAAGCCGTGTATACTTATTTTTGCGGGACGTGGCGCAGCTTGGTAGCGCACTTGCATGGGGTGCAAGGGGTCGCAGGTTCAAATCCTGTCGTCCCGACCATTTAGCTTGCTTTAGGCAGGCTTTTTTTATCGAAAACATTATGCATCCAGCCATCTTGAAGCTTCATGACGGAGGGCAACCCAATTAAAATCAAGAAGGTCCCAATTCTAATAGCCCCTAGTCCTAATCCTCCAAAATAAGCCACTGTTAAAGAGATGAGAAGGATTGAAAACTCGACCGAAAACCGTGCCAGTAAGACGGAGCTGGTTTTGTAAAGCCTTTGAAATAAAAACATATATTCAATCAGTGGGGTAGCTTTAAAACGACTATACCGAACAAAGTTTTGACCAAACGTTAAGAAAAATAGACCCATCAAAAAGGTCATGATTTGATAAGGGAGTCCCTCTACAAAAAGCCCTCTTAAAACCAGTAAGTCCCAAAAATCTACGCCAAAACCTAAAAGGGTCGCCGCCACAAAAATCAAAAGGGACGAGATTTTCTTATTCACGGCCATTACCAATAACATAATGCTCGTTTGTAAAATAAACGAAGCCGTCCCTAACGTGATCGGAAGTAAGGTTGAAAGATGCACCGATAAGGTCGCTAGAGGTGGAGGTCCTAAATTAGACCGGTACATTAAGACAATGCCTAAGGGCATAATAAATAAGCCTAAAAAATAATAAATCAGATTTCTAATCATGTCGTTTCACCTTTAAATAGACTAACATATTAAGGCCCTTTTTTTGAGGCTTTAGCACAAAAAAAAGAGTGACCGAGTCACTCTTTTTTCTTTAAGCCATATTTAAATAAGGGTTGATGATGTTGATCGTACAATATTTTTTGAATATTTTCATCGGCTTCATGGCTTTTGATGATCGCATACTGTAAGGCAAATGGCGCAAAAAGTTCATAAATCACGGTGGAGATGAGGATGACGATGAGGATTAAATTGGCCTCTGAAACATTGGATAAGCTGCCTTGGGCGATAAACGCAAGTCCAATTGCCGCTTGGGCCTGAGTCAATAAACTTAAACCCAGATACTTTTTAATGACCGGGGCAGAATGGGCCCATTTAGCTCCCACATACGACCCCGTCAATTTAGCGATGGTTCTAGCGATCACGTACACCCCGACATAAAGGGCAATTCTTGAAAGCCCAATCCCGGGAAGAGGGTCAGACACTAAGATGATAACTTCGGCGCCAATGACGGTGAAGAAAACAATCATAAGCGGCGCTGATAGTAAATCGGTGACGTGTTCGATTTCATGTTTGGCTTTTTGAGAGGAGGTATTCGCAAAGGTAATCCCAACCACCATTGGGAGTAGTATGGGGGATAAGTGAATATACACATCAGCGATGTAAAACCCCCGGTTGGCAATCGCAACCGCAATCATGATGGCCGTAATGGCCGTGGTCATCACAACTAAGTCTTTATCCGGGTCGTTATATGAAGTCACTTGGATGATTTTATGGAAGATGAGGCCAATCACAATCCCAATCGAGAATGAAAATAAAAGTTCTAAAAAGGGACGGGCAATCAACTCTACATTAATGACTTGGCTTTCAACCGCCACCGCATAGGCAATCGTTAATCCAAAAAAGAGGATCGCAAACATATCCTCTACCCCGTGTAAGGGCACCAGGGTATCAGTTAGAGGGCCATGCGCACGGTACTTCTTAGTAATGGATAAGATAGGCCCAGGTTCGGTAGCGATCGCAATCGACCCAAAGATGAGGGCGATATGAAGGTCTAAGCCAAATCCCCACATTGCAATGGTGGTAAATAACGCCGCAAAAATAGCCTGAGTCAAAGTGATCACGACCACTTCTTTTCGGCGTCTTTTGAGTTTTTTGAAATCCAGTTCCATCCCGATACTAAAAGCAATCAATCCAATCGTTACGGACGTGACAATTTTAAAGGTTTCAACCGCGGCCTCTTGATCGACTAAACGGATTAAAATTCCGATTCCTAAACCAACGACAATATACCCGGTGATCGAAGGAATATTAAAGTGTTCAAACAGGCGACCAAAAAAAAGGCCAACGATTAACGTTAAACCTAAAAAAATGATGACATCATATGCGACGGTATTAGCGGCTAGATAAGCGAGATTAATCATGCTTATATCTTACGCCTATTTTTGTATAATTCAAGGCTTATTTTCAAAAAAGAGTAGATTCCCATGTTTGAAGCGTATTGATAACGTTTTTACACCGTTCTGGACTCTCAAAAGCCATCGTATGGATGCCTTCTTGAGTCGTTAATTCGAGAATGAGTTCTTGATCATCGATGTCTGCAGTTTGAAGGATGTCATGGAGTTGATTAAAAGCATTGGACGGATTAGATTCAAAGAGAATAGTTTCGTTGGTTTTGAACGTTACTTTTTTTAAATCACTCCAAGCAAATGGATCACTCAGTCGATTATTTTTTTTAAACTGGAGATACTGTCTATCCCGGTTAAAATACAATGAATCTACGCGTTTAATTTGATGAAAGAAATCAATAAAAACCGTGACCTCAACTTGATCGGTCGCCTCTATCGTATTGTGGGTGCGTTCTTGCTCTAACATTTTTTCAACGCCCCCTTTAAAAAAACCATACAAGACAATCAACGCCACAATAAATAATAGCGCCAGGACTGCAATTAATAATTCATTCATGAAATAATCTCCTCTCTCAAATCATAAAAAATCTGTACATTTTTAACACAATTTAACATATAATATTTACGGTAAATATATATATGAAAAGAATACTTAGTTTAATAGTAATGTTTTTTGTATTAATTTTAAGCCCATCGTTGAGTGCTTCTTCAACGACTTTTTTGCCGTTAGCCGAAAACTTTACGACGATGAATTCAACTGATTTTAGCAATAACTACAACCGGCTCATTATCAGCGGACCTGATGTAAATGGGATTCAGCTATTAAACACCACCCGCGGATTGAGCCGCTATATTGGCTATAAACCCCAATTAAATAGTGGAGATGACTCCGGGTTTTCAACGTATTTTCAGTTCCAAGTATCTTCTACCGCGGCCGATGGCTTTGTATTAGTCTTTTCTGAAGGCGTGATTAATGGGGCTGGGCCGGATGGTGGGGCTAAAGGCTATCCGCCAAGATTTGCATCCGGTTCTCAAAGTTTCGGCATCAACTTCATGTGGTGGTCGGGCCAAAGAGTTTACTAGACAAAACGGAGGCGTCCGCCAAAACAAGAAGTCTCAGCATCGCTTCAATCCAATGGTTTGATTCACATTTGGGTCGACTATGAGTTTACCCCATCCGGAGGGAATTTAAAAGTCTACCATTTAAAAATACAGCCACCAGCATTGCCTACTCCACAAAGACCTGCCACATACACCTAGCCAGAGCGAGGTCTCAGAAACCTTTACTAAAAACGGCTTCCATGTAGGGGTTACAGCGGCTACCAGGGCTCAACCATGAATGCTTGGTTGAGAAACATGTATTACAGCAATACCCATAACTCCAACCAGTATTGATGTCTCAACCCTTAAGTGTAGATGGTGATCCCACCTACTATCCTTGTGACCCCTTCCGTCATCTCAATCACAAGTTTCCATTGACCTTTCTTCAGTGATTTACAATCAGGGCTTTCCACCTTAAATATAAACGACCTTCCCTGATTCTTCTTTTACTCTTGTTGAAGGGTCAAGTGGTCAATTTAGTATCAATGAATCCGGAATTGTTCAAATTCAAGCCACCGACATCGCTGGTAATCTACAAAACACAAATTTAAATATCCACGCGTTTTAACTACTATGATCGTTCTACGTTATTAGAAACCTTTAATAACTTCCGGTCGCTTGCGATTAGTGGTAGTAGCTTCAACGTTGAAGACTACGGACATTATACCCTTGGAGAGAGGGTTGTTTTTGAGAATCGAACCTATGAATTTGGGGGTTATTATTCTGACCCTTATTTCAATGTTCCCATGCTTCAGCATCTGTAGCCATTACCAGCAGAGCAAATGTTTACTCTAAGTTTTATTCATTTAAATATTTCACAATCAGCACTTCAAGAAACCAGTGAAAATACGATTTCTCCTGCAGACCCCTCTTTGGAGGGGTTATACCTTCTTCGATTGGAAGATCGAAAATGGGACCTTTGAATATACTTTCACCCAACCTAGTATCCTTCAAATATCTCTTCTCCTGGATTTGAAGTATATATTACCAGTGGAACTATTTTTGACCAGGATGGTAGAGCCATTCCCTCTACCCGTGCATTCTTTAAATCGAATACTACTATGACGTGGCACGATGCAAGGGAAATTTCTGTGCCAACTATGGAAGCTACCTAGCTACTGTACTTCTCAAGATGAGTAGGATTTTATCGAACCAAATTTCCAAATACAAACGTTTGGCTTGGGGTACTGATGAGGTTTTAGAGGTAATTGGCAGTGGTTAAATAATGAGGGTTCCGATTTCAGGGTTTCAAATGGAACTCAGGTGAGCCAAAATGATTCCGGTTCAGGTGAAGATTATCTTGAGATGACTACGTCTGGAATGTGGAATGATTCTACTTCGCATTATCTGTGTGAATTCCAACATTTATATACAACCTCTAGCGCTATTAATGTTACTGAAACGTCGATAGTTAATCACCACGCTTTGGTGTTAGTTTTTAATAACGGCCAAAGTAATGTGACGTTTGATGTCGGTTATGGAGCCGCTTTTAGTTTATTACCGGTTCCTCAAAGAGATGGCTTTCAATTTGATGGCTGGTATTTTGAAAATTCCGAAAATAATTTTGCGAATCCCGCCACGGACCAAAATAAAACAGACTCAACGCAAACCCTTTATGCTAAATGGGGTCCCATCCAACATCCTATTACGTATATTCTTGGGGCAGGATTAACAGCCTCAGATACTTATATTACCGATGACACCAAAACGCTGACCGTGCACACTCGTGCCGGGTTTACCTTTGAGGGTTATTATGACAACGCAACCTTTACCGGAAATTCGGTTACCATTCTCTCTAGTGGAAACTTTGGGGCCAAAACATATTATGCGAAGTTTTTACCGATTACGTATCAAATTAACTATGTGCTTACCAACCGTGCCATTACGACAACCATATTCTTAGATGATTTACTCTTTGAAACCTTTACTCCTGAATTTGATGATTTTGAGATTGCGATTCCTTATGCTGTTGGCTACACCTTTAAAGAGTGGCGTTTAAATAGCGTAACCGGAGCGGTCGTAACTAGCGTCCAAAAAGGGACAACTTTTGATCTTCATTTGATTGGGATATGGGATGTCATTCATTACCCGATTGAATACGATTTACTAGCAGGACTTCGTTTTAATACCGATTCTTCTCGTTACACGATGAGCCATCCTAATCCACTCACCTATACGATTGAAAACCCATTAACTTTTCAAAATGCCACCGTTGCAGGGTATCAATTTAACGGCTGGAAAAATATCTCTGGAACAGCGGTAACTGATATTCCCCTCGGTCAAATCGGGGCGGTATCATTGGTAGCTACCTGGGCACCCATCACTTACACCCTCACGTTTGATGTCGCCGGCGGTAACACGATTGATCCTTTAAATGCCCCTTTTGAGTCTGATATTACCCTGCCCTCAGCAAATCGACCCGGCTATCGTTTTGACGGTTGGTTTGAAAATGGGGTGAGGGTCGATTACGAGCTCATGCCTTTAAACAACCGCACCCTTGAAGCTCGCTGGACGGCATTACCCTATACGTTAACCTTTGTGAACTCAATCACCAATGAACAAACCACGTTGACTGCCGATTTTAATGCCCCGATTCAAATGCCTCAAATCATTGAACCCGGCTATTTCTTTGGGGGTTGGTTAGAAAATAATCGTCCGGTCCGGTTTACGACGATGCCCTTAGGCAACCGGACGTTAGTGGCGAGTTTTAATCCAAGATCCTTTACGATTTCATTTAGCAGTGAACTTGGCACCGTACCGGCAGCCATCAGCGCCCCCTACCGTTCTTCAGTGAACCTTCCTATTTTGACGGCTGAACATTTCACCTTTAAAGGATGGCAAGGCCCGAGTGGACTCATTCAAGGCTCCTTTGAAGTTCCTTTAAACGGGGCTACCCTCAATGCGGTTTTTGAACCTAAACTTTATACCTTAAGTTTTACAGGTCCTGCGGGGGTTCAGATTTCACCCCTTGAGTTTGAATATAATCAAGCCCTTACCCTTCCCAATCCAACCCTTGAAGGGTATCGATTTACCGGATGGTATTTAGATGGTGAGCCCTTCACACAGACCCAAATGCCTGGGGAAAACATAACTCTAGAAGCCCGGTTTGAACGGGCTGAGGTGACCTTACGATTAATTTCAGATAACCAACTTATAAGAGAAAGTCGACTGATTGTAGGGGATGCCTTCACGTTACCAACCGTCGCTAAATTAGGCTACACCTTTATGGGATGGTATGAAGGAAATACCCGAGTCTTAGCCGGAGCGATGCCCGCAAGAAACATGACGCTTGAAGCTAGGTTACTGATTAATTCATATAACGTTACTTATGTCTCAGAAGCACCGCAAGTGATCCGGACCGAATTTAACAGCGCTGTGCAACTTCCAATCCTTGAAAAAACAGGATACCGTTTCTTAGGCTGGCAGTACCAAGGTCAAATGATCGATAGTCTCGTCATGCCGGCTCAACCGATTGAACTAAACGCTATCTTTAGACCACTAAATCTGAAAATCACTTTTGCGACTCCCTCGCAAGTCCTTGAGATGTCGATTACTACGGATGTTGAACTCAGTGGTTTAAACCCTTTAAGCGTTCCATCTGAATATGTTTGGTTAGGGTATTTCACGCAGCCCTTTGGGGGTGGGGATAGCCTTAATGATGGACTCCCTGTGGATGATGCCCACAGCTTAAGAATTTATCCTTATTACTTAAGAGCGGGACAAACCTTTAATTCTTCTACAAGACGCTTAAGTACCGACCCTTATTATTTTGGAGATTTTGAGCCTATTGTTGAAGAGACGATTGGGGTACCTTGGTTAGAACTGATATCTTTCTTCACGGTTTCAGTGACGATCATTACAATTTATGTGGGTTCTAAAAAAGCGAATCACCCAGTTTAAACTGAATAAGAATGTTCGAATACAGGGCCTTTGAAAATAGATTTTTCATTGATAGATTTAATTTTTTAATTGATTTAATGTATAATATCTCATGAAATTTATCAAATTCATTTAGCTTATCAGATAAATAGGTATTCAATATGAAAGCCATCATATTTAGAATATTCAAGCAAATCTTTTCTTTTATCAATGTGTTCTTATTAACCATTGGAACGCTTTTTTTAGGTAACTATGAGTTAAATTATCGGAAGTACTGCTTTAAATAAAGGAGTTTGCAACAGGAAACGATGTTGATTCATTTTGGCTTGTCGGGGTTAATATTTCCAATTCAACACAAGATATTTATGTGACGGAAATCTATGGCCACATACGAAACAATACTACATTTGTGTGGGCGTTTGGGAACTTAAAAGCAATCTAAAAAACCAAACATCTTACTTGATTGAAACAAATGTAATTAAAAAAGATTTTACTACAATAAATACACGTGCACGATCCAACTAAATCCTCCAGTAACTTTAGGAGGCTGGAAAAGGGTATCTTATTGCTCAAGGGATCCAAAAGGGCAAAACAGTTGGTAATTTTCACAGAGCTAAAAGACACATTTAATTCTAGTATCCCATTCATAGAATTCTATTGATATACTACGGATTAGGCCCCAGTATTGCGACGATTTGAATAATAATACAACAGTGAATGGGAATTCAAGCATTATCAACACAAATAGAGTTGATGTAGGTTTTAGTTTCTTTGCAAACAGTATAAACTTCTTAAACAACGACTCAACAGGAAGTACATCCGGCCTCAGTGAATTATTCTATTGTTCAAATGAGTGGTACAGAAATTTCACCAATAAATCTCTCGGCATCTGAATATCAAATAACTCGTGCGGGCTATAATTTCGATGGCTGGGTTTCTGGAGGAGCAATTCTTAATGAATTACCAATTACAATGCCTGAGGGAATTGTTGATCTTGTTGCTCAATGGACTCCGATTACATATAACATAACTTTTAACGGGAATACTTCGGATTCTGGATCTGTTAATTCTATCGTTGCAAATTTTGATGAACCAATCAATCTACCTCAACATAACTTTACAAAGTTAGGTCATAGCTTTATTGGCTGGAATACTCAAGAGGATGGAAGTGGAACTTCATACAATGATTTAGAAAGTATCTCTAATTTACAAAATACAAGTGGTTCAAGTATTACATTACATGCTCAATGGAATATTAATCAATATACCTTAGAATTTAATACATTTACTGGTTCAGCCATTACTTCTTTAACAGCAGATTTTGGTAATTCTATTCAGATCACTCCTCCATCACTAACTGAGTACCTTTTTGAGGGTTGGTATCTTGAAGAAACCTTTAATACTCTTTTTGATCATGTGACCATGCCTGCTCTAGAACATTCACCCACAACCCTCTATGCAAAGTGGAGTGAAGTACCCTATTACATTACTTATCATAATTTATTTGATGGAACAAACGATGAAAACAATCCTATTCAATTTACATTTAGTTCTTCGAATTTAACCCTTCATTCAGCATCAAGAGTTGGATTCACTTTCATAAATTGGTTTGATAACAGTGATTTAACGGGTACTGCAGTGAGTGTTATTTCAAGTGGATCAAGTCAAAACTTAAATTTATATGCCAAATGGCAAATCAACGCCTACACCTTATCCTTTGATTCCAATGGGGGATCAGCAGTGAGTGACCTCACCGCCAATTACCAATCCAGCATTGAACTTCCAAACCCATCTCGGTTAGGGTTCCGCTTTGATGGATGGACTGAGAATGATACTTCGGTCAACTTCACAACGATGCCCCTTGGGAACCGGACGTTAACAGCAACGTGGACTCCCCTTATTTATACTCTCACTCTGGTTAACTCCATGACCAACGAACAAACCACCATCACCACCAATTTTGGATTACCCATCCAATTGCCGCAAATCAATCAACCGGGTTATACCTTTGGGGGCTGGTTAGAAAATAATCGACCAGTTCGTTTCACGACGATGCCTTCAGGAAACCGGACCTTAGTCGCCAGTTTTAATGCGAGAAGCTATCCCATCTCATTCAGTTCTGAAAAAGGTACGGCCCCTGCTTCTATTCAAGGCACTTACCGGTCGACCATTCAATTACCTGTCATGAACGTAGACCATTTTATCTTCAAGGGATGGCAAGGCCCAGATGGGCTCATTCAAGGAAGCTTCCAAGTTCCTTTAAATGGGGCCTCATTTGCCGCCGTCTTTGAACCTAAGCTATACACCATCTCCTTTATCGCAGAAGGTGTTGAGGTTCCAAACCTTGAATTCCCATTTGATAGCCCAATGACTCTGCCTACACCTACTAAAGCGGGATACCGTTTTACCGGATGGACCTTAAACGGGTTGCCTTACAGTCAAACGAAAATGCCTGGTGAAAACATTACATTAACTGCGACATTTGAAAAAGTGGAATTAATTCTTCGCTTGGTCTCTGAAGGACGAACGATTCGTGAGACAACGTTATATCTCAATGATAGTTTTACCCTCCCAGTCGCCCAAAAAAGAGGACACACTTTTGATGGTTGGTATGAAGGGAATACGCGAATTAGAGATGGCGTCATGCCCGCAAGAAACCTGACTTTAGAGGCCCGATTCTTAATTAACTCCTATCCAGTCACCTTTGTAGATCATGATTCAGCGTTGACAGAGCGTTTTGTTTATGAGAGTACGGTGGCTTTACCGGTGAGAGAGCGATTAGGATACCGGTTCATCGGGTGGGCTAGAAATGGTCAAGTCATTGATCAACTCGTCATGACCGATGCAATCATTGAACTCAGTGCAGTGTATCAACCTCTCGTGGCTTCGATGACATTTATCACTCCATTGCAACAATTTGAAGCCTCCATCACTACGAACCAACCTTTAAGTAATCTCAATCCATTAAATGTCCCGGACGGATATACCTGGGTGGGTTACTTCACAGCACCTTTTGGAGCGGGAGAAACGATTCAATCGGGACGGATGATTGATAATGCCCACGATACCATGATGTATCCTTATTATTTAAGAGCGGGCCAAGTCTTTGAATCCTCTTCTAACCTTTTAAGTACTGAACCTTATTATTTTGGAAACTTTGATACACCAGTGAGTCATACTGAGGGTTTCCCTTGGTTTGAATCGATTACTTTTATCACGACAAGCATGGCGCTAATTGGTTTATATGTCGCATCTAAAGGAGGCAAATGGGATGAAAAAATTCATTGATGAACAACGGACCACTCAAGAAACCGAACCCAAAAAGAACTACAACATCGAAAATGTCTTTGCGACCTCAGTCGAAGAAAATACCCATCACACTCAAGAATTAAATACTGCCTCTCCTGAAACTGAAATCAATGTCGATGAGTATAAAGCGCCTGAAACCAGCGCGTCCCAACCCGAAGTCGAAACGGTGTCTACAAAGCAGCCAGATTTAAATGTGGCGGATGCTCAAAGTAAAGTCGGCCAGATTTTCCAAAATTCCGTAGCCGCAACGACTTCCGTGGCTGTTGTGGTGCGTAGCGACGCCTCTTTTTGATAATGTTAATGCACAGTTCATTGAACTAAAGCTTTTAGAAAATCAGATTTACTATGAAGTTGAGATTTTAGAATCTGTCGGGGAAGAACAAGAACCCAACGGGCGACCTCTAAGACTGATTGTTGAAAGCCAATGGGAAACCATTGAGGTTGAACTTGAATATGGCCTCAATCAAAACGTCTTAACCGGCCTTAGACCTAATGCCCAATACACCTTCACCGTACAGATGGATAAAGGATTGGTGTGGAACACGTTAGTCTCACAACGAGTCCAAACTGAGAGTGAACTGGCCGGTGTGATAGGTCCTGCTTCCACCCTTGCCTCTTTCGAAGGTCGTGATGTGACCATGAACATTTTTGCCCAAGCAGGCGGCGTTGAAATCCAGTTTTATCAGTTTGTGGTGATTGAAGATGGTCAAGCCATTATCACTTTACCCGTGGTCGAAGGGGAACAGACGATTAACTTTAACCTCCCACCTGCCAACAAATCCTTTGAAGTTCAGCTTCAAGCCATCACGGCAAATTCTGAACTCGTTACTCTTGATTCAAGACCCTTTAATCCTAAAGCCATTTTTAATAGCACACTAGATGCCTCTTATATCTATCCCCATCAAATCTTGATTCAACCCACTATTGTTCCCGATCCTTTCATCGAAGCTCAGTACCGGTTGATTTTAAAACAAGACAACCTCGTGATTGAAAATATTGCTGTTATCGATGATCTATTGCTTGAAGTATCCCCGGACACAAACTATACCTTAGAATGGGTGGTGATTTACACGGACCCCAGAACCGGCGAAGGTCATCAAGATGTGCTTTCATCCTTGACCTTGACGACCCCACCTGAACTGTTTTACATCCTTCAAGAAATCCGTCGAGATGACGCGATTCAAGTATTGATGCAATTTGAAAATTATGATAGCTTATTAGATACCACTTATGTGGATTTGATTGACGCTCAAGGAAACGTTCAATCCTTAGAGGGGATGCTATTTATCACCTCACAATTTAATACAGGGCTTTATGAATGGCAATATGCAGGCCCTCTTCCTCCAGGAAGTCGCATTGAGTTCGGTGTCATCTTATCGGTCACACCCGGGCTAAAAATTCCACTTTACCAAATAAACCCTTAGGAGATTATCATGTCTGAAAAAGAAAATAAATCCGTTGAGCAAAAGATGCTCGATGATCAAAAAGAACTTGTTCAAGACCAACTTGAAGCCGCTCCGATTGAGGTTGAGGAGACTCAGCGCCGTCGTAAAAAGAAAGATCCTAATCAGCAAAAAGCAAAAAAGAAATTCTCTTTTGCCTTTTTAAAAGTAACGTGGGGTTGGATGAAAAAGAAACGTCAAGTCATTCAAATCAGTATTATTATTTTGCTTTTTGGATTGACGGCGTTCAGTGGAATTTTGTTTCCCCGTTCCGGTTTAGCTCGCTTTATCGATGAGACCATTGGGCAATTCTTTGACATTACTGCCCTGGTTCAGAATAATTATTTAAGAGCGCTAGAAGCCTTAGGTATTTTACTTTTCTTCTGGGCATTTAATAAGATTGTTCAGATGCTAATTGATGCTTTATTTGGTAAAAAAGTCAAAAACATAACAGCCTTCTTACTCTTTAAAAAAGTCATACGCTGGGCCATTACGTTTGCAGCCGTTTTCCTCATCTTAACCGCCTTTGGGGTCAATTCTACGGCCATTGTCGCTTCTGTGGGGATTATCGGGTTAGTCGTCAGTTTTGGGGCTCAAAAACTTGTTGAAGATGTGATCTCTGGATTATTCCTAATCATTGAAAAACAATTTGCTGTTGGAGATATTGTCATAATCAGTGATTACCGAGGCATCATTAAAGAGATCGGCTTAAGAACCACTAAAGTGATGGATGCCGCAAACTTAGACGTAAAAATTATCAACAATTCTGACATCCGAAATGTTATTAACTTATCGACTAATGTCTCGACAGCCATCTGTGAAATGAGTATTGAATATTCTGCGAGCATCCCTGAAGTCGAAGCCCTGATCAATCCTTTCTTACCTAAAATCAAAGAAAAATATCCAGAAATCTTAGAGGGACCTAATTATGTGGGCGTTCAAGCCTTAGGGGCTTCTGATGTCGTCTTACGCTACACCGCAAAAGTCATTGAAGCGGATAAGTTTAAAATTCAAAGAGCCTTAAACCGTGAACTCAAAATTTTCTTCGATGAAAACGGAATTGGAATTCCATTCCCTCAACTCGTGATTCATAAAGGGGAATAATCCTGTCGCGATTAAATAAAAAAAAAGAGCCTAGGCTCTTTTTTTATGCACTTAATAAACTCCAAACATCAATGCCTAACAAGACTACGATGACATAATACGCAAGCCCTAAGAACAAGGCGATTTTAATCCACAAGAACGTTACTTTTAAGATCCAGGTGATCACTTTCAAAATCCCGATCGCGGTTAAGGCCCCAACCCCAATAATCAGTAAGACTTGATTGACCTCGGATTGGGATAAAAAGTATTGATCAAATAAATCTAAAACAAGTTGGCCATTCAACCATTCTAAAATAATCGTATCAATGATGTTAAACATAATGACCTCAATCTATCAGTAAATTTTTCGCATGCAAGTAAGAGACATAATCACCGGGCTTAGTTTTAACCCAGGCATCTTCTTGATGAGAGATTTCAGAAATCTCAGAACTCCGCATCGGCTTTAAGAGATGATACACTTTAAAGGCAATGTCTTTTTCTTTGGGGCTCATGATTTCTTCAAAGGTTGATTCATTCAGTTGATATATGATTTTACCATCCTCTTCGATGGGCTTAATGTAGGGGTTAATGTCGTATTTATAATCATATCGATTAGGAACCGGACCATAAGATAAGCGCACATAACGCGAACCGGTAATCGATTGTTTATAACGTTTAAAAGCTAAAAAGTCAGCATAAAACATCCATTTATTTAACTTGGTTTGATAAAGCGGAACTTGATCTTTTTGAGCCGCTTCTACAAAGAAGCGAGTTAGTGAAAAGAATCGCTCGGCATCATATTCACGGTTTCCGTTTTCAATCGAGACAAAGGTTTGAATGTAGTTTTCAATCTTGGCTTGACCGCGTTCAGAGATTTGTTCTTTGGTATCGTTATAATAGTTTTTAACTTGATCAAGCGTTGATAAATGTTGCATCCTTAAGGAGTTTGCTTTAGAGGGAATAAACCCTGATTCATAACGAGCAACGGTGATTTCACCGAGCCCTAATAACCGGGCGAAATCACGCTGATTAAGACCCAGAGATTTTCTTAATGAGCGAATCGATTCTGTTGAAATCAACCCTTCTTTTTCCCGATAAGCATTATTAAAAAGCGTCGAAAGCGCTTTTTTTAATTTCTGAGGATCACTTTGACACTTTTCACACCACGACCGATCGATCTTGATCGTGAGCTCAACCCCTTTAACTTTTTGAGTCATTGGAATGGAATTTTCCGTAGCTTCAAGGGATTCGCATAGCTTACAAAAGGGAAGGTTCATAAGGTAGGCTCCTTGGATTGATAACCTATTATAACAACCTTCCCCTTCTTATGCAAAGCTTATTCCATCATATGATAATGGAAAAATTTACTTTTTCTTGCGCTTGTAATCGCGTTTTATTTCATTTCTCCATGCGTCTGAAATCTTCCCAGATGTTCTAAATTCGTGCATCGCATTTTCAACCGCACTATAATTAGTTTGCATCCCTTTTTCATCGGCTAAGAAATTAACTGTACGGTCTTTATCAATCCCCATCGACATCCCGGTGTCCACTGCATCAATGTTCGCACCCAGGAATAAAAATTCCCATTTTGCCTCTTCTTTAAACGTTTGAACGAGGGTTTTTACCACGTTTAACGAATATTCTTTAGATGCATTTTCATGCCCGTCCGTCATAATAACGACCATCACCTGATCGGGTTTTTCAGCGCCAAGTGTTTGATACGCTGTAGACATCTTGGTCAAGGTTAATCCAATCGCATCGAGTAAAGCCGTCGTCCCTCTCACAAAGTACGATGCATCGGTCAGTAAATCAATCGAACTTAACGGAGTTCGGTCATGAAGCCACTCCATATGATCATCAAAAAGAAGGGTACTGATAGCGATGTCTCCTTCGAGTTTCTTTTGTTTCTGGATGAGGCCATTAAAACCTCCAATGGTATCAGATTCAAGCCCAGACATTGAGCCGGATCGGTCTAAAATAAATATCACATCTTTTTTCATGGTGGTACCTCCTGCTTATACCTTACAAAACAGTGCCAAAAAAAAGGTCGCCTGAGAGGCGACATTAACCAAGGGTCCGTTGATCATATAAAAACAAAACTTCATTGATTTCAAACACATCGTAGATTTCTTTTTTAATGTGATATTCAATAATCCGGTCGAATAAGAGGGATGCAGATAAAGTGAATCCCGCCGTCTCTAAAAAGTCATAGGTCTGATCAAGATTTAATTCAAGCGCCAACGCTAAAGCGATGACGGTATATTTGGTCGGTTGATACGATTTATTGGAACGAATCTTCGAAAAATGTTGACGGGTCAAGTTGGCTTTTTTATAGACCCACGGGTCCTCAAGATGGTGGGCATCAATATACTCAAATAACCATTGATGAAAACTCTTTGCGGTCATTTCAAACGGGGCTTCCATCAACGCCATCTGATGCATCATCAATTCAGAGACCGGTTCTTCAAAGTGAGGAATCTCTCTTTGAACTTGAATTTTATCGTAAATGACTAAGTAAATATCCATCTCATTCTCTTGCAAGAATTCAACAATGGCTTCTTTCGCAATCACTAACGCATCGTGCCGGTCAAAGCCATGATTCCCTGAGGCAAGGAGGGGGAGGGCAATCGATTGGTAGTCATCGTTGCGGGCTTCATTAAAAACGGTCGTGTAAAGGGCTTTTAATTGTTTTGAAGCGGCTTTGGAATGGACATGGGGCGTGATCACATGATAGACCGCTTGGGCGTTCAAATCAAAAGCCGGGGTTTTTACACAATCCCCCGTGTTTAGATCGCCAAACGCTTGACGGGCTTTTAATAGCCCCTCTCCCGCTGCGCGATATAAAGCTTTATCAACGCCGGAGCCTTCTTGCGGATAAGGATGCGCTGAATTAACGATGACGTCGGCTTTAAAGGTGGTTAAGTCTCCTAAGAGAATATGATGTGGCATAACGCCTCCTGAAGAAATTATAGCATATAAAAAAAAGAGGCTATGGCCTCTTATTTTAAGACTTTTTTAATCATCGATACGGCTTTATCATCATAAGGGGGGTAGAGGACTTTAGGATCGAAAAGCGTCGTTTTTTTCATGAAAGCCTTATGGTGAGAAAAGGTATCAAAAGACGTTTTTCCATGATACTTTCCAATCCCTGAAGCGCCGATACCGCCAAAGGGTAAATGGGGATTAGCGACGTGCATAATCGTATCATTGATCGCACCGCCACCAAAGGATAGTTCCTCAAAGACTTTTTTTTCAGCAGCTTGAGATTCGGTGAATAAATATAAAGCCAGCGGTTTAGGTTGAGACTTAATTTTAATGATGACTTCATCGAGGCTATTAAACGTTAAGACGGGTAAAATCGGTCCAAATATTTCTTCTTGCATGACCTTATCACTCCAAGTGACATTCCTCATCACGGTCGGGGCCATTCTTTGAGCGCCTTGGCTTTCTTGGGTATAGAACACTTTTTCAGGGTCAATTAGACCTTTTAACCGTTCTAAATGACGAAGACTTACGATGTGACTTAAATCATCTGTTTGGGCCGGATAAAATTGTTCAATGGCTTTTTTTAGTTCCTCTAAAAAAGCCGCTTCAATGCTTTTTTCAACGTAAATATAATCAGGAGCAATACAGGTTTGACCCGCATTCAAATATTTCCCGTAGACAATCCTCCGGGCGGCGACAGCGAGTTTAGCCGTTGCATCAACAATCGTTGGAGACTTGCCCCCCAGTTCTAAGGTTACGGGCGTTAAGTTTTTAGCAGCGGCTTGATAGACGATTTGTCCGACTTTCGTTGAGCCTGTAAAAAAGATATGGTCAAAAGGCAATTGAATCAGTTCTTGCGTGGTTTCAATGCCCCCCGTGACCACGGATAAATAAGTAGGCTCAAAAGCGGCATTGAAGTGTTTCGCCATGGCTTTTTCCGTATGTTCGGTAAGTTCTGAGGGTTTAATGATGACGGTATTGCCCGCAGCAATAGCCCCGACTAAAGCTTCGACGACTAATTGAAAGGGATAATTAAAAGGTCCAATGATTAAGACGGTACCCAGGGGTTCGGCCATCTTAAATGACTTTGACCCTATTTGAAAAAAGGGAGTCTTTTCTTTCTTTACTCTCATCCATTTTTTTAAATCCCGTTTCGCTTCCCGGATGCTTCTTAAAACAAAACCCACTTCGGTGGCGTATAACTCAAAGGGTGATTTGTGTAAATCCTTAAAGATGGCCGTTTCAAATTCGGCTTGGTGGGTTTTGATGGTGGCTTCTAATTTCGAAAGCATTTGATAGCGAAATGCATAAGGCTTCGTGGTGTTGGTGTTAAAAAAAGCTTGTTGTGCATTGAATTGATTTTGAATGGACATATTGACCTCTTCTTAAAACAAATCTAATAAGACTGTAATCGAAAAATATAAGGCGATGACGAGGGTTACTAAGTACCCCAGTTGAATGAAATTGAGTAAGAGCGACGGTCTTTGTTGTCGGTATTCTTTCACAAAAGTTCTAAATACCACCCCGAGCCCTACCAACGTCAAGAAAGGATACCCACTTTGATACGTGGTCGTTGAAGCTAAGAGAGTGGGGACGGTGAATATTAACAAGATGACCCCCGCCGTTAAAATAATAATATACCGTAATGAAGTTTTATGACTCATGAGACCACCCTTTTTTTAAAATAGATTTTTCATAATGGGCATTAATTTTTGATAGGGTATCTTCAATCGCTTCTTTTTTGGATGGAAACATCGACACATCAAATAAATTAATCTGATCAACCAGCCGGGCTTTCTTCTCAAGATGAGACGCAGAAATGGACACAAGCGCTACCGGAGATCCTTGATAAAGCGATTCTGCGAGGGTTTCCATGGTTTCTATCAACACCCCTAAATCATCGGTATGAAAGGGAAGTGACGTTTGTTTTGAACGGGTTTCAAATTGATGATTGCGCATACTGATACTGATACTTTTGGTTTTTAGATCCGATTCAATCAAACGTTCGTGAACCAATTTAGTTAAGCCTTCAAGTTCTTCTAAGACTTCTTGGATGGTAAATAAAGCGGGATCATACGTCCTCGACTGACCAATGCTTTGAGCTTGATCTTTGTGAGGGTCAACAAGGCTATCATCATGCCCCCAAGCTTTGGCTTGAAAAAAAGCGGTGGATGATCCTAAAAACTTAGATAATTTAGTGGTGTCCTCATACTGGGCTAAATCCCCAATCGTTTGGATTCCTAATAGTTTTAAGTTGGGGACCGTCTTTATCCCAATCCCGTGCATGGCCTCAATTGGGTAAGGCCAAAGTACCTCTTTGACTTCTCGTTTTCGAAAGATGGATATGCCTTCTGGTTTTTTATGATCAGACGCCATCTTCGCTAAAAACTTATTGGGGGCAATCCCGATGGAACAAGGTAAATCATGGTCTTTTTTTAAATCGGCTTGAATCTTCTTCGCAAACGCCACCGGATCTTTCCCTTCAAGAAAAGCGGTAAGGTCTAGATAGGCTTCATCAATCGAGGCCGGTTCGATAAAATCAGTAAAGGTTCTCAAATAATCAAAAAAAGCCTGACTCTTCTCTTTATAAAGGGCAAAGTTCACTGGCAAGACCACTAAATCAGGACAGCGTCTTCGTGCTTCTGCCACCGGCATCGCAGAAGTTACGCCAAATTTTCTAGCCACATAATTCGCCGTGGTTAAGACCCCACGGTCTTTATGACCTCCAATCCCTAAAGGTACGGTCTTCAAGGCAGGATTGACGGCCATCTCACAACTAGCGAAAAAGGCATTGAGATCAATATGAAAAATGATTCGATAAGGAATACTCAAGTCTTTTCAATCCTTTCTTTTTTTAGTATAATAGCGACATGTGATTAGAAAGAGGTGTCTAAATGCCTGAATCAAAGAAACGGGTAAAAAAAGCAAAAAACGTTGTTGAACCTGTTTATAAAAACCCTTTAAAAAGTAAATGGGGAAAAATTACCGTTCTCATCTTAGCCATTGCTTTTGTCGCAGGTCTTGTCTTGACGACCGTCGTTATTATGTGGCAAGCCATTGCAAATGCCTTTTAGAAGAAAGCACTTCGGTGCTTTTTTTATTGCAATAAAGCTTTGGCTGAGGCTCTTTGGTCATCAGTGAGGCGCCCATCAGATAACATCTCAGCTAGATGCTCAATCCGGGCCCCCTCATCTAAGGGTTCAAGTCGAGCTTGGGTGGACCCTTCGATTACGGTTTTAAAGACTTTTAGGTGGTGGTGCGCTTTGGCAGCCACTTGGGGGAGATGGGTGATGGCGATAACCTGAACACCTTCACTAATTTGACGGAGTAAAGATCCCATTTGAGCCGCGACTTTACCACTGACTCCCGTATCAATCTCATCAACAATCAAGGTGGAAACTTGGTCTTTATTTAAAAAAGCATGTTTAAGGGCCAACATCACGCGTGAAAGTTCTCCTCCACTGGCGACTTTATGAAGCGGTTTTAAGGGTTCACCTGGATTGGTACTTAATAAGAAATCTAAAGGCGACGGACTATTGAGCGCCCACGCCTCATCGATCGGTTCAAATTTAATCTCAAACTGGGCATACGGAAGGGATAAGGATTCTAAGGTTTTTTGGACATTTGGAATCAAATGGTTTGCTACTTCTTGGCGGTGTTGGGTGAGGCTCAAAGCCTGAGATTTCAATAAAACCAAGGCGTTTTCAACGTCTTTTTTTAAATCTGAAATGACCACAGATTGATCCGTATATTTTTGGATTGACGTTTCAAGGTCTTCTTTTAACTTGACTAAGCCTTCGGTATCCGTATGATGTTTTCTTTTTAAGCGCTCATAGCCCGCAAGACGAGTTTGTTTTATTTCAAGGTCTTTTGGGTCAAACTGTAATTGACTCATCATCTCTGACACCGTACTAGCGATATCATCAATTTCAATTAAAGCACTTTGATAACGCGAAGCTAACTCTTGATACGTAGTTTGAACGGGACTAATTTTATTAAAAAACCGCTGTAAGCTATGTAAATCGGTGAGTGAGGGACGATCGAAACCTTCTTGGATGAGTTGAAGATGTTCAAAGAGCTGATCAAAATTCTCAAGCCCATTAAGGGCTTCTTTTAATTGGGTTTCATCGTCAAGACTCGGATTGAATGTTCCTAATTCCTCAAGTTGAAAAGCCATGAAGTCTTGTTCTTTTGAGAGTTGCTCCATCTCTAACTTAAAGTCATTAAGGGCGACAACGGATGATTTATAATGAGCCAATGCCTCATTATAAGTCCGTCTTAAATCAGGAAGTTTTTCATCCATTCCATCTAAGAGAAAGGGATAATAAGCGGGTTTTAAAACGGTTCTTGTATCCGCTTGATCATGCATGTCTGCTAAAAATGGAGCGATGTCTTTAAGCGTGGCTAAAGAAGTCATACTTCCGTTAAGTTTAATTAAGTTAGGTTTATCTTTGAAGATGGAGCGTTCAATTAAAAGTTCATCTAAATCAGGAATATCTAAAAGATCAGCGATAGGTTTTGGGACGGGTGAAAAAAGCGCCTTAATATGGGATACGTTCTGATTAGAACGAATCACGTCAGCACTGGCTCTTTCCCCTAGTAAGAGATGAAGCGCATCTAAAATAAGGCTTTTACCTGCTCCAGTTTCACCTGTTAGCACAGTATAGCCCTCATTGAAACTGACTTCGATATTTTCTAAAATAGCGAGATTTTGAACTTGTAGCATTCTCAGCATTATTTCACCTGTAAGTACACCATGGTTTCTTGATTACCTTTTTTCCCCGGGGTCACATCACATGACTCTAAAATGTGAAATCCCATGGCTTTGACCGCTTCAAACCAAGCTGATTTGAGAGCAAGCCGCTTTTTTTCTTTAACGATATGATCTTTTTGCGGGGCATCCATTTCAAACTGTGGCTTAAATAAAACCAAATATTGCGAACAGTCTAAAACCGTCAGAGCGTGGGCTAGTATTTTTAATGAAGAGATAAAACTGACGTCAATGAGGGTGGTATCAAGTGCTGCAAAATCACTTCGGTTCGTTTTTAAAAAGTGAATGTTTTCAAGATTGATGACTCTGGAATCTTTTAATAATAAGGGGTCAAGCTGATTGGAACCGACATCAAGGGCTAAGACAGATTTAGCCCCTTTTTCTAAGGCGACTTGAGTAAACCCTCCTGTTGAAGCTCCGATATCTAAAACAACCTGATCGTTTAAATCAAGATTCCAGCGGTTCAAAGCCTCTAATAACTTTTCAGCACTCCTTGATACATAAAGTGTTTTGGATACTTCTAAGGCTTCATCAGTGACCAGGGTTGATGGTTTTTTTATGATTTCACCGTTGACTTTTACATGACCGGATAAAATGAGGGATTTAGCTTTTTCCCGCGATGAAACAAGACCTTGATCTTTTAATGCTTCATCAAGGCGCATCGATGGCTTCTTCATCCAAATCAATTTCTTGATCGGAAGCTAACATCTCTTTTAAAAGCACTTTAGCCTTTTCAAGACGTTCTGCGGCGCCTTTAGCAAGCGTCATGCCCTCTTGGTATTTTTGCATCGCTTCTTCTAAAGGTAAATCACCTTCTTCTAAGACTTTCACGATGGTTTCTAAAGCTTTTAATTGGGCTTCAAATGATTTTTCACTCATGAGATTCTCCTTTATCAGTCACCACCACAGAGGTGCGACCGTCTTTGAATTGAATGGTTAAGGTGTCGTTTATTTGAAGATCTTTTTGACTCTTGATGAGATGTTTTTCTTTATAGACTAGAGCGTACCCTTGTTCTAAACGAGCTTGGGGACTACTTAAGAGGAGCGATTGTTTTAAGCTTTTCAGCTGATAGTCAAGGTCTTTAAAGTAAGCCAAAAAGGTGGTATTGAGTTTTTCTTTTTGATACTTAAACCGCGTCGTAGTGGTTTCTATTTGAGTGGCTGGAGATGCATTTTTTAATCGTTCTCGCAAGCGTTCACTACGGAGTAAATAAGGCTCAATAAATCGCTCGGGTCTTCTTAAAGTGGGATGGTCTAATAAATAGGCGAGTTTTTCTTCTTGGCGATGAATCATCCGGTCCGCATGCTGAACGATTCGAGCGTTCATTTGATGAATCCGGTACTTTAAATCTTTTTGATCGGGCACCGCCATTTCAGCCGCTCCAGTTGGAGTGGGGGCTCTTAAGTCGGCTACAAAATCGGCAATGGTAAAATCGGTCTCATGCCCCACCGCAGAAATAATTGGGGTCTTGGCTTGATAAATGGCATCCGCAACGACGCGTTCATTAAAGGCCCAAAGGTCCTCGATTGAACCCCCGCCGCGGCCTACTATGATGACATCTATTTTAGCCAAGGCATCCGCCCTTTTAATATTTAAAGCAATGTCATCTTTGGCATTTTCACCTTGAACGGTGGTGGGAAATAAGACGATCTCAGTTAAGGGGTAACGACGCGAGATGGTTGAAATCATATCTTTAACGGCCGCACCTGTTTTAGAAGTAATAATCGCAATACCTTGAGGGTAAAGGGGCAGCGGTTTTTTAGAAGCCGGGTCAAAATACCCTGCTTTTTCTAAGGCTTCTTTTAAAGCTAAATATTGTTGGAAAAGGGCTCCTTGTCCAACAGGTGACATCGCTTTGACATAAATCTGATAGGTACCTGCTTTTTCAAAAACGCTGATGTAACCCTCAACTACGACATGGTCCCCTTCTTGAGGTTTAAAAGTGACATTGAGGGTATCCGATTGAAACATCACGGCGTTGATGGCGGCTCCTTCATCTTTAAGCGTAAAGTAAAAATGACCCCTAGAATGATGTTTGAAGTTGGAAATTTCACCTTCAAGGTGCACATCGGATAAGTGGGGGTCGGTGGTGATTTTATGTTTTAAATAGCGCGTAAGCGCTGAGACAGTGAGGGCTTGCTTCATGCTTTGCCTCGGATTTGCTTATACATTTTATCTAATACTTTATTATTAAATGAGACTGATTTATGATCGCCTAAATCCGTATAAATATGGGTAAGTCTTAAGGCTTCATCAATGATGATTTCAGCGGGGGTTTGAGTATCTCTTAACTCGTAACAAGCCAATCTTAAAATGGCTCGGTCGACCGTCGAGATCCGTTTAAGCTTATAATTTTCAAGGACCGATTCTAAAATCTGATCAATTTGTAACTGGTCGGCTAAAACGTTTTGGACCGTTTCATCCACATAGACTTCTTGACTGGGCTCTGGGGTGACCCCCATGTCAAATTGATAAAGAATTTCAATAATTCGCATCCGTTGTTCGCGGCGAGTTAAGGGCTTATTTTCAGTCACGGGATACTCCTCTTTAAGTCACTTTATTTTACCATAGCTTTAGGCCAAAAAAAAAGGGAAACACGGTTTCCCTTTTAGTTTGATTTCGCTCGGTTAAACGCATCACTTAGCGCTTGAAGATGTTCTTCTGAAATATATTGGAAAATTTGTCTCGTCGCCCCACTTGGGAAGGGGAAGAAAATCGATTCGTCGAGTTCAAATTCCTCTAAAATGGTTTCATAAACACTCAAAATGACGGGGGTGTATCCGACATAACTTGCGTTTTCATAGGCGTTATCAAGATCGATCATAAAGTTAATAAACGCATGGGCTCCTGCTACGTTTCTAGCATTTTCAGGAATGACAATTCCATCAATCCACGCATTGGAGAAGTCAGGAGTGTAGAAGGCGAAATTGATTTCTAACTCTTCCTCTTCATGCGCATACATTTCATCAAAATAATCCCCTGAATAAACGAGCGCGACATCGAGGTTTCCTTCAATGATGCGTTGTTTTAAAGTATCTCCCCCAAAGGTAGGGTTTGGGACATTTTTGATGAGGTTTTCAGCTTCTAGGATTTCCCCAGCATCGGTGGTGTTAACACTGTAGCCTAAATGAATAAGCGCAGCGGCCATCGTGTCTCTAGGAGAATCATAAAGGCCGACTCTGTAAGGACTATTAGGGTCAAATAATATGCCATATCCTTGTTCCTGAATGGCTTCTTCAATCCCTTCAGCGCGGGTGTTGTACATCAACCCAAAAGTGCCAAAGAAATAAGGAATCATATACGGATAATATTCTTCATTTTCATAAAGCGCAACGGCCTCAGGAATGAGAGAACCTTTATCGTAATTAGGGACTAAGCTTAAATCAATGCGTTGAATCAGACCATTTTTGGCCCATTTATCCATCATATAGTCACTAGGAATGATGATGTCATATGGGGTGGTTCCGAGTCTTAAACGGATATCAAATTCTTCATTTCCGCCCGCTTCTTCATAGACAATGCGAATGCCTGTTTCTTCTTCAAACGCATCAATCAAATCGGTGTTGATGTAATCCCCCCAGTTTAAAACATAAATGACGTCATCTGAACTCCCACAGGCCGCTAAGACTACCATCATGAATAATACTAAAAAGCTACTAACTAATTTTTTCATTTTTTTCTCCTTTTCTTATTTTTAGACTTAGTCCTATGAGAATCATCATCGTGACGCTCATGATCAAAGTATTATAGGCATATATGGCGGGGGAAAACGAGCGTCTTCCGAGTCTAGAATAGAGCCATATCGAAACATTTTGGAAGCCATCCCCATAAACAAAGTAACTGATTACGAAGTCATCGATGCTCATCGTGAAGGCAATTAAAGCTCCGGCAATCATCGCGCCTTTAATTTCCGGCAAGACGACTTTAATCCAGGCGTTAAAAGGCTTTGCACCTAAATCAAGAGCGGCTTCGTAGACTTCTTTTTTTAAGCTTTTAAGCTTAGGGAAGACCGTTAATACCACAAAGGGCACTGAAAAGAATACATGGGCCAACAACATCGATGGAAACCCAAAGCGAATGCCGATGACACTAAATACGGTAAGTAACCCAAGCGCCGTGACAATATCAGGGTTCACGACGGGGACATTGTTTATCATCAATAATCGTAATCGAACTTTTTTGGAAACTCTCAAGAGAACAACGGAGAAATAAGTGCCGACGACGGTCGCGATGATGGTTGATAAGAAGGCAACTAATAGGGTATTTTGAATTGCACTGAGTAAACTGGCTTCTCTGATAATTTCTGCATACCACTTGAAGGATAATCCCGTGAATTGATAATCGCGAATACTCTCATTAAGTGATAAGACCGCAATGATGATGATTGGGAAGTAGATGACGAAATAGACGAATACGGTGAGTAAACGGTTGATATATTTCATACCAAGGTCTCCCCTTCCGCGTCAAATTTAAGCAACGTCCGGTAAAAGATGACCATAACGACTAATAATAAAATCGCCATCGAGGATGCGAGGTCAATGCGGCCCGTTCGCATCACATAATTTTGAATCAGGTTCCCAATCAGAAGCAGTTGTCCCCCGGATAATCGTTCTGGTAAAGCAAAAGTCGTCATCGCCGGAAGGGCAGTCATCAAAACCCCTGAAATAATTCCTCCATACGATAGGGGTAAAACCACGTGGACAAAGCGCTTAAAGGGAGAGGCATATAAATCATAAGCCGCTTCTAAGACGGAGGGGTCAAGTTTTTCTAAAACGGCATATATGGGAAAGATCATAAAGGGAAGATAAATCGAAACCATCCCAATCACAATCGCAAAATCTGTTCCAATCAAATCTAATGAAATCCCAAACATATTAAGAATTGATTCTGGATAAAACAATTTTTCAAAGGCAATGATTCTTAAAAGCATATTCGACCACACCGGAACAATCAATGCCATGACCCAAATCCGTTTATAAGGACTTTTTGAGCGGGCCAACAGGTAAGCAACAGGGTAACCAATCAATAAGCCAAGACCTGTGACATAACCTGCAAACTTTAACGATTGCATCAAGGCTCTTAAAAAGACTTCGCTTCTTAAGACTTCTAAGGCCCGAAAACCAAATTCAAGCGAGGTCGGATTTAAGACCGAAAACGTACTGACAGCGGATAACAACATCAACCCAATTGGGATGACAATGAAGACCAACAACCAAAGTTGGAAAATCCATGACTTTTTAAACATCTTTCATCACGTGGATGGCTTCTGGATCAAAATGAAGCGAAACTTTATCCCCTTTGACTTTTGGATAAATCGAATGAATGATGTATTCGCGTTTTCCGACATAAACAATAATTTCGTAGTGGACCCCTTTAAAGGTGACCGCGTCGACGATGCCGTTGAGTTGACCTTTAGTTTTTTTCAGGGTGATATCTTCAGGCCGAATCACCACATTGACTTTTTGGTTTTTTCTAAAGCCATGATCGACACATACGTACTGATGATCTTCAAACTCAACTTGATAATCTGCGAGCATCTTCCCAGGAATAATATTGCTTTCTCCGATGAAGAAGGCCACAAACTTTGTTTCTGGTTCGTTATAAATGTCAACTGGCGTTCCAATTTGTAAGATTTTTCCCTCATTCATGACGACAATCGTATCCGACATGGTTAGAGCTTCTTCTTGATCGTGGGTCACATAGATAAAGGTAATTCCTAATCGTCTTTGAAGATCTTTAAGCTCATATTGCATTTCTTGACGCAGTTTTAAATCTAGTGCGGCTAAAGGTTCATCGAGCAAGAGGACTTTAGGCTCATTGACAATGGCCCGGGCCATCGCTACGCGTTGCTTTTGGCCCCCAGAAAGTTGATCAATTCTCCGGTTTTCTAACCCCTTCAAGCGAACTTGAGCAAGACTGCGCATGACCTTATCTTCAATAACATCCTTCGGAAGCTTTTTCATCTTTAATCCAAAGGCGACATTATTAAAGACGTTGAGATGTGGAAATAAAGCATATTGTTGAAAGACGGTATTAATCGCTCGGTCATAAGGGGGAATATCGACTAAGGAATGACCATTTAACTCAATCGCTCCCTCATCAAGGTCTTCAAACCCACCAATCAGTCTTAATAAAGTCGTTTTTCCACACCCAGAAGGTCCAAGTAAGGTAACGAATTCATTTTCTCTGACATAAAAAGAAACATCATCTAAAGCCAACGTATCATTGAAACCTTTTTTAACATTTTTTATGTCAATGAGATGCATGGGGAGAGCTCCTTAAACGCGGCATAGAAATTCAAAGGTTTTAAGACTCAAATGTTTAGTATTACTAAACTTTTTTCTTAATCATGCTAAACATATACGGTTAAATTATACTTATGAATATCAGTTTGTCAACGATTTTTTTCAATTAAAAAAAAACGATGATTTCTCATCGTTTTTTCAGATAAAGTCTTGCTTCATAAGGGGTGAGTTGGGGACCGCTATTGGCGTCGTTTGAAAGCTTAATTTGATAGCCCTTTAAATCAAGGTCGGGATGAAAGACTTGGGGCTGATTAGTAAAGTTGCCGATGACATAAATATCATGATGTTTTCCATGAATTTGATAGGCAAACAAGGCGGTTGACTCTTGCTCGTCAAAGCGAGGATTTTGGTAAGCAAGTTCTTCTGATTTACGGATCATCAACAGGTCTTGATAAAACGATAAAATGGAGTCTTTTTCAGCACGGTTTTTTTTGACATTGATAGTCGGATAATTTTTAACCATTGGGATCCAAGGTTCTTGCTCAGAAAAGCCTCCATGGGCTTCATCACTCCATGGCATCGGTGAACGAGCGTTATCACGGCTGCGATCTCTTAAAGCTTGCATGGCCACCTCATGGGTAGCGCCGTTTCGGATGAAGTTATCATATTCTGTAAAAACTTCAACATCTCTGAAATCTGAAAGGTTTTGATAATCAACATTGGTCATCCCAATTTCTTCCCCTTGATAGATAATCGGGGTACCGGGCAAAACATATAACATGAGCGCTAGCATCTTGGCGGATTTTTCACGGTAAGTGTCCGTGTCATTCCCATAGTGTGAAACAATTCTTGGATGATCGTGATTATGCCAATAAAGCGTATTCCAGCCTTTTTCATGGAAGACTTCCACCCAATGTTTTAAGGCCTCTTTGATTTTTTTAAGTTGGACCGTTCCTTTTGCCCATTTTCCAGGGGTTAAACGGTTTGAATCATCACCATCCACCCAGACATGAGAAAAATGAATCAGGAGATTAAATTTTTTAGAATCAAATCCAGCGTAGTCCAGGGCTTCTTCTTTAGACGCTCCGCCAGCTTCCCCAATAATGAGTAGTTCATGGGGGATAAATAATTCTTCGGCGAGTTCTTGAAGGTATTCATGGTGTTTGGGCAGTGAAGAAAAATGTTCATAGCCAGGGGAGGCGTCTGGGAACTCCCAATTTTTTTCTAAGTGATTTGAAGCGTCGACGCGGAAGCCATCAATCCCTAAATCAATCCACCACTTAATCATTGCTTTTAAGTCATTTTTCATTGCGGAGTTACGCCAGTTTAAATCCGGCATTTTTTTAGAAAAGATATGAAGATAATATTCATCAGTCGGAGCGTTGTATTCCCAAACACTTCCCCCAAACCAAGATATCCATTGCGTCGGTTTTTCTTTTAAGCCCGCTTCTGAGATTTTCCCAGGGTGCCAAATATAATAATCGTGATATTTTTTATGATCGGGATGATCGGGGTCTTTGGCCGCTTCAAACCACGCATGTTCATCCGATGTATGATTTAAAACTAAATCAATCAAGATGTACATGTTACGATCGTGGGCCGCTTTTAATAAGGCTTTAAAGTCCTCAAGGGTGCCGTATTCTTTCGCAACCTTATAAAAGTCTCTGACGTCATACCCATTGTCATCCATCGGTGAATCATAATGGGGAGAGACCCATAAGGTATTGACCCCTAAAGATTTTAAATAATCTAACTTCGAGATAATTCCAGGAATATCTCCAATCCCATCCCCATTAGAATCTTTAAAACTTCTTAAATAGACTTGATAAAGAACTGCGTCTTGCCACCAATGTTTTTTCATAGTCACTCCTTATCTCAACGTTCTAAAGATATCACAAGAAAAGACAATTTAAAAGAGGAAAACGGTAACCGTTTTCCTTAAGAGTTATCAAGGTTTATCGCGTTTTGCTATGTTATAATGAAAGCGCTATACATTAAGGAGGATTTCATGCTCATTACCCCTATAAAAAAAGGTCTTATTATTACCTTTCTTACGCTCATATTAAGCTTTATTTCCGTTTTTCAAATTCAAGCGGCCACGGCCGAAACCCTGATCGTGAACTATCATCGTTTTGATGATCAGTATGCCCCTTGGTCTTTATGGTTATGGCAAAACCAACCCAACTCAGGGGATGGTCAGAATATTAATTTTAACGGCTATCATCCTGTCACCGGTTCCCGTCAATTAACCTATTCTTTAGCTGGCACTCATTTAGAAGGCGCCACCCGGGTGGGAGTCATTGTAAGACAAGCGGACTGGACGAAAGATGTCGCTGTTGACTTATTCATTGATATGTCAAAGGCGGATGCAAATGGAGTGATTGAAATTTTCTTAGTCTCTGGAGACCCTACGGTCTATTACGGGCTCGATGACGTGGATTTATCCCACCGCATCAGTCAAATAGAATTTATCTCTCTTCAAGAAGTTCGCTTTACAGCGACAACCGATAACTTTACTGAATCGGATTTTTCTTTTACCGCCAATGGTCAACCGGCTACTTTTAGAAACTATACTAAATCGGGAAACACGGTAACGGTTATGTTCAATGAACCCATTGACTTATCTAAAGCCTATCGTCTTAATATAACGTTCCCCGATTTTCCAGACCGGCCGAAATCCAACCCCATCGGGTTTGCGGGCTTATATAATTCTCAAGCATTTAATGACGCTTTTTATTACGATGGTCAACTTGGAGCCATTTATTCTAAAGATTCAACCACGTTTAAATTATGGGCGCCCATTTCACAAGGGGTCACCCTCAATTTATATGAAGTAGGACATCCCGCGGACACTTCTAGTTTTAACGGGGTCCCTGGCAGCAACACATCCGATCAGTACCCACGAGATGACCCTAGGGGACAAGGGTGTATTTGAAATCACCTTACCTGGTGATCTTCACGGGGTGTATTACACCTATGATATTGATCAAGGCAACGTGACTCACCGTGATGTCGTCGACCCTTACACCAGATCCACCGGTGTCAATGGAAACCGGGGGATGGTCGTTGATTTTGAACGGCTTAATCCGGCCAATTGGCAGTATGCTAGACCCAATAATGTTCGTTCCATGGGCCAAATTATTTTATATGAAGCCCACATCCGTGACTACACCTCCCATGAAAGCTGGAATGGCACGGAAGCGTGGCCTGGGAAATATCTGGGTTTTGGTGAACCCGGCACCACCTATCAAGGCGTCACCACTGGAATGGATCACATTGTCGAATTTGGGGCGACCCATGTTCACTTAATTCCCCATCCATGATATTGGAATGGCCATTGATGAAACTCGGATTGAAGATCCTCGTTATTATGGGGTTCACGATGGGGTTTTCAACTGGGGTTACATGACGCTTCATTTTAATGTCGTTGAAGGCTCTTATGCCACTGATCCTTATGATGGAAGCGTCCGAATCACTGAATTTAAACAAATGGTTCAAAATTACCATGATCGTAATATTCGTATCGTTTTAGACGTTGTTTATAACCACACCGCGACCTCTGGAGATTCTAACTTTGAAAAGATTCTACCAGGATATTACTTCCGCTTCACTGAAGGCGGTCAGTTTTCTAATGGATCAGGCACCGGGAATGAGACGGCTTCTGAGCGAGCGATGGTTCGTAAACTGATTGTGGATTCGGTGGTCTTTTGGGCCGAGGAATACAACATTTCAGGGTTTAGGTTTGACCTCATGAAACTCCATGATGTTGAAACCATGCAAGCCGTTAGAGATGCGCTTCATGCGATTGATCCAACCATCATTGTTTACGGTGAACCTTGGGATGCGGGCGGCTCACAACTTCCAGCCGAAATCGCTGCTTACAATGCGAACCTTGATCAAATGGAAAACATTTCGGTCTTCAATGATGACTTAAGAGATGGGGTCAAAGGATCCGTCTTTAATTCAAGAGAGGGTGGCTGGCTTCATGGTGAAAACTCGTTAGCCATTCATCAACGCATATTAGCGGGAATGATTGGGTATGTGAATCATCCTGAAATCAACGCACCCGCATTACCTAAAGGCCTTTGGGCGTTTGAACCGAATCAAACCGTTAATTATGTCAGTGCGCATGACAATAATACCCTTCATGACAAACTCGTTTTATCGACCACAGACTTAGATTTAGAGACGATTAAAACCATGCATCGACAAGCCAACGCCATCGTCATGACGGCCCAAGGGATCCCCTTCTTACACGGGGGCGTTGAACTACTTAGAACAAAACCCTGTGTCGTTCCGGCCGGGGGAGAAAGAACGTGTGATGGGGATAATTTATTTGACCATAACTCTTATCGCTCTCCCGATGAAGTCAATCAAATCAACTGGCAATGGAAAATTGACCATGCGGATACCTATGAATATTATCGCGGACTGGTAGCCTTAAGAAAAGCGGCCCCAATCTTTGCGATGAGCGCCGAAGAAATTGCTGAAAACACCACTTTTAATGTCTTTTCAAGCAGTCGAGACCTCGCGGCATTATTCATCTATGATCCCAACCCCAATAACCCCTGGGAATACACCATCATTGCGCATAATAATGCCAATGGTGAAACCAACTTAGATTTATTAAACATGACCTGGAATATGGTGGTCGGTAAAGACCAAGCGGGGCTTGAAACCATTCAAGTCCTCGATACTGCAAACTACCGCCTCATGCCCAATGAAACCGTCGTATTATACCAATTAAGACGGGGCGCTGAGTGGCCCTCTGAAGCGGATTTAAACCCAGTCTTGCCAGGTGAAGAAACCCCAGCCGGCTCCAACAATCTCTTCATTTGGATCAGTGTCGGAGTCATCAGTTTGGTGGCCTTAGGGGGCGCTGGGGCCTTTATGTTCTTGAAAAAAAGAGATGCTTAATGGACTATTCAAGTGTTTATCACGAAGCAAAATCGGCCATGGCCTATGCCTTTGATGGAGCGACGATTCACCTTCGTTTAAAGGCTAAAAAAGGACTTTTAAAATCCGTCGAGGTCATCGCAGGGGATCCTTTTCACTATGATCAAAATGGATGGGTCAAATTTGCGGAAGTCACCATGACTTTAGAGGCCACAACAGCCCTTCATGATGTTTATTTTGCAAGTTTTACGCCCCCTTATAAACGGATGAAATATGCTTTTGTTTTAGATGGGTCTTATCTATTTGGGACTTCAGAAATCATTGACTTAAATCAACATCCTGACCTGAAATTTAACCTTTTTAACTATTTTAATTTTCCATATCTTTTAGACGCCGATCGTTTCATCGCCCCGGCGTGGTCTAAAGATCAAGTGTGGGTTTCTATTTTCCCTTCCCGGTTTCATCGGCATCAAGCGGCCCCTTTCGATGCTTCTTTAAAAGCCTGGACAAACATTGATGATTTATCGAATCAAGATAAATACGGGGGAACCCTCAAAGGCATCACCGAAAAACTCGATTATCTTTTTGAGGTTGGTTTTACGGCAATTTACCTGACCCCGATCTTTGAAGCCTATTCCCAACACAAATATGACACCACGGATTATTATGCGATTGACCCTGAATTTGGCACCCTGGAAGACTTTAAAGAACTGGTTGAAAAAGCCCATGAAAAAGGGATTCGAATCGTCTTAGACCTTGTTTTTAATCACATTGGCGCTTTTCACCCTTGGTTTCAAGACGTCTTAGAAAAAGGAAATCAGTCCCCTTATCATGACTATTTCTTTATCAAAGATCCCACCAAGCCTCTCCTTCCCTTTACGTTAGAAGAACTTAAAGACTTGCCTTACGCGGTCTTAAAAGATAAATTAACGCCTCAAACGCTTAATTATGAAACGTTTGGCTTTACTCCGTTTATGCCCAAAGTCAATACCGATCACCCAGACGTCTCTGCTTACTTTATGGATGTGGCTTTATTCTGGCTTCAAGAAACGAAGGTCGATGGATTTAGGCTCGATGTTTCAAATGAAGTGTCACACCGGTTCTGGCGTGAATTTAGAACCACCCTCAAAAAAGTTGACCCTGACGTTTATATCGTCGGCGAAAATTGGGATATTTCAAATCCTTGGCTCCGCGGAGACCAATATGATGCGGTCATGAATTATGGGCTCTTATTCCCGCTTTGGCAAACCTTTGGGAAAGTTAAAAACATGCCGAAACTCTCCGCTTTAGAATTTGTCGAGCGGATCAACCAACTGATAACGACGTATCCAAAACCGGTCTTAGAAGCGATGTATAACTTAGTCGACAGTCATGACACCGCTCGTCTACTGACGATTACCGAAGGAAACCTCAATAAATTTAAACAAGCCTATCTCTTCATGTTCGCGTTTCCTGGGTCACCGAGTTTATTTTATGGCGATGAAATTGGGGTGGATGGCGACCACGATCCTAAAAATCGGCGGCCGATGCCCTGGCAGGCAATGGATTTTGAACTGTTAGACTGGTTCAAACAACTCATTGAGTTAAGAAAGACCTTACCTGCTTTAAGATCGTCTGAGGGCCACCTTCATCATGAAGGCGACCTCATCATCTACCATAAAGATAATGAGTTATTATTGGTTTTAAATACGGGACCTGATCACGTGATTGATCTGGCTAAATACGGCTTTAAAGGGGCGCATGTTCTTTTTGAAAGTCAGGCCCATCATACCGTTGAAAAAGACGGTTTTAAACTTTATCAAAAATAAAACTCACCCAGAGGGTGAGTTTTTTTTAGCCTTTATTTGCGCCAGCCGTAATCCCTTCAATCAGGAATCGTTGGAAGACGATGTATAAGATGGTGATCGGTGCGGCAATCATTAAGGCCGCAGCACTAAAGGCGGGATAATTGATTCTTGTTTGGTCGTTAATGAACCGGAAAATACCGACAGCCAGCGTCCACCGCTCTTCGGTTTCGATGACGAATGAAGGCAAGATGTAATCCAGCCAAGGGGCCATGAATTGGGTGACCGCCACAAATGAAATAATCGGTACAGAAAGGGGCATAATAATCTTAAAGAAAATTTGAAGTTTGTTGGCCCCATCAATGCGGGCACTTTCATCGAGTTCTTTGGGAACCCCTTGCAGATAACCTTTAATTAACCAGACGTTAAAGGGCACAGCCCCCGCGGTATAAATGATGACAAGGGCTAAGGGTTGGTCGAGTAAACCAAAGGTTTGAAACAAGGTAAATATCGCAATTAAACCTAAGAAACTGGGGAACATTTGCAAGACTAAGATGGTCAAAAGTCCCGCCCGTTTACCTTTAAATTTGTACCGGGCAAAGACGTACGCCGTACCCGTCACAAATAAAACCGAGAAAATCATCGTCAAGAACGCGACTTGAAGCGTATTCCAATACCAACTCACAAATTCATTGGTTCTGACTTGGGTTCCGTATTGCGCTTCTCCTTCAAACAAGAAGATGAAGTTTTTCAAGGTGGGTTCATCCGGCCAAATTTGATTAGGAATCCCGGCGAGCGGGTTTAAACTTGTCCCGATGACATAAACGACTGGAATCAAGACAATGATTCCTAAGAGGACTAACTCCGTATATAAAAGGAGGGTCCCTAAGATATTTTTAAGGTTAAAGACGGATTTAGTTTTCCCTGTATTTGAGGGTCTTACTGGAGGTTTAAGTTTTAGATAATAGAATATCCCAAACCCAGGGATTAAGCCAATGAGCCCTGGAATGACTTTTGAATGGCCTTGTTTCTGGGCGATTTGATAGGTCAGGGATTGATGGGTAAATAGGAGTATTAAGGTGATGGCAGTAATCGATAACCAGCCCATTACATTTCCTCCTTAAAGGCCCGTGTTCGGGTGAAGTTCCACGCAGAAATCGTTCCAATAATGAGGAAGATTAATAGTGAAAATACACTGGCCATTGAATACCAACGAACATTGGCATCGGTGGTGAGTTTATAAATCCACGAGATCAAGATATCGGTTTGACCGGCAAAGGCGGTCGTAAAGTCACCGCCCGGTCCGCCTTGGGTGATGAAGTAAATCACCCCGAAGTTATTAAAGTTCCCTGCAAACGTCATGATCAAGAGCGGAGACGTGGCAAACAAGACTAGCGGCATCGTGATAAACCTAAATTGTTGGAAACCGGTGGCCCCATCAATCGAAGCTGCCTCGTATAATGAACGGTCAATTGAGGTCATAACCCCGGTCATTAAAGCCATAAAGAAGGGGAATCCTAACCAAATATTTAAGACAATGATAAATATTCTTACAAACCATGGATTGGCTTCATTGGATATCCACTGGATGTTTTCTTCACCGAAGTATAACAAACGGTCTAAGCCCGTTCCAGCATCGGCAAAGGACCTTCCAAGCATGCCTCTTTCTAAGAGCCAATCATAGACCCCGATGTTACTGAGGGTTTGGTTGACCCAGCCTCGGTCCCTAAACATAACGTTAAAGACCATTTGGGAAATAAGGGCAGGAATGGCCCACGGTAAAATCAGTAAACTCCGCCATATTTTTCTAAAGACGACGCGATTATTGGCTAAGATAACGGCTTGGATAAAGCCGCCAAAAAAGACGGTAAACGTCGAGGCAAAGGCCCAAATTAGCGTCCAACTAAAAACTCTAAAGAACTGGGTCCCAAAGGGAAGGCCGCCTTGTTCATTGAGGGTAAATATGACCCTAAAGTTTTCAAGACCGACCCAGGTAAATAAATTATTGGGAGGGATGTGTTGAGCGTCATAATTCGTAAACGCGACCAACATCCCAAATAAGATCGGCATCACTGAAATAAAGGTGACTAAGAATAAAGCCGGCATCAAGACAATGTATTCAAAGGCATTTTCGTACACGTCTTTAAAGTACTGGACTTGATCGGGCACTTTTTTAGTTTCTTCAATAATTTTTGACGTTTTAAAGGCATCTCGAATGTTCCAAATGAAAATACCGATAAAATAAACCAAGAGTAAATTAGAAATGATGCCTCGTAATAAGAGTTGTTGCGAAAAATTCCCTTGGAGCTCGACGCCTCGGCGGGAGAATCCATCAGGGATAAAGAACGTCAGTTCGTAATGCTCCGTCACGGTTCTTGAGGGGGTGACTCCTAAGGTAATAACGCCCCATAAACCTTTAACGAAAAATCCAGCGTTCTCATGAAAAGGATTTAAGAAGACTTCAGCGTAACTTTCGTAAATCGTTTCATCAAAACGGAACATCAGCTGGACGAGCATTTTGTTATAGGCATCCGTATTGTAGTTATCACGGCCGCCTAAGCCGCCAATAATACTTTCTTGAAAGGCTTTAAAAACATCATACTCAAGAAGGACTTCAAACCCATTCGTGCGTAAGTTACGGGTTTCATCAATGATGAGCATCTGTTCGGCTAGAAAATCCTAGAGCTGTTCTTCATTGAACTGAATATTGTACTTTCAGGCTCCACTGATATGCCTGAGGCGTTTAAAAAGAGTTGAGAGTCTTTATCATAGGTCAAATCATTGACATCTGCGACGTATTCTAAGAGCGATGTGTCTTCATAGCGTTCATCTAAAAGGTTATAGTAATAATCATTGAAAATCCCTTTAGACGTCTCATGAAGTGATATTTTGCCCAGCCATCAAATTGTAAATTGAAATCTCTTGACCATACGATGAAGTCGAAAGCTCTATCGTTAAAAAGAGGGCAAAAAAACCAAAGAAAAAGAGGGCTTTTAGCCACTGTTTGTTGAGGAGTTGACCAAGCCCCCAAATCAATGAGGAAGCCGCAGTTTTAAGGATTACCACCGGACTGATTTTCATACTTCACATCCTTTATCTAAAACTAAAGAAAAGGCCATGAGGTTGTCATGGCCTTTACGTTAAATTAATCCTCTGATTGGGGAATCCCCGACTGAGACGTAAAGCCTTGTTGAGCAATATCAGCTGCTTCTTGAGGCGTTCTTGTGCCGTTCCATGAATTTGAATACATGCTTCCCGCATTGGACCAGAAGAATCCCATTTCCGGAATAATTGGCATCGGTTGAGAGAAGTTAAGTTGGGCTGAAATACCACTTAAGAAGGCATCATCTGAAACACCCTCTACTACAGACACGTCTTTAAGGGCGGGTAATACGTTTTTCTCGCGATAAAGAATCGCTAACCCTTCAGCTGATGTCATGAAAGCTAAGAGTCTAAAGGCAGCATCTGGGTTGCTAGACTGACGGTAAACCGAAGCCAGCTGAACGCCTGAGAATGACGTTGGGTTGGTGCCACGAATGGTTGGGATTAAGGTGACCCCAAAATCAACTTCAGCTTCTAAGTAACGGTTGATAGACCAAGGACCATCAATGATGTAAGGAATTTCTCCCGCTTCAAAAGCGGTCCGGTTCGCTTCACCACTTAAATCAGCGGATGGTAAGTTGCCAAGGGCGGGACGAACTTCCGCATTAAAGAAGGTTAAAGCGTCCACGACACTTTGTGAATTTAAATTCGCACGCGTTGGGTCTTGGCCATCAGGACCAAAGAGTTCAAATCCAAATGATGTAGAGATGAAATGCATATCATACGCATTCCCAACATCAAGTCCAACAATCGGACGGCCATCTAAGAACGTGCTAAAAGCTGGAAGGGCGGCTTGAGCAAGTAATGCTTCAAACGTCGCTGGAGGTGTATCTGAACCGGTTAATTGAGTTAAGAGGGTTTTATTGTAGAACAAGGCTACCGATTCCCCAACAAGTGGAGCGCCGAATAAGGTACCTTGATCGGTAGGACTGGCACAATCAATAATCGTGTTGTTTGAGAAGTTGTAGCACGCTGAAGCCGTTTGCCACGCAGAATCAATCATCCGTGATCTTAAATCGGTGGCTTGATTACCTTCAATCGCAGCGAGTAATCCTGATTGTAAAGCCGCCCCGATATGGTCATGGGGATAAACGACGACGTCAGCCGCTTGTCTAGAACCTGAGTAAAGTTCTAAACGTTGACGAACATCCACCGATCCGACTTCGACAAACCGTAAAGTAATATCTGGGTTCGCTTCTTCAAAGGCCGCTTTTAAGGCATTGAAGTAATCTTCGTCATCGAGCCAAACGGTGAGTTCAACTGTATCCGTGAAGAGTTGATCAAAGTTGTAAACAACGCCTTCTTCAGCTCGGTTTTCACACGCTTCTTCGCCTCCACAACCACTTAAAGTCAATGAAATGGCGATGGCAGCGATAAAAAATATACTTAAGAATCCTAATCTTTTCATATTATTGGTCCTCCTTGCGGCGAAGCGCAAAGTATGCACCCGCCAAGAGTGGGAGTCCTGCTAACAAGGTAATTTGAACCGCAGGAACAGCAGTGCTTGGTTCACATGGATCAACAACGGTGACGGTGATGGTTTCTTCACCGACATTACCAAAACGGTCCGTCGCGGTTAAAACGATTTGATAAGTACCAGCTTCACGGGTGGATAAGAAGCCGCTACCATCTTTAACACGTGCATTATAAAGAGGTAAGTTTTCACCATAGAATTGTTCCGTTGCTCTAAACGTAGGGAGTGAATAACGGTCACCGAGTTCTAAAGTAACGCTTCTTGAACCAATGACAGTAATCGTTGGAGCTTCGGTCGGTACAGCAAATTCTAAGACCGCTGGAATATCTTCTTCAGTTTGTTGATACGTAAAGGTATAGTCTACATTTTTTCTTAATTCATTTTCAAAGATGACCATGAAGCGAGAAATCGTATTGACGCCTTGCTCATAAGAAATCGATGTAAAAGGAACCACATTACCTGAACCATCTGTCACAGTAAACCAAGATGGATCAAAAATACTTGTAACGACATCGCCTTCTTCGGTATTGACCCGAATCGGTTTATTGAATTCAACCAATAACGAGCGTGCATCTTCTAAATTACCATTTTCAACTTCAAAGGCATTCGCTACCGCTTCAAATTCACTGAATTCAGTGTAGATGACGTCGCTATTACCAATATAGAATAAGGTTTTAAATCCTTCACCTTTAATATCGGATACATCTAAGAATAAATCTTGTTCCCATTGTTTAACCCATGCATCGGTTCTGACGATGAAGCCGATTGAATCGGCAGCGTCAGGTCCAATGGACAAGAATGCGACACGGAACATTTCAGTGCCTCCCTCAGCGCCATCTACATCAAGGGCGCCTAAACTAAAGGGTACACCGGTATCATTGGCAGGGGCAGACCCACCGGTTCCTGTATCCCAGGTCCAAATGTTCCAACCGTCATAGGATTCAGCGGGATCATAATAGACCACGGCTAAGGTTCCGTAACCTTCACGGAGGGGTCCATGGGTTTCATCTTGATAAATCACATCATCGCTACCTTCAAAGACGAAGACGTGTTTAACGCCATCTTCTCCAAAGCCTGTGAATTCTCCCGCTTCATCGCGGATGATGATGGCTTTGTTTGCTTTATCGCCGCCGCCTGGAGGGATGAGACCATCACGGTCATTTTGACCATTTCCCCAGCCTGCGCCGTATCGTAAGATTAAACCAATTTCACTTTGGGCGTCATCATCGATAAAGATATCGAACGTTCCACCAAAAGAACTGGTTCCTGATAACTCAACGGGAGCTTGTGAACCGTTTGTTCCTGTATTCCAAGTCCATACTGTACGGCCTTCATATTCGCCGTCCCAGCGGTGATAATGAACCACAACTTTACGGGAAGGGGTTTCTTCTGAGGTCGTAGTAATTTCCTCAGCGCCCACTAAATTCAGTGAGACGAGTACTCCCATAAAGAAGGCTGTCACTGAGAATAACTTTAGTAACTTCTTCATTCGTTCCTCCTAAAAAATAGATTTATCTTTGATACCTTTTTTACTCTTTAAATATATCAAATTCACCAAAAAATGTAAACGTTTTTATGGAAAAGTATGGAAACTATGAAATGTGTAACCGATTACACACGTTATCGCTTTATTCAAGGCCTTAAAAAGTTTTTTATGATCCTTCTTTTTACGATCAAATGGGCTTAAAAAAAACCTGTTTTCACAGGCTTTTAAGAGGCTTTTTGTAAACGGTGCTCAATCGCGATTCGGTTGACCTGCCGCCGATATAAAATGAAGACCATTAACGGGGTTAAGAAATTATAAACGATCGAACTAAAGGCCGAAAGCCCAAAGAATCCAATGAATAAATTAATCATCGCAGGAATCGTTGAGCCAATGATAAATAGTTTCAACATATCCTGATAGTTCGGTAGGTCTGATATCGTAAGTTTAAATAACATCGCAAAACCACTCAGTCCAAATAATAAAACAACGTTTAAAGCAATATAGCCCCCTACTAAAATTAAAATCATCGGCAAGGCAAAATAAGGACGGACCGAGCCATAAAACCCATCAAAAAAGATGGTGTAGACTTCTTCTTTGCTGAGGGATTCTAAATCTGAAAAAGGTAAGTAAGAAAACCCCCGGTAATCTAGATCGAGTTGGGCATTATTGAGTCTTAATGAGGCGGTGGATTCTTTTAACACCAAATGATCAAAAGAATCATCATAAGCCTCACTTTGAGCGTTAATTATCACCGTAAATGGACGGTTTAATTCAACTTGAAACGATGTTTCAATTGTGTCATCACATTGGAGTTGTTGATTCACGATTTCACAGGATGAAGGGAATAAGGTCCCTAAATCATCAGGAAGCTGTTCATTGATATTTATCCCAAATAAGGTTTGAACCGAACTATCAAGCTCATAGATCGAAAACGTCAAAGGAATAAACATCACAAGATTAAGGAAAAAAAAGTAGACAAAAAATGTAATGAGTTTGCCTTGAAATAGTTGAAAGGATCGATCGGACAAGGTGATTCCGGCTTTAAGTATTTTTCTAAACATAGACTATTCGTTCTCTAAGCCGATGATGACGGTGGATTGAGCGGGGATATTAGACCCCTCTAAATCACCATAAAGTAGAGTTCCTCGACGTTCAAGTCCACTCACCAATAAGGATTCATCGGTTAAGTTATGGAGTACTAAAAGCGTTTGATGCCCTTCTTTTTCTCGGTAGAATCCTTGGATCCCCGGATGATTATCTTCAAAAACCCGTATCGAACCGACTCTTAATACCGGGAAATCTAGCCTTAAATGAAGCAAGGTTTGATAAACACGGTGTAAGGATTCAGGATCACTTTGTTGAGTGATTGCATCTTCAACTTGGCGATTGAAAGTATCAAGATAGCCAAATTCATCAAAAACCCAGGTTGGTTTTCTTTGGTCGGGCCATAAAAAGGGTAACCGAGTGGTGGCATCCCACAAAGGGGGTTGAAAGGCCTTTTCTCCTTTCATTCCAAGTTCTTCCCCGTAGTAGATAAAAGGCATCCCAGGTACAGTCAATAACATTTCAGCAGCGAGTCGCAATTTCGTAAAATCATCCCCTAAGTTTTGATACCCGGGTTCAGAACCTGAGGCTAAACGGTTTTGGTCGTGATTTCTTAAAAACGGAGCTTGGACTGAATTTTCTGATTGTTCTAACGCATTTTCATACCAACGAACCACGCGGTCCGCATAGTTTCTTGAAAAACCTTGGTTGATGGCTTGAACTACTTCGTTGCCGTAATCAAAATGAAAGACTGAATCGAGCGTCCCATGGAAGATTTGATAGACACTCGCGGAGGTCCACACTTCCCCGATGAAAAACGATTCAGGATAGTTATCTTGTATTCTGAATTTCATGTACTCAAGTTGAAATAAGGTTTCATCTAAGAGGGGGAACCCTGAAGGGTATTCGCCTAACCCAAAAATGTGTAAAGCGGCGTCAATCCGAAATCCAATGACCCCTTTTTCCGCCCAGAATTCAGCAATCTTAATCACTTCTTCAACCACGTCAGGGTTTGACCAATTAAGGTCGGGCATGTAGCCCCCAAAATAGCCGGCATAAAAAGAACCATCTCCGGTCGAGTGCCAAATGCTTTGACCCCATGACCCCAGATTTAAGCGCATATCACTGGAGGCTGGAATTTTCCGGTAATACTGATCATACGGAGCTTCGCCCGCTAAAAAAGCTTGAAACCAAGGATGTTGATTGGAAGAATGATTAATCACAAAATCAATCATAATCGCAATCCCTTTTTCAGCGGCGGCAGCGACTAAAGCTTCAAATTCTTCCATCGTTCCGTAGTCTTCATTCACGGCGTAATAATCTTCCACATCATACCCATGGTAAGATCCACTGGGATGAATCGGTAAAAGCCAAAGGCCATTGATCCCTAAGTCAACAAAATAATCGAGGTTTTCTTTAATTCCCGTAAAATCGCCAATCCCATCCCCATCACTATCCGCAAAACTTCTCACTAAAAGCTGATAGTAATTACGAACTTCAGGGTAGGCTAAGACCGGCTCTTCGGTTGGGGGTTCACACGCACTTAAGACGAACATCGTGAAGAGCCCTAAGGCTAGTAAGAGCGTTTTTTTCATTGGGGAATCACTCCTTTTTCCGTCTTGAGAATGGTTTGATTTAAGCTCTTAAAGGTGACTGTAAACGTCGCTGCGGAAACGGTTAAGAGGGCATAACTTGAAGGCCATGAACCACGAGGTCCAAAAATGGCCCCTGGGTTTAAGAAATAATAAGGCGGTTGATGAATAAACCGGGCAAGATGGGTATGCCCATGCATGATGAGGTGGGCTTGGTGTTCTTGAAGCAGTTTAATTAACCCTTCATCCCCTTGATTAACCTGAGCTAAATGCCCGTGGGTCATGACGACTTTTAAGGCTTTAAAAGACCTCACAGCAACAGCTTGACCAACATCCATCAAAGCATTCCCATGAATGATCGTATCGACCTGTTTTAAGGCTTGCACCGAACACTCTGAATCCCCTAAAGAAACAATGTGATCGGCAGGCTCATTTTTAACAATCTGTTGAAAGGCATCCACGTCTCCGTGAATGTCACTCACAATCAGAATTTTCATACGTGAACTTTCAAATAATTTTTTAATTTGAGTAACGCATGATGACGATGGGAATGGGTGTTTTTATAGTCCATCCCGAGTTCAGAGAGGGTCATTGACTCCCCTTGTGGAATAAACAAAGGGTCATAACCAAATCCGTCATTTCCGGCGAGTTCGGTATGAATATATCCCAAACATTCACCCCTAAATAAATGAATCTGATGATCGGTGTCTTTAAACGCGATGACCGCCACAAAACGGGCTTTGCGGTTGGTTTCGTTTTTCATCAAGTCTAACACTTTTAAATTGTTTGCATGATCTGAATCAAGTCCTGAAAACCGGCTCGAATAAATGCCTGGAGCTCCGTTTAAGGCTTCAATCATCAAGCCTGAATCTTCGGCAATGAGGACGGTATTTAAAGGGGGGTTAATCGCATTCACTTTCTCGGTCGCATTGGCTTCAAAGGTATCGCCTGTCTCGCTTAAAAGCCCCTTGAAACTCGGATCAAGCGGCCGAAGTTCAAGGGGGAATCCTTTTAATAACTGTTGGTACTCATAATATTTATGAGCATTGTAAGAGACCAAAATCGCTTTTAACATGATTACTCTTCAGGCTTGGTATCTTTGAACCATTCTTTGATGAATAGTTTCATCTCAGCGTGGGACCCTAAAAGCCAAAGTTCAGCGCCTTCAATGACTTCAATTTCATCTTTAGGCGTGTATACAGCTTGGTTTTGATGAATCGCCACAAGTTCAACACTGGCCACTTTTTTAATTTGATTTTTTAAGTTTACAGGATCCACTTGGGCCGAGGTCATCTTATCTTCGGTCAGTTCTACACTGAAAAAAGTATGTTTATCCCCAATGTCGTAATAATCGGTCACAAATTCACCGGTTGAAAGCCGTGAAGCTAAGTTATAGCCAGCACTTTTTTCAGGGAATACGGTATCATCAACCCCCAGTTTAGCAACCACTTTTTCGTGGTATTCGTTTTGGACTTTGACGGTGATATTTTTAACCCCTAGTTCTTTTAAGATTAAAGTTGTTAAAATCGACGCTTGAATATCTTTCCCAATCGCGACTACCACGTGATCGATGGACGTAATACCAATGTCTTTAAGTGCGGCTGCATCGGTCGTATCAACGGCCACCGCATGAGTCGCTTTTTTAGCTGCTTTTTGAATCTGATCAGGGTCTTTATCCATGACGAGAACATCGTGGTCTAGGCGGATTAATTCATCAATCAAAGCCTGACCAAACCGGCCTAAGCCAATGACTGCAAAACTTTTTTTAGCCATTTCTATTTACCTCAAAAATGTGCATTAATTTCAATGAATTATAACATATTTTAAAGTGTCAACAAACATCCTCACCCTGATTCCCATAAAAAAACCCCACGTCGATGAGTGGGGTTAGTGAATGTATTTTTCTAACGAAGGGTGTTGCTTTAAATAGGCTTCTTCTTCGGGCGCTAAAACTTTGAAAACCCCGTGAAACTTTAAGACTTCTAAAAGAGAAAGTTGATGCGTAATCAGGGCCGTTAAGACTAAAGAAGGTCCTTTTTTTGAAAACGCATCGAGGGGATGGCCACTTCTAATCAGGGCATCCACTAAATACGCATCTTGATGCATCATCGCATAAAAAAGCGGGGTTTTGCCATATCCATCATAAAGAGGTTCAATTTGTTGTTTTTTTATGTAGACCAGGGCTTGGTCATATGATTCGGTTCTGATTGCATGATGGAGCGGAGTGGTTAAGCGATATGATAAAAAGCGCGTTTCTGATTTTAAAGCATCAAAACGGTGGATGCTATCTAAATCAACAATGGTGGCCGCATACCGGGTGGGGGATTGCCCAAAATGATCTTTTAGTTCAGGTTCAAGGCCACACGCTAGTAAGGCATCAATCATCTCGTGATGACGCTTAAAGGTCGCTAAATGAAGGGCACTTTGCCGGTGGACGTTGAGAATGAAAGGATTGACTTCAGCTTCTAATAAGCGTTCAAGCAACCGGACGTCACCAAGATTGGCGACTTCATGAACTAAAGAATGACCCTGATCATTAAGTGCATGCAAAAAAGACCCTTTTTGAATAAAGGTCTCTAAAATCGATAATTTTCTTCCTCGTAATGCATAAAATAAAGCATTTTCACCCATCGAATCCACGGGTTTTAAGGACGCGTCATTTTCGAGTAAGACCGCTACAGCCTCTTTTGATCCCTTCAATGCCGCTAGCATCAACGCGGTTTGTCTGAGTTGATTAGTCATTCTTAAATCGGCACCATGAGATAAGAGAATTTTTAAAGCGGCTTCATCCCCTAAGCGGGACGCCACGTGTAAAGGTGTTTCCCCATAATCATTGATGTGATTAACATCGAGATGATGATCAATTAAAGCCTGGAGCATATCTAAACTTTTTGATTTGACTGCATAAAAAAGAAGCGTCTGATGGCGGGCATCAACCCCGTTGATTGAATGTTCATTGAGCGCTTCATTAAGCGCTTTTAAGTCGTTATCTTTAACGGCTTTTATCAGCGGGCTAGCCAATGGAATCATCACACACTCCTTATAAAATATCGTAGCATAGAGCAAAAAAAAATACCACATGAAGTGGTATTTTTACTTGAGGTCAATTATCTAACTGCATCCTTTAATACTTTTCCAGCTTTGAAAGCAGGAGATTTTTGAGCAGGAATCTTGATTGAAGCTCCTGTTCTTGGGTTATGACCAGTACGGGCTTGACGGCTTCTTACTTCGAAAGTTCCAAAACCGGTAAGAACAACTTTTTGTCCTTTTACTAATGCGCCTTTAACGCCTTCAAGTACCGCATCTAAAGCCGCTTGAGCATCTTTTTTACTTAACCCAGCGTGATCAGCAACCAATGCAACTAATTCAGTTTTATTCATGTGACCATCCTCCTTTTCTTAAATCTAATGAAATTATATCAACTAAAAATTCATTTTGCAAGAATAATCGCACCGTTTAGCGAAAAAAATTGTTTTTTCGGTCAAAATAAACAAATTATCCACTTGATTCAAGTTGAAGTTTACTCTTTCTCCCTTAAAATCAGGTGAACGGGGGTTCCTTTTAAGGCAAAGGCTTCTCTTAATCGGTTTTTTAAATAACGTTCATAGGAGAAGTGTAAAAAATGCGGATCATTACAAAAACATAAGAATGTCGGGGGCTTAGTCGAGGCCTGCGTCACATATTTGATGGTAAATGTCCCATTATTAAATCGTTTCGGAGGATTAAAGGTTAAGGCGTCATTAAAGACGTCATTGAGGATGCTGGTCTTAAAGGATTTTTGATAATTCTCATAGACCTCATTGACTTCTTCAAAAATCGTATGAAGTCGGGTTTTTTCTTTTGCTGAAACAAAAACGATAGGGGCGTAGGATAAAAATTGAAACGCATCTTCGATTTTTTCAACAAACCGGGCCATGGTCATCGAATCTTTTTCTAATAGGTCCCACTTGTTGACCACAATGATACTGGCTCTTCCGGCGTCATGGGCATAGCCCGCAATCTTTTTATCTTGCTCTAAGATGCCTTCACTGGCGTCAATCACGATCAAGCATACATCCGATTGTTCTATCGCTTTGAGGGCCCTTAAAACGCTGTATTTTTCACTGGCTTCATAGACCTTGCCCCGTTTCCGCATCCCGGCGGTATCAATGATCACGTAATTCTTATCATCCCGGGTAAAAGGGGTGTCCACGGCATCGCGCGTTGTTCCTGCAATCTCTGAGACAATGACGCGGTTTTGACCGATGATTGCATTCGTTAAAGAACTTTTTCCGACATTCGGCCGGCCGATCACCGACATCTTAATGGTCGATGGGTCATACTCTGGGAACGTTTCTTCGGTATTTTCAAAGACAGCTTCTAATAAGTTTCCAACGCCAAGCCCATGAATCGTCGAGACGGGGTAAGGATCGCCAAACCCTAAGCTGTAAAATTCATATAACGTATCCGACGTCCCGCTGTCGAGTTTATTGACTACGCAGTAGACATTCTTTTTCACTCGGTAAAGGAGTTTCGCAATCTCCATGTCGACATCGGTGAGTCCCGTCCGACCATCCACGACAAATAAAATCGCATCGGATTCATCCATCGCAATTTCGGCCTGCATCCGAATTTCATGTAAAAAAGGGGCGTCATCGAAATCAATGCCGCCCGTGTCAATCAGTTGATATGGTTGGTTAAGCCATGTGGCTTTGGCGATGATACGGTCCCGAGTTAGACCTGGGGTATCATCGGTGATCGATTTGCGTTCGCCAATGAGTCGGTTAAAGAGAGAGCTTTTACCAACGTTCGGTCGTCCGACAATCGCAATCGTAAGGGCCATAATGCTCCTTTATTTTTTCAAGCTTGCAAACTTTTCTGCAAACATTTCTCCCAAGGTTTGGGATTGAGTTTCTTTGGATTCTGTTTTCATATATTGTTGATACTCTTCACGACTCGTTTGATCTTCATAGGCAATCTTCGAAATAACTAAAGACCAGCGTTGGGGATCAAATTTCTTAACGACGGCATTGATAACTTCGCCTTCTTTTAAGCCATCAGCGACCCGTTCAAGGCGTTCTTCTTTGATCTCACCAATCGGTAAATAGGCATTGACCCCTTGGATTTCAACGAGAGCGCCCCCTGATTGAAGCACTTTTACGACGCCTGAAACTTTTTCACCAATTTTAACTTTAACGTCATCCCATGGGTTATATTCTAGATGTTTTTTAGAGAGTTGCATCCGGCGCTTTTTGGCATCGAGGGATAAGATTTGAACCTCGATTTCATCGCCTTCATTGACATGCCCCGCTAAGTTATAGTTAGGATCCCAAGAATAATCAAATTTATTGACCATCCCGACCACATCAGGCGCCACTTCCACTAAAAAGCCAAATTGCATTTTTTTAATGATTTTACCCGTGACTTTTGAGCCTTCTTTGTGAGATTTTGCATACGCTTCCCAGGGGGTCGCTTCTAAGGCTTTTATGGAAAGACCTCGTTTATCACCGTCAGCGTCAATGACTTTAACTTTGACTTTTTGACCTTCTTTTAATACATCAGAGACTTTACCGACTTGATGATGCGATAGCTGAGAAATGTGAACCAACCCTTCCGCATATTCAAAACGGATAAAGGCCCCAAAGTCTAAAATCTTAATGACCGTACCGTCTAAAACGTCGCCCACTTTGATTGATTCGAGTTCTTTTTGTTTATTTATTTTTTGGCTTTCTTTTTCGACACTTTTATGAGAAACAACCACTTTGTCACGGCGAATTTCAATGACTTTAACTAAGAGCTTTTTACCTCCAAAATCAGCTAAGCTCGCGGTGTAGGTGGTGGATACTTCAGACGCTGGCATAAATAGTTCGTAGCCATCATAGTCTAAGGATAATCCGCCCCGGTTTGCCCCTTTGACTAAGGCTTCAAAAGCTTGATCTTGGCTAAAGAAATCTTGAAGGGAATCAAAGATATTTTGACGTTCGATATCTAACCGTGAAAGAATCAAATTTTCATCATCTTTTTTTATCACTTGGACGTCAATCGAATCGCCTTTTTTAAAAAGATCTTTCAACGATAAAATGGGTTTTTTTGAAATCTGTTCTAAGCTGAGGGTGCCTTCGGTTGGAACCCCATCAATTGCGACAATGAGTTCAGTCGCTCTCACTTCGTAAATAGTCCCTGTAACAATGCTGCCTTCTCTCACGTTTTTAAATTCCATGATTAGCCTTCTTTCACAATTTGAGTTAAGTATTGAATGAGTTCAATGATTGAGTACTGAGCCGTATCGATTTCTAAGGCATCGGGGGCTTTTTTTAAGGGGTTTAAAAGCCGGTTTGAATCGAGATCGTCACGACGTTTTATATCTTCAATGAGGAAATTTAAATCGGCGGATTCGCCTTTTTTTAAAAGTTCTTGTTGCCGTCTTAAGGCACGGGTTTTAGGATCGGCGGTTAAGAAAAATTTAAACGGGGCTTTTGGAAGAACCACCGTACCAATATCTCTCCCGTCCATAACAAGGGATTGATTAAGTGCAATCGCTTGTTGTCTTTTAACCAGGGCATCTCGAACCGATTTATGAGACGCAACTAAGGAGACGTTTTGGGTGGTGGTTTGATTACGAATTGAGGTTTCTACGTTGACTTGATTGAGAAAGAGTTCTCCTTCTTTGAAGGTAAAGTCTAAGGTCTCAATAAAACCGTATGCCTCTGGGTCACTTAAATCAAGGCCGAGTTGAAGGGCTTGATGGGTCACTGCCCGGTACATCGCTCCAGTGTCTAAATGAATGATATTTAAGGCTTGAGCGAGTCCTTTGGCAATGGTCGATTTTCCGGCACCCGCAGGGCCGTCAATAGCGATATGAATCGGTTCCATGGTGTGCTCCTTTTTTCCCATACCATTATATCATAAGGATTAGAGGGGTGCATGTCAAATCTGGTTTATTCTTCGTTTATATTGAAAATGAAAACCGTTTAATGCTACACTGTTTAATGATATTAAGGAGGGACCATGGAACAATTAATTTGGATAGCTTTAGGATTTAGTATCTTAGCTATGATTTATGCTGTATTTTTATTTAGAAAGATAAAAAGTATTAAAAAAGGCGACGGCCGAATCGAAGAAATCTCTGGCTATATTAGAGATGGGGCGATGGCCTTTTTAAAGCGGGAGTATGGAATATTAGCCCTCTTTGTCATCGTTGCTTCGATGATCCTTGGTTTAGCCATTGATTGGGGAACCGCACTTACGTTTATTTATGGAGCGGGTCTTTCTGCGTTAGCGGGTTACATTGGAATGCGAGGGGCTCTCGCTGCGAATTCACGAGTCGCCGTCTCAGCGCGTGATGAGGGAATGAATAAGGCTCTTGATGTTGCCTTTTCAGGCGGAGCCGTCATGGGAATGGCGGTGGTCGGACTCGGCTTACTCGGCTTAGTCACCGCTTATTTAGTAGGCGTTTATGTCACTGATTTAAATCTTCCTTCGATGATGAAAGTCATCACTGGGTTTGGTTTAGGCGCATCATCGATTGCTTTATTTAGCCGAGTGGGTGGAGGAATTTATACCAAAGCGGCCGATGTTGGAGCTGACTTGGTCGGTAAAATTGAAGCTGGAATTCCAGAAGATGATCCACGCAACCCTGCGGTCATTGCTGATAACGTGGGAGATAACGTGGGAGATGTGGCTGGGATGGGCGCTGACTTGTTTGAATCGTACGTCGGGTCATTAATTGCAGCCATGACCATTGGAATTGTATCTTTTGGTTTAGAAGGCGCTTTATTTCCATTGCTATTAGCAGGGGGCGGCATCTTAGCGGCGATGATCGGAACGATCACGGTCAGAACTAAAAAAGCCGATCAACCTCACAAAGTCTTGAAACAAGGCACCTATTCTGCGGGCATCGTCTTCTTTATTATTACGCTCGGGTTAACGTGGTTTTATGTCGATCGAGGCATCTTTGAAAATTATGGCATCTTTTTTGCCTTAATGGCCGGGCTTGCGGTTGGATTATTCATTGGACTTGTCACTGAGCTTTATACCTCAAGTGATTATCAACGCGTCAAAGATATCGCTAGACAATCTCAAACCGGTCATGCGACCAACATCATCGGGGGTTTATCCATTGGGATGCAATCCACCGCCTTACCGATTATTGCGATTGGCTTAGTTATCCTTGTTTCTTTTGAACTTGCAGGTCTATACGGAATTGCTTTATCTGCAGTGGGAATGCTTGCCACCACCGGAATGACCATTGCCATTGATGCGTATGGACCAATTGCGGATAACGCAGGAGGGATTGCGGAGATGTGCGGAATGGATCAACGGGTTCGTGACATCACCGACAAATTAGATAGTGTTGGCAATACCACTGCTGCGATTGGTAAAGGTTTTGCAATCGGTTCAGCGGCCCTAACGTCCTTAGCTCTTTTTGGAGCCTTTGTGACCGCGGCGGGACTCACTTCGATTGATCTCGTGGTCCCTCGCGTCATTGTTGGCGTCTTGATTGGAGCGATGTTACCCTTCTTATTTAGTTCACTCACGATGGCCTCAGTGGGCCGGGCTGCAAATAAAATGATTGATGAAGTGAGAAGTCAATTTAGAGAGTTTCCTGGCATTATGGATGGCACTCAAACACCAGATTATGCACGCTGCGTTGATATTTCAACGAAAGCAGCCCTTAAAGAAATGATTCTTCCGGGGGTCTTAGCTGTGGTGGCCCCTTTAACAGTCGGCTTCTTCTTAGGCGCTGAAAGCTTAGGCGGATTGCTCGGAGGATCCTTAGCTTCAGGCATTGCGATGGCCATCTTTATGGCGAACGCTGGAGGGGCTTGGGATAATGCGAAGAAATTCATTGAAGAAGGCAATGAAGGTGGTAAATCTTCAGAAGCACATAAAGCCTCTGTCACAGGGGATACCGTCGGCGATCCTTTCAAAGATACTTCGGGTCCTTCGATTAACATCTTAATTAAATTAATGAGTATTGTTTCTTTAGTCTTTGCGGCCTTATTTGGAAGCGGATTAGTCTAAAATAACAAATAAAATAAAACCCCTCATCAGGATTTCGGATGAGGGGATTTTTTTGTTTGAACCGCATTAATAAGTTGTTTCTTTTCAAAAGGTTTTAATACTCGGTAGGTCCCTTTTTGGAGACCGTCTAAAGTTAATGGGCCGATTCGAAGACGCTTTAAGCGAATAACTTCGTGACCAAATTCGGCCAGCATCTTTTTGATTTGATGATTCTTACCTTCTCTTAAAACAAGTTGACAACTGGTTTTTTCCGCTTTCGCATCGACTTTTACAAAGTTGACTTCGACGGGTTGAAGTTTACGTTTTTCTAAGATCATTCCCTTTTCAAAGATACTGGAAGTCTTTCGTCTTAAGACTCCTGTGAAAGTGACTTCATATACTTTAGGGATTTGATTTTTAGGTTGGGTGAGTAAGTTTGCAAGCTCCCCTTCATTGGTGAGAAGCAATAGCCCTGAGGTATCATAATCGAGTCGGCCAATCGGATAAAGTCGGCGGGCATCATCGATGTAATCAACGACCTTAGAACGACCTTCTGGGTCATGGGTGGTGGTGACCACACCTTCAGGTTTATAAAAGAGATAGGTGACGGGTTCTTCTTTTTTTTCAATGACTTGTCCAGCCACTTCGATGACATCATCAAAGGTGGCTTTAGTGCCCAATTCGGTAATCGTTTGACCGTTAAGTTTAACTTTCCCTTCAGCAATCATGACTTCGGCTTGGCGTCGTGACATGATCCCTGATTGAGCGATTAGTTTATGGACCCGGTCACTCATTTTTAACCCCTTCAATTTCGTTGATGGTAATCAGCACGGTAATGATCCGGCGGTCTTCCATTTTTTTAATTAAGAACTTAATTTCATGGACAATTTCAGTTTTATCATGATCATAACTTGGTTTTGAATGCACTAAAGTATAGGATTGGCCTTCCTCAGGAATCTCTTTAAATTGAGCGTATAAAAAGGCCGAAATGGATTGATCGGATTCTTCGGGTTCACCTAAATTAAGTTCATCAAATAAATCATCTAAAGAAATGCCGGCGTTTACTAAATAATCGTTCGCGCTTTCTTTTTGAATGAAGTCCGGTTCAATATCATCGTGCTCATCATAAATTTCGCCCACTAGCTCTTCTAAGGCGTCTTCCATGGTCACAATCCCAGAGGTTCCACCATACTCATCAGTTACAACCGCAAGGTGCATATTTTCTTTTTGTAAGACTTCAATTAAGCGGTCGACTTTCATCGAGCGAGGGACAAAAATGGGCGCTTTCAACCACGTTTTGATTTCAAAAGGTTCGTTCTTAATTAAGCAGGTGTAAAAATCACGTTCGGTTAATATCCCGACGACATTGTCGCGGTTTTCCGAAAAAACGGGAATTCTTGAAAATTGATGCTCTAAGAAAGTAGCTTTAATATCGTCAATCGAGTCATCGATATTAATCGCAATCATATCGACTCGGGGGGTCATGATTTCATAGACTTGGCGCTCTGATAAATCTAAAACACTTTGTAACATTTCGGCTTCATCTTCATCAATGGAGCCTTCTTCTTCCATCGTATCAATTATCGTTTCAAGCTCATTTTCAGTCACCGTAATGGTCACGGTGGGTTCACCTCTTAAAAAAGCTTTTTTAATCATAATAAAAAAGGCCGTCACCGGTTTTAAGACTTGAATCACCACATACAAAGGAGCGGCAAGCGTCAAGGCTAAACGGTCAGCATTAACTTTGGCATAGCTTTTAGGAATAATTTCACCAAAAATCAAGACTACGGTGGTCATGACTAAAGTATTGACTACGGCGACGAGAGCTTCGTTATTGTTAAAAAAACTGGCGATCAGCCCAAGGGATGCTGAAGCGAGCGCAATGTTCGCTAAGTTATTACCCACCAATATCGTAGATAAGGTCACATCAAAATGGTCATGAATCCATAACGCCCGTTTACTGCCTTTTTTCTTTTCATCAATCGCGCTTTTGATCCGAATCGGATTAATACTAGAATATACCGTTTCACTCATCGAGAAGAATCCCGATAGTAAAAGTAAAATAACGAGGGTTGTGATTAACAGGGGCATACTTTAACCTCCTGTCGGGGGTCGGAAACTTCCAAGAAAGACACTCCTTTACGCCTTGGTCATATATTTGCCAGTTGACGTATTAATATAAATCTTATCGTTTTCATTAATGAACATAGGGACTTGTACTAAGTAGCCAGTCTCTAAAACGGCATCTTTGGTCGCATTGGTGACGGTGTTTCCTCTCACGCCAGGAACGGTTTCAGCCACAGTGAGAGCGACCTTTTCAGGGAGCTCAACGCCGATGATTTCGTCGTTATAACGTTTCATCATCACCATCATACTCTCTAACAAGAAGTTTTTCTCATACTCAATCTGATAATCAGCCACTTCAATTTGGTCGTAGGTGACTGTATTCATAAAGACATACCGATCCCCGTTGATATATAAAAATTGCATTTCATCTTTTTCAATCAGAGCCGGGGCGACTTTTTCACCCGCACGCCATGTTTTTTCAATCACTGCGCCACTTCTTAGGTTTCTAAGTTTACTTCTAACAAAGGCTGCACCTTTACCGGGTTTCACGTGTTGGAATTCAACAATCGTCATGATGTCGTGGTTAAATTCCAA